>JBGTHJ010000386.1:0-2802 GCA_041746175.1 Pyrinomonadaceae bacterium
TACGGGTTGAACGTCCACGAAGCCATCTGTCGCGGCGTGCCCGCGCTCGTCAGCGGTCGCGCCGGGGTCGCCGAACTCTATCCGCCCGAACTCGCCGAGATGCTTCTGCCCGACCCCGCCGACGCCGACGCCCTCGCCGCCAAACTCCTCGCGTGGCGCGACCGTTTCGACGGTTGGAAGCGTCGCTTCAACCCGTTCGCCGTAGACCTACGCCAGCGTACATGGACAGACATGGCGCGCGAGATCGTCGAGCGGACGCGCGACGCCGCCGGATGACAGACCGTCGATGAGGGACGACGCGCGAACGGACGATGCGCGCATGGACGACGCGCGAATGGCATTTTTATTATGAGTCGCACCAGACGTTTTCTCGGCGGTGTCGGGTTCGGTTACGCCAACCAGTTTTTGATAACTGTGATGGGGCTGTGGCTGACGCCGTTTTTGCTCGGTCGCATCGGGCAGCACAATTACGGGATGTGGCTCGTCGGCACGCAGGTGCTGACCTATCTCGCGCTGTTGGACTTCGGCGTGGTCGCGCTGTTGCCGCGCGAGACGGCCTACGTCGCCGGACGCCTCGGGAACACGGGCGACAAAGCAGAACTCGCGGTGCTGATCGGGCAGACGGCGCGGCTCGCGCTGTGGCAGACGCCGCTCGCCGCGCTCGCCGCCGTCGTCCTGTGGTTCTCGATGCCCACGACGTGGGAGGCTCTGCGCGGCCCGCTCGGTCTGGTGCTGCTCGTCTTCGTGTTGACGTTCCCGTTGCGCATCTTTCACGCCGCGTTGCAGGGGCTACAGGATTTGACGTTTCTCGCCAAGGCGCAGATGAGCGCATGGCTGCTCAGCATCGCGCTCACGGTCGGGCTGGCGCTGGCGGGGATGGGTCTGTATGCGATGGCGTGGGGCTGGATTGCGGCGCAGGTCATCAGCCTCCCGTTGATGGTCTATCGTTTCAGACGACGCTTCCCCGAAGCCGTGCCTTCGCGTCTGCATCGCTTGCCGTGGAGCGCGGCGCGCATCCGTCTGCGAGAGGGATTCTGGGCGACCGTCCATCAAGTGACGACCGTGCTGTTGTTCGGCACGGACGTGCTGATCGTCAGCCACTTTCTCGGCGCGGGGGCGGTGGTCGCTTACGCCTGTACGGGCAAGTTGATCCTCGTGCTCGCCAACCAACCCCAACTCTTGATGCAGGTGGCGATTCCCGCGCTCAGCGAGATGCGGATGAGCGCTGACCGCGAACGGCTCGCCGGGGTTTGCATCGCGCTCAGTCACGCGATGCTACTGGTCAGCGGCGCGGTGGTGTGCGTTGTGCTGGCGACGAATCAGGGCTTCGTTCAGTGGTGGGTGGGCGGCAACCTGTACGGCGGCTTCGCGCTGACCGTCGTGATTCTCGCGGGGATGCTCGTGCGCCACCTGAATCTGACCATCGGTTACATACTCTTTTCGCTGGGGCACAATCGGCGTCTCGTGATTACGGCGTTGTTCGACGGACTGTTGACGGTCGGCGTGGCGGTCGTGCTGACGCGCCGGCTGGGGTTGATCGGCGCGCCGCTCGGAGGCATCATCGGCGTCTGCCTGATTAGCCTGCCCGCCAACCTCGCCGCGCTCGCGCAGTCGGGCACGGTATCGGTCAGAGGGCTGCTGGCTTCGCTGGCGGGGTGGTTCTGGCGGTTCGGGCTGCTCGCGGTGGGATGCGGCATCGTCGCGCAAAACTTTGTGCCGGTCACGTTTCCGGCGTTGGCCGGAGTCGGTCTGGTGGTCGGACTCGTGTACGCGGCGGTGATGTCGCCGGTCGCTTTGCGCAACCCGTTGGGTCTCTACGTCCGACCGTACGTGGCCGCGCTCGGAGCGAAATTTTTGAGGCCGTCGCGTTCGGGCAACGTTGCCTGAGTCGGGCGCGAGATTCCGCGCCTCCCTTATTTTGAGTCGTAAGCGATGATGATGAATGTTGAATGTCCGCGCGTCGCGGTGGTGGTGCTGAGCTACAACCGTCCGCGCTATTTGCGGCAGGCGCTCGACGCGGTGTTGGCGCAGTCGTACCCGAACCTTGAGGTGACGGTGGTTGATAATCCGAGCCGGGCGAGCGACGAGATTGCGCGTCTCGTCGCTGGCTTCGGGAATGTGCGGCTGATTCGCAACCCGCATAATCAAGGCTACGCGGGGGGGATGAATCGCGGGATCGAGGCCGCCGCCTGCCCGTACGTTTACCTGACGGAAGACGACATCATTCTGGACAAGGATTGCATCGCGCGACTCTACGAATACATGAGCGGGCATCCCGCCGCCGGTCTCGTCTCGCCGATTATTTTCAGCGAGCAGAACCGGACGATCAACTGCGCCGGGGGCGACATCGAACTCGGCGGGGTCTATCGCAAGCGACTTCATGGCGAGGGCGAGCGCGACGCGGGACAGTTTCCGCGCCCCTTCGAGGTGAGCTACATCGACGGCGCGGCAATCTTCGCGCGGACGGATTTTCTCAAACGCCTCGGAGGATTTCGCGAAGACTTTTTTATGTACGTCGAATCAATCGAGCTTGGCGCGCGGGCGCTCAAGTCGGGCAAGTCGCTCGTCGTCGTGCCGGGAGCGAAGGTCTATCATCAGGAGCCGCTCGAATCACGCGCCGCGCCGGAGATCGAGTTTCATAAACGGAAAAATTTCCTGTCGCTCTACCTGCTCCACGCTCCGGCGCGGACGCTGCCCGAGTTCTTTCTCCGGTACGCGCTCTGGAACACGGTGCGCGGCGCGGCGCGGCGCGAGGGAAACCTGCGCGCGTCGCTGAGGGCGATGCGCTGGGTGTTGCGGAAC
>JBGTHJ010000387.1:0-4111 GCA_041746175.1 Pyrinomonadaceae bacterium
GGCGCGCCGGTGGTGGCGGTCGTCCGCGCGGCGTGCGTCGCGGACGCGGCGTCCGAATTCGTGAAGCGGCGAGTTTCGGCATACTCCTCGACGCCCTCGCCGAGCCGATAACCGCACAGCCGGCAAAAGCGCATCCCGCGCAGCATCGCGGCGCGACAACCCGGACACTCGACGGTCTCGACGCCCGCGCGAAACTGATTCATCTCAGCCTTTTCATTTTCAATTTGCATGGTTTTTCTTTGGACGTTTGCGGCGAGGGACATCGACGAACATTCGGCACGTTCGGTAATACGCCTCGCGGAACCCTCTGGTTGCACTTTGTTTTCATGCAGCATAGACTCAACGTCGCGTCGATAAGGAGATGCCTGAGACCGTTCAAGGCAATTCGCCGCCGTGCCCGCGCGACGGACAAACGGCGACACGGTTTAATCAGCATGTCTCGCACACCAAGCAAACTCGGATAAGGAACTCTAACATCAGTGGAAGTGACAAAAGCCCTCGCTGCCTTGCAGCCTCTGTACGGTAAGGACAACGTCGAAATCGTGACCGAAAGCGGCGACCGCGTGCGCGGCATCGTCCGCAGCATGAAGACGACGCAGGCGCTCACCAAGCCGAGCGTCAAGATGGAACGCGCCGATGGTGAAGTCGTCAAAATTACGTTCGATACCATCACCGAAATCATCGACCACAACGCTTGAAAGTCGGCGGCCACCCGCGAGCGGTCAACATACATCGCCGGACGGTCTTTGGCTGCCGAGATTCGCCATGCTTCGCCGTCGCGCGGGGCGCGACATTGCGCCTCGCAGGATGGCGCGAGTCCGAATCCGGAACCGTAGAGAGTCCCGTCTTAAATTTAGAATTTTGACTTCTGACTCCCGACTTTCGACGCGCGCTTTCTGCATTCTTTTTCGGCGTTTGCTACTATATTGCGCTATAGTAGCGCCGGTCTGAACGCCCGCCCGCCGGGGAAAACGGGCATGGAGAAGAGTCTCGCGATGACGATTGAAGATTTTGGAGCGCGTGTGGCGAGTGTCTGGGAGGGGTTGCGCCCCGCGACACGCAGTCTCGTCGAACGTGCCTTCCGTTCGGTTTCAGGGACGGCTGCGGTTACGCCGCGCGCGGCGACCACGCCTTACGATGCTCACGCCGAATGGGAACTGAGCCGCCTGCTGGCTGCGCTCGACGAACGCGCGTCTGAAGCGGGCGCGACCGTTCTGAGCGACGAGCAATCGGGCGAACTCGGTCGGATGACCGAGACCTGCGCCGCCGTCCTGCACAACGAGGCGCGTTCGGCGGAGGTCTTCGCGCAGCTTTTCGGGCGCGCCCTCCGTGCACGCGATTACCGGCGCGTCGATGAACTGGCCGATACGATTACGATGCGACTCGCGCCGAGCGAAATCTGCGAACTTGCGCGCAACCTTAATCCGTCGGTGCGCGCCATCGCGCAGGAGGCTCTGCTCCACACGCCGACATCGGTACTCGTCGATCTGCTCGGCGACCCCGTCGATTCCGATGTGGCGCGCGATGCCCTCGAACGCAAGGCCGACGAACTCGACTCTGAAGAAGCCCGTTGGGTCGTCAGCGCGCTCGAACGCGCCGATGCCGCCGAAGACGATATATAGTCGTCGAAGAGAAGAATGAAAAGCCACCGCCGCTCTCTTTAGTCCTGAGAGCGGCGGTGGCTTTTTGAAGTGGATGGACTTGTCCGGCGTCGCCGACCCGTCGACACCATGAGCGCAGAACGTCTTGTTAGCGTCGGAGCGCAAAGTCTTCGACCGCGCCGTAGGCCTCGCCGATTTCGCGCAGCTTGTTGACCACTTGTTCGATGAGCCAGTTTGGCGTCGAGGCTCCGGCGGTGACGCCGACGCGCGCCGCGCCGCGCAGGTCAGCGGGGTCGATCTCGTCGAGCGTTTCGATCAGGAAACTTCGGGCGCACTGTTCCTCGCAGACGGCGAGCAGTTTGATGCTGTTCGATGAGTGCCTGCCGCCGATGATGTAGAAGACATCGACGTGACCGGCGAGCGCGCGTGCCGCGTCTTGCCGGTCGCGCGTGGCCGAGCAGATGGTGTTGACGATTTGGGGTTCGGCGTCGGCCTTGGCGCGGACGGCTTCCGCCGCTTCGAGAAAAGTGTTGAGTTTGAGCGTCGTTTGTGAAACGACGAGCGGGGCGTGGAGCGGCGGCAGGTTGGCGACCTCTGAAGCATCGCGTACGACGTGCGTGTGCGCGGGCGCGTAGCCGACGACGCCGATCATTTCCGGGTGGTCTGGATTGCCGACCACGACGACATCGCGGTCTTGCTTCGCCGCGCGCTCGGCGAGGTGCTGCACCTTGGTGACGAACGGGCACGTCGCGTCGATGACGCGCGCGGCGCGGGATTCGAGTTCGCTTTGCACCTGCGGCGTGACGCCGTGCGCGCGAATCACCGCCGTGATCTCTTCGCCCGCCTCCGCCGGTTGGTCGATGGTTTTGACACCCCCGGCTTCGAGTCGCTGAATCTCCTGCGAGTTGTGAATCAGCGGGCCGAGCGTGCGCACGGTCGCGCCTTCGGTCAGCGCCTCTTCAACCATCTCGACGGCGCGCTCGACGCCGAAGCAAAATCCGTATTCGTCAGCTAACAGAATTTCCATCTTTAACCCTTCTCGGACGCCGGGCAACAGGCGTGTGACGTGCGGCGATCACTTACCCCTCGTCGTTATTCTGTGACCCTCGCCAACCCCCGCGCGCTAGACGCTTTCAGCGGGACGCTCGGCGGTCTTTTCGGTCGGCGGCCTGTTCGTGTGGTGTCCGCGTCGCCATTCTTCGCGGAGTTCATCGCTGCGACGCAGGCTATCGTCTATCCACTTGATATTTTTATCAACCAGCCAGCGCAAGCCGCCGAGCACGTTCTTCTCGAAGTCGGCTATCTGATGCGCCACCTCGCGCGGCAGCACCGCATACGAAGCATCGCACACGAAGCGCACCGCGTCGCAGACCGGATTGCCCGTGTTGTAGGGTGAATCGTTCATTTCTTGCATTTGGAATCCTCCTGACAACCTCATACGGTCAAACAACTGCGGGCGTTCCGTGCCCCGCAGACATCTTAGCACAGAGGCGAAAGCGGAAGGCAGACGGCGGAAAGCAGCAGACCGTCAAGACGGGGTAGGGTTTTCGACGGCCTGCGGCGCGCCGCTTTCTACTCTTCACCGATTGCCGCTTTGACGGTCGGCCACATTTTGACCGCCCAGAATTCGTAGCCCGCGTCGGAAGGGTGGAAGCCGTCGGGCGAGAAAAATTCGGGGTGCGTGCGGTTGGTCGCGGTTGCGACAACAGTTGCCGTGTCGGGGGCAGAGTTTCTGCGGGTCGTCGCTTACAGCATCTCGCCGCTACGGACGGGTTCGCGGAGGATGGCTTCGGCGGCGCGTTCGGCGGTGTACGCGGCTTCGGCGTGCGACTCGCGCAGCGCGCGGATTTGCAGCAGCGATTCGCCGGTGCGCGAGAGCATCCGGAAGAGGTCGCCTTCTTCGGCGCGGGTTTGCCGGACGAGTGTCGGCCAGTCTGTCCCGCTCGCCCAGCGCGCGGCGGCGGCGGCGGCGGAGAAGTTTATTTCCGGCGCGGGCTCGATGTCGTGCTTCCACTCGACGTTCGCCACCTCGTAAGCCACTTGTTCAAACTGCGCGAGCGCGGCGACGAGCGCGTCGTCGAGCGGGATTTCGCCGTAGTCGCGTTCGGCGTCGGCGGCGAGCGCGGCGACGACTCCGGTCAAGCGCGCCGCGTCGAGTTTGGAGAACAGTCCGCGCTCAAGAGCTTCGCCGACAAGCAGCGGTCGGTCGAGCCGGAGGTCGGCGAGCCAGCGCCCGCGTTCGGTGACGCATTCGCCCGTGAAATCGAGATAACCAAAATGTGCCAGCACGCGCGCTCGTTGTTCAAACGGTTGCCAGACCTCATCGCGCACCGCTTCGAGCCGACGCCCCATCCGCTCCGAAGCCTCCGCGTCTTCGATGACCGCCCACAACGCCTCTTCGCAGCGCGCGCGCTCGTCGGCGTCGCCGCGCACGGCGAGCGCGTCGATCAAATCGTTGATGAGCGCGACGGCTTCGTCCGCCCCGGCACGCGCTTCGCGCAGGCGTGGTT
>JBGTHJ010000388.1:0-5712 GCA_041746175.1 Pyrinomonadaceae bacterium
ACCCGACCGACCCCCACCAGAGTTGAACTGAGCGGCGGCGAGCATTTCGCACGCGGTCAGCAACTTTGGCCGTCGAACCGCGCGGCGGCGCGGACGGAGTTTCGCGCCGCCGCGAGCAAAGGCAACAGCGACGCTTACTACTATCTCGGTCTCGCGACGGTCGAAGGTCGAGACCTGCGCACGCTCAAACAAGCCGAACTCGTCAGCGCGCTGCAATACTTCCAAAACGCGCTGCGCGGTCGTTTCGCCGGTGAAGCGCGCCGCTACGAAGATCAACTCGGCAAAGAGTATGACCGGAGACGAAAATAAGGGATGAGGGATGCCTGATCTAATCGTCAATTACCCCGACCGCGTGGGGGAGGTTTATCCGCTCGGTCGCCTGCGTATCACGATCGGGCGTTCGGCGCGCAACGACCTGTGCATCCCCGACCCGTTTGCATCGCGCGTCCACGCCGAGGTGCGTTGCGAAGGCGACCGGTATTTTCTGCAAGACCTCGGTTCGGCCAACGGGACGTTCTACAACGGTGTGCGCGCCGAGGGCGGGATACCGCTCAACCCCGGCGGTCGCATTCAAATCGGCGAGACCGAAATCGAGTTTAGAGACCGCATCGCTGGAGAAGTCGGCGCGGGAATAATCGAAGAGGATACGGATTCGCCGCCGCCCGAAATGACCCTCGCGCTCAATTCGGGCAGTCGGACGACCTCCGGCCTGCTCGAAGCCATCGAGGGCGCGCGGACGCAAACTTCCGGGCGGCCACAAGAAGCCCCGCAGTTTGCCGAACAGGGCGACCTGCTCGCGCTCATCAGCAAAGTGGGGGTGACGCTGCTCGCCTCGGCGACGCTCGACGAGACGCTGCGACAGGTGGCCGGTCTGGTGTTTGAAGCCGTCCCCGCCGAACGCTGCCTGATTATGCTGCGCGATGACGACGGCGAGGAACTTCGCGCGCGTGTCGCGGAGTTGCGCGGGCGACACGGCAAGGTCGGCGAGATTCGCGTCAGTCGCACCATCATCGACGAGGTTGTCAACCAAGGCCGCTCCGTGCTCACCTCCGACGCGCAGCACGACCCGCGCTACAAAAGCAGCACGATGGTGATTCAGGGTGTCAGAAGCGTGCTCGCCGTACCGCTCGGCGTCGGCGAAAAAATCTTCGGCATCATCTACGCCGATTCGCCGCTCGCCGAATCCCGTTTCTCGGAAGACCACCTGAAGGTGCTGACGACGCTCGGTTCGGTGGCGGCGATTCGCGTCGAGAACACGCGCCTACTCGAAGAACATCTCGAAAGTGAACGGTTGGAGCGCGAGCTGCAACTCGCACGCGAGATTCAGCAACGGTTTCAACCGACCGCGCCGCCCAACGTCCCCGGCTACGAACTGCAAGGCATCAGCTTCCCGTCGTACCAAATCGGCGGCGACTACTACGACTTCATCGCACGCCCCGACGGACGGCTGCTCATCGCGCTCGGCGACGTGTCGGGCAAGGGGATCGCTGCCGCGCTCCTGATGTCGTCGCTCCATGCGGCGGTGCATTCGCAGGTCGCCTCGCACCAGTCGTTGGCCGACACGATTGCCGCCGTCAATCGTTATCTCGCCGATAACATTCCGGCCAATCGTTTCGTCACGTTGTTCTATGCCGAACTCGACCCGACGACCGGCGCTCTCTTGTTTCTCAACGCCGGACACAACCCGCCCATCATCATCCACGCCGCGGGCACCACCGAACAACTCGGTGCGGGCGGCATCCCGCTCGGCATCATGGCCGACGCTCCGTACCGCGAAGGCCGCGCCCAACTCCAACCCGGCGACGTGCTCGTCGTCTATTCCGACGGCGTTACCGAAACGCAGAACCCGCAGGGCGAAGAGTATGGCCCCGAACTTTTACTCGACGCCGTCACGCGCAACACCGGATTGTCAGCCGCCGCCATCCGCGACAAAATCGAGGCCTCGCTCACCAAGTTCGCGCAGGGCACGCCCGCCGTCGACGACATCACGCTCGTCATCGTTAAACGACAGCCGGAGTCAAAGTCTTGAAAGTCTAAAAAGAGAGACGCCGTCTGGGAGCGCGAGCGTCCCGCTTGCATTGAGCGTTCGGAGAACGCGAACCATCGAGCGTGCATGAGGCGCACGCTGTCCAGCGTGACGCTGGCGCTCCCGGCATTCACCCAATCGCAAAGCACGATAAAATTTCTACCGCAAACTCGCCACAATTCGCTCGGCGGTTTTTTCGCCGATGCCGTCAATCATTTCGAGGCCGCCGCCTTCGACGAATCGCCGGAGGTCGTCGAGCGAAGAGATTTTGAACTTTTGATAAAGCGTGGACGCGGTTTTGATACCGATGCCGTCGATGCCGAGCAGGTCAAGCACCGTCGCGGGCGTTTCAGTGGTCAACTTTTCCCACGCCTCGAACGTCCCGCGTTCGAGCATTTCGACGGTCTTTGCGCTAATCGCCTTGCCGACGCCGGGGATGGCCTGCAAACCCTTCGCGCCCTCTTCCGACGCGATCCGCGCGAGCGGCACAGACCAGCCCGCGATGATGTCGGCGGCGTTGCGATACGAACGCACGCGAAACTTATCGTCGCCGCGAATCTCCATCACCAGCGCGAGCCGCTCGAAGCGTCGCGCGATCTCTTCGTTGGTCATACAAAATTATGCTCGTCGATCCATCATTTTGTAGATTCAATAAGTGGACAAAACAAGCTTGCTGAGGCATCCGAACGGGGCATATGATACTCTAAATTTACCGTTCCCCGATTCAAACTTATTACAAGGACAAATGATGATTTCGAGAAAACTTTCGAGCCTGTTTTTCGCCGCGCTGCTGGCCTTTTCAACTCTGGCGACGACCGCCCGCGCCGACGAAGGGATGTGGCCTTTCAACAACATCCCGCGCGCGGAAATCAAGCGCCGTTATAAATTCGACATCACCGACGAATGGTTGCGCAAGTTGCAGTTGGCGTCGGTTCGGTTTCCCAACGGCTCCGGCTCGTTCGTCTCGCCGGACGGTCTGGTGCTGACCAATCATCACATCGCCTCCGAGACGCTGTCGAAACTGAGCACGGAGCAAAAAGATTATCTCAATGACGGATTCTACGCGCGCACCCGCGCCGACGAACTCCGCGCGCCCGACATGGAACTGCTCGTGCTGCAAAGCATCGAGGATGTGACGGCGCGCGTCGAGGGCGCGGTCAAGCCGGAGATGTCGGATGCGGAAGTCGCCGATGCGCGTCAGGCCGAGATTGCCGCCATCGAAGCCGCGTCGAAGAAGGCGACCGGCTGGCGCAGCGATGTCGTGACGCTCTATCAGGGCGGGCAGTACACTCTCTATCGGTATAAATCATACACCGACGTGCGGCTCGTCTTTGCCCCCGAAGCGCAAATCGCGTTTTACGGCGGCGACCCGGACAACTTCAACTACCCGCGTTACAATCTCGACATGGCGCTGTTTCGCGTCTACGAAAACGACCAGCCGCTCCGCGCCGAAAATTATTTCAAGTGGTCGAAAGCGGGAGCGCGAGACGGCGAGTTGACCTTCGTCACCGGCCACCCCGGTTCGACCCAGCGTCTGAACACCTTTGACCATCTCGCCTTCCTGCGCGACACAGGGCTGCCGCTGGTCGCAAAAAACATGGAGCGACGGCGCGTGGTCTTGACCCAGTACCGGGCGCAGGGCGACGAGCAGGCGCGGCGCGCCCTCGACGAATTGCTGACGGTCGAGAACAGTTTGAAAGTTTATCGCGGGCAACTCGACGGCTTGCAGGACAAGTCTTTCATGGCGCGCAAGCAACGCGAGGAACAGGCTTTGCGTCGCGCCGTCGCGGCTGACCCGCAGAAACGCAAAGCCTACGGCGATGCGTGGGACGCTATCGCCAAAGCGCGCAAAGACCTCGCGGCTTATGAACGCGAGCGGCGATTTCTGGGCGGCGCGCTCCTCTCCGATACCGGTTGGGGGTTCAATACGCCGCTGTTCGGGTTGGCGCGGATGCTCGTCCGGCTCGCCGATGAGAGCGCGAAGCCCAACGCCGAACGCCTGCCGGAATACACCGACGCCCGACGCTCGACGCTCGATCTCCAACTCGCTTCGACCGCCCCCGTCTACAAAGATTTTGAGCGGATGAAACTCGCCGACTCGCTCGCCTTCATGCGCGACGAATTGGGAGCCGACGACGCGCTCGTCAAGAAAGTTTTGCACGGCAAGACCCCCGCCGCCCGCGCCGCCGAACTCATCGACACGACGCGCCTCGACGACGCCGACTTCCGCAAACAACTCGCGGCGGGCGGCGCAAAGGCGATTGCGGAATCGACCGACCCGCTCATCGTGCTCGCGCGCTCGATTGACGACGAAGCCCGCGCCGCGCGCCGTCGCTACGAGAACGATGTGACCGGCGTCGAGCGCACGAGCTATGCCAAGATCGCCCGCGCCCTCTTCGACAAAGAAGGCACGCGCCTCTACCCGGATGCGACCTTTACGCTCCGTCTTTCGTACGGCGCGGTCAAAGGCTACACCGAGAACGGCAGGCGCATCCCGCCTTTCACTCGCTACGCGGGTCTCTATGAACGCGCTGCGCAGTACAAAAACAAAGCGCCTTACGACCTGCCGCCGCGTTGGATCGAGAAGAAATCCGCGCTCGACCTTCGCGTGCCGTTCAATTTCGTCACCACCAACGACATTACCGGCGGCAACAGCGGCTCGCCCCTCATCAACAAAAACGCCGAACTCGTCGGCCTCGCCTTCGACGGCAACATCCAATCCCTCGTCGGCAACTTCATCTACGACGAAGCCCAGAACCGCACCGTCTCGGTCGATTCGCGCGGCATGATCGAAGCGCTCCGCAAAGTCTATGGCGCGAACGAACTCGCCGATGAGTTGACGAAATAATCGGGCGTCGTCCGCAAGCTTGAGGCCGGTTGCATTAACTCTGCAACCGGCCTCTTTCCATTCGTCGCTTTGCGCGTCTAACAGTGGAGTTTGTCGGGCGGGCGCAGACCGGGGAAGAAGAGGACTTTGCCGCCCGTCATCTGTTCGACGTACTGCTCCAAACCCTTCGACGCATCATCGAGCGGCAACCGCGCGCCCGCTTCCGTATGGAGGTCTGTGGCGAGGAGTTTTTGCGCCCGCATCGCGGTGATGATTTTGCTGACCGGGTTTTGCGTCTGCAACCATGCCGAGAGCCAGAAACCTTCGACGCGCGTCCCCTCGAAGATGAGCGCGCGGGGGTCTACGGCGGCGCAGGGCTGCTCGGAGAGCGCGCCGTAGACGACGACACGACCGCCCCGCTCCAATGCGTTCAAGAGTCGCCCGGTCATCTCTCCGGCGACGGCATCGAAAGCGATGGTCACACCGAGTTGACGACACATTTCGCGGAGTCGCTCGTCAAAATCGTGCGCGCTGCTATCGAGCACGTGCTGCGCTCCGAGCTTGTGTAAAAGCTCCGACTGCTCGGCGCGCCGCACGATGTTGACGAGCGGAAGATTATGCCGCGACGCGAGCCGCGCGATCATCTGTCCCAACGCGCTCGCGGCGGCGGTCTGCGCGAAGGCGTGGCGACCCGTGCCGCGAACCTGTCCGACGAGCGCCCACGCCGTCAGCGGATTGACGATCAACGTCGCGCCCTGTTCGAGCGTAACGCCCCGGCGCAGAGGAATGCACAGGCTCGCCGGTGTGGTCATGTATTCAGCCCATGTCCCATCGCCGTCAAGCGGCGCGGCGCACGCCA
>JBGTHJ010000389.1:0-4190 GCA_041746175.1 Pyrinomonadaceae bacterium
AGAGCGGCGGCGCCTGGGAGCGCGAGCGTCCCGCTCGCATTGAGCGTTCGGAGAACGCGAACCATTGAACGTGCTCCGAGCACGCTTGCCAGCGGGACGCTGGCGCTCCCGGCACTCACCCAATTGCAAACCGCTATAAAAGGCGGAAGCCCGTAGACAGCCAGCAGTAAAGACAAAGCAAGCTTAGTGCTGCCTACGGCCTACGGCTTTCTGCCTATAGCCGTTCACCTTCCGTTCCTCAGGATTCGTGCGGGAGCGAAAGGCGCGAAATCTCGCGTGCGCGTCCGTTGGTTTCATCGATGTCGATGACGGCGGCGCAGATTCGCACGTCGCCTTTGGAATGTTCGGCGCGGCGGTGCGTGACCGACGTGAAGCGCGCGATCACGTCGTCGCGTTCCATGCCGATGACGCCCGCGTAACTGCCGGTCATCCCGATGTCGGAAAGGTACGCCGTGCCGTTCGGGAGGATGCGCTCGTCCGCCGTCTGGACGTGCGTGTGAGTTCCCGTCACCGCCGAGACGCGCCCGTCCAGATACCAACCCATGGCGCTCTTTTCCGAGGTCGCTTCGGCGTGGATGTCGACGAGACGGACGCGCACGTCGTCGTCAATCGTCGCGAGCAACTCGGCGGCGACACGAAACGGGTCGTCCACCGGGGGCATGAAGACGCGCCCCATCAGATTGAGCACAGCGACGCGCGTGCCGCGCACTTCGCCAACCCACAGTCCATTGCCGGGCGTGTTCGGCGGATAGTTCGCCGGGCGCAGCAAGCGGCGGTTGCGCTCGATGTACGGGATAACTTCGCGCTTGTCGAAAATATGATTTCCGGAGGTCATCACGTCGATGCCGCTGGCGAACAGTTCATCGGCGAGCGACGGCGTGATAGAAAATCCGCCCGCCACGTTTTCGGCGTTCATCACCGCGAGGTCGATGTCGTGCTGCTCGCGCAAGTCTTGAATCCGCTCAAGCACGGCGATGCGTCCCGGTCGCGCCACCACGTCGCCAATCATCAAAACCTTCATGCTTCAAACTCTCCAGACGGCGACCGTGCGCGCCGGGAAAAAGAAAACGCGACTCGCTTCTAAAACTTTTGGGCGAGCCGCGCTTTCTTGTAACACAACTAAACTTTATCGAAAATTTCGATACTATTTTTGATAGGACTCTGAAAATCAAGAAGATCAGGGGATTAAACTTGCGGCGCCGCATCGAGGGCGCCCCCGTATTCGATTAACAGAAAGGCTGGAGGGAAATCCGCGGTGGTCGTTCCGAAGCCGTAATTGAACCTGCATTTACAGGTGGGTGACCTTTTAGGAGCCGCAGCCTCTGGCATTTCCCTAACAATGAGGGAACGCACTGGCAGATGCGGCATCGGTCTCCCTTTTCAACGGCGTTGGCTCAATCATCGATGAATCGGTGACGCGCCCCACAGACTAACTCCCTCAGCCAGAAAGATTCTAGCACAATTTTTTCGTCGGTGTCAGATTTTATTAAAGCGGTGAGTGGCGGGTGGATTAGCCAAAAGTGATCGTGCTCGGGTTGCCGTTCGACAGTTCGGCGGTGCGCACTTTAAGAAGACGGTCGAGCATCTCGGCGCACTCGGCGCTGCGCGCGGCGAGTTGGGAATCGGCCTGTTCGTGGAGTCGTTTGAGGCGGTGAAGTTCGTCGGCGATATGGAGCGCGGCGAGAATGGCGACCTTGAGCGAATCGACGGTGAGCCTGCCCGTCGATATTTCGCGCATCCGATTGTCGACGAATTCGGCGAGCGAATTCACATACTCGCTATCGCCGTCGGAGCGAATGTTGTAAGTCTGGTTATAAATCTCAACCCGGATGGTCGGCGTTCCAGCGGTTTCGCCCGCGCCTTTAATTGCGCTCATACTTCTCACTTGTGTCCGGCATTATTTACGTATCACCTCGACCGCTTCCGGGTCGAGCACGGCAATGGCATCGAGCATTGCTTCGACTTTCATACGAATCGTGTCGCGCTCGGCCAGCAGGCGCTCGACCTGCGTTTCGAGCCGCTCCTTCTCGTCGAGCAAGCCGCCCAACTCACGACGCACGGACGCAACCTCGCGCTCCATGACCTCTTTCTCCTGACGGAGCGATTTCGTCAGTTCGATGGTGCGGTAGATTTTATCTTCAAGGTGGGAAAACTTTTCAAGTCCGGTTAGTCCGACCATCATCTCTCCTCAACATACAAGCGGCGTCAAAACTGTCGGGCGATTATGCGACTTCACAGCCGCAAGCGCAAGAGCTAGATTCCATCAACTGCCAAGAGCAAAAGCCAGAGCGCGTGAGCGCGTAGCACATCGCAAGTTTGTCAACTTTCGGCGCCGGCCTTTTGGTTTCGGCCTCAACGATTAGCCTCTTAGTTGCGCCCCGCTCCGCGCTTCGAGAGCATCGACGATGCGCGCGTGCATCGCGTCGGCTTCTTCGTCGCGCAACGTCCGGTCGCCCGCGCGATACTCAAAGCGCAGAGTTATCGAGCGCTTCCCTTCCGGCAGATTCGCGCCTTCGTACACGTCAACGAGCGACGCACCGCGATGTTCTTCTTCGCCGAGAGCGAGCGCCGCGCGCCGCAACTCGTCGAAGGTCACGCGCCGATCAACCAGCAGCGAAACATCGCGCACGACCGAAGGATAACGCGGCAGCGGGGTGTACCGCACGGGCGTTTCAACCACCGATAGCAGCGCCGTGAAATCGACTTCCAAGACAAACACGGATTGCCGGAATTTGTAAGCTGCGGCGGAGCTTTCGCCGAGTTGACCGAGGGTTCCGACCGCCATCTCGTCGAGAAAAACTCGCGCCGCCTGACCTTCGCGCAGATGCTGCACACTCGTCGGCTCAAACCGCAGCGCCGGAATGTTCATCGCATCGACGACCGCTTCGAGCGCGCCCTTCAAATCATAAAAGTCGAGTTCGCGCGTCGCTCCTGAACGTCCCGCTTTGGTCGCCGCGCCCGTCAACGCCAACGCGAACGCCTCGCGCTCATCCGGCAGTTCTCCCTCGGTCGTGTTCGACTTGAAGATGTGACCCATCTCGAACAGGCGCACGTTGCGCGTGCCGTGGTTAAAGTTGCGACGAATGCTATCGAGCAATCCCGGCAGTAGCGTCGGGCGCATCCGCGTCACGCCGTCGAGTACCGGGTTGACCAACCCGACGAAGTTTTCAGGCTCGCCCGCGTCAGCGTCGGCGGGGGTGTGGCGCAGGTCTTTTTCAAACTCCGGTACGAGTCCAAACTGCGCGTCGTGCGCGGCGTCGATAAAGCTGAAGCAGACGGCTTCGTCGAAGCCGGAAGCGACGAGCGTCTGACGCGCCGCACGCCGCCGCGTCTCGTTGGCGAGATAGCTGCCGGGGACGCCCGACGCGGGAATCTCTTCGATGATGTTTTCGTAGCCGTGATGCCGCGCGATTTCCTCGACCAGGTCTTCCTCGCGCTCGATGTCGGTGCGCCATGTCGGAGCGATAAAGGTCGCCGCCTCGCTGTGCCCGCCGGTTTTCGCCGATTGCTTCTCAGCGTCGATGATTTCTTCGATCAACTGCCGCCGCCGCGCCGGGTTGGTTTCCTGTAAAATCGCCGGATGGTGCGGCGCGAACCCGAGCAAGCTGAGGATATGAAGGATGCGCTCCGGGTCGACGCGGAATCCGGTTAAGTCTTTGACCCGCTGGAAGCGGAAATCCGTAATCGCGGGTTCGAGCCGCACCGGATAAATATCGATCGCGTCGGCGGTCGCCGTCCCCCCCGCAATCTCGCAGATGAGCGCGACGCAACGCGCCTGCGCGAGCAACGTCCCTTCGTAATCGACGCCGCGCTCGAAGCGATGCGAGGCTTCGGTGTGCAAGCTAAGCACGCGCGCCGTGCGTCTCACCGAGGCGGGATTGAAATATGCGCTCTCGATCAAAACGTCGCGCGTCGCACCGGCAACTTCGGTCGCCTCGCCGCCCATCACGCCCGCCAACGCGACCGCGCGCGTCGCGTCGGCGATCACGAGCATCTCCGCGTCGAGCGTCCGTTCGACGCCGTCGAGCGTGCGCAACTTCTCGCCCGCGTGCGCCCGCCGGACGACGATGCGCTGCTCGGCGAGCGTCGCGAGGTCGAAGGCGTGGAGCGGTTGACCGAGTTCGTGGAGGACGTAGTTGGTGATGTCAGCAACGTTGTTGATGGGTCGCTGGCCGATGGCTTGCAGACGG
>JBGTHJ010000390.1:0-5683 GCA_041746175.1 Pyrinomonadaceae bacterium
CGCGTGCAAAACCTCGAAAGGTCTTGCACGCGCGCCGCTCTTTGGTTTGCGGCTGGCCGGTTACGCGACCAACACGGACTTGGCCGGAACCTGAACGGGTTCGACCCGAAAGATTTCGGGGGCGTTGACGGAATAGGTGTCGCAGATGATCTTCTCCGCGCCGTCGGTGTGGACGGGTTTGGAGAAGAAGTAGCCCTGCCCGTATTCGCAGCCGAGCTTTCTGAGCAGCGCGAGTTGCTCGTTGGTTTCGACGCCTTCGGCGACCACATCCATGCCGAGGTTTTGCGCGAGCATCACGATGGTGCGGACGATCTCGGTGTTCTCGTTGTTTTCCGACATGTCCGTGACGAACGAGCGGTCGATCTTCAACGTGTCGATGGGGAAGCGGTGGAGGTAGGAGAGCGACGAGTAGCACGTGCCGAAGTCGTCGATGCTCAGTTGGACGCCGAGCGCGCGGAGTTCTTTGAGCATTCCCGTCGCCATTTCGATGTTCTCCATGACGACGCTTTCCGTGATCTCCAATTTCAAACTGTTCGGCAGAATTTTGGTTTCAGACAGGATGTCGGCGACCTTTTGGATGAGGTCGTTTTGCGTGAACTGGCGGCCCGAAAGATTGACGCTGATCGAGAGCGGCGGGTCGGACGGAAAAATGGCTTGCCAGCGTTGCATCTGGGTGCACGCCTCGCGCAGCACCCATTCGCCGATGGGCGCGATCATCCCGGTCTCTTCCGCGACGGGGATGAAGTCGATGGGCGAGATGAATCCGCGTTCGGGATGACGCCAGCGCACCAACGCCTCGAAGCCGCGCAGTTTGAAGCCGTCCAGATCGACAATCGGTTGATACTGGAGAAAGAACTCCTGCCGCTCGACCGCGCGGCGCAAATCCGTCTCCAGTTGCAGGATGTTGAGCGCGCGGGCGTGCATCGCCTTGTCGAAAATCTCGTGGCGCGATTTGCCGAGCGACTTCGCGCGGTACATCGCGGTGTCGGCATCGCGCAGGATTTCTTCGGCGCGCTCGTAAACGGTCGCGCTCGTCGCGATGCCGATGCTGATGGTGGTGAACACTTCGCGCCCGCTCAGGTTGAACGGCACGGCCAACTCTTTGTGGATGCGTTCGGCGACGGTGATGGCTTCGCCCTCGGAATTGATGTCTTCGATGAGGACTGTAAACTCGTCGCCGCCGAGCCGCGCCACCGTGTCGCCCGGTCGCAGGCATTCTTCCAAACGCCGCGCGATGCCGATGAGCAGGTTGTCGCCGATCATGTGACCCAGACTGTCGTTGATGATCTTGAAGCGGTCGAGGTCGAGATAGAGCACGGCGAACATCTGGTCTGAATGTCGCTGCGAGCGGGCAATCGCCAGTTTGAGGTGATCCATGAAGAGCGCGCGGTTGGGCAGCCCCGTCAGCGCATCATGGAAGGCGTCGTGATGAAGCTGCTGTTCGGCGAGCTTGCGGTTGGTGATGTCTTGAATCTGGAAGATGAGGTGGACGGAGTTGCTGTGCTGCTCGCGCACGAGCGACACGCTCCACGTCACCCACACCTCATGCCCCGACTTGTGGATGTAACGCTTCTCCATCTGGTAGGTCGGGATCTGTCCCTTCAACAACTGGCGGATGTTGGCGAGCGCCGCGCCGAGGTCGTCCGGGTGCGTGACTTTGAGAAAGTCTGTGGCGAGCAGTTCGCTCTCGGTGTAGCCAAGCAGCGCGCACAGCGAATGATTGACCTGAAGCCAGCGACCCTCCGACGACACGAGCGCCATGCCGATGGCGGAATAGTCGAACGCGCTGCGAAAACGCTCCGCGCTCTCGACCGATGATGACGCCTGACGGCGCAACGCTTTTTCCGGTGCGGGGCAAAGCTCTGGGTTCGTCCGGTAGGCGCGGTAACCGAAGTAGAAGATCGCGAGCGCGGCGGCGACGGCGATGAAGTTGCCGAAGCCCGCGATGCCGACGAGCCGCGCGACGACCAGCCCCATCAAGAGGCTCACCGCGCCCGTCGCCAGCGACCAGAGAAAGTTCGCGCCCCACGTCCGCCACACCGGTTGATTGATTTTGTACGCTTCGCCGAGCGCGACCACGCTCGCCTGAACGACCGCGTAGACGATGATCGCGAGGCACACCGCGTTGACGAGGGCGAGCGAATATCCGCCCTGCGCAAAGCCCGCGATGGTTCCCATATTCAGGCGCAACGTCCACACTACGAGGAACGTCGTAATCAACGCGAGCGCGGTTTTCAACAACACAAGCGACGCGCTTTTCGTCACGCGCAGCGATAGGCAGAGCGTGACCGCTCCGGCCAGCAGCGCGGCGGGTTCGCCGTCGAAGAGGAACAGCGCGAGAAAGATGAAGGCATCGACCACCGGGATGTCGCGTTTGCCGAAGGGCGCACGCACAACCACCCGCGAGGTGACATTTATCGTCAGCAGCGCGAGCAACAGTAACGGCAGCCCGGAGCTTACGACGGTCAGCCGGTAGAGCGAAAACAGCATCACAAGTGCGCCGAGGCCGATGACGACCTGTGTGAATCGCTGGGGAAAACGCTGTGTGTCCGTGACTTCCATATGTAACCCGTTGAAAACCCGAAGATGATTTTCCTATCAGCCAACCGCCGGAATCCTCGCCCGCGCACGCGCCCAACTTTCAAAGCAATCCAAATGCCAGCGTGCGGAAAAGTTAGCCCGGCGAGAATATTCGGGGGGACAAGCCGCTCCGGCGGCGTGTGAGAGGCGGGGGCAGTCGGTCAAAAAAACGTGAGTTGAATCGAAACGACGGACGGTCAGCCAGTCATTATTGAAGCGGACAAGCGAGCGGCGCGCAGCCACAGCATCAATCGTGCTTGCTTGCGCGCCGCTCGCTGCCCGGTGACGCTCAACGCATGAACGGAGTATCGTCGCCGCTGGTGATGACCTTTTGCGCACGCACTACCGGTCTGGGCGGGTCGCCGTTCGGAGCCGCGTCGCCCATCAGGAAACCGTCGCCCATCAGGAAACCGTCGCCCATCAGGAAACCGTCGCCCATCAGGAAGCCGTCGCCCATCAGGAAGCCGTCGCCGAGCAGCATGTTGATGCCGAGGAAGGGCGTGCCGTTGCTGATGAGCACGCCGTTGCTCGTCAGGATGTTGTCGCCGAGCACGATCGAGTTGCTGATGAGTACGCCGTCGCCCATCAGGAAGCCGTCGCCCATCAGGAAACCGTCCGACATCAGGAAGCCCAGCCCGTAAACCTTTTGGTACTTCGTAATCAACTCCGTGCCGGTGGCGTAGGTCTGGTTCATCATCGAGCCGCGCGCCCACGGGAATTTATGACCGGAGATGGTCGATTCCGGCGTCGGAAGGGTGGATGAAGTGAGCATCGGCGCGCCGAGCGGCGTGTTGTTGTTCAAATCGGTGCGCACCAGACGCGCGAGACGCACCGCGCCTTCGAGGTTGAGTTGACCCGCCCCCTGCTCCAACGTGTTGAAGCCCGCGAGCGGTTGCGCCGTGTAGGTCAGAATCATCTTGACCATGTTGGGCGTCAGCGTCGGGTTGGCTTGCAGCAACAGAGCCGCTGCGCCGGACACAATCGGCGTCGCCATCGACGTGCCGCTCAGGTACATGTGCTTATGGTTGCTATTCGTCTCGCTGTCGTTATTGGAGTCGGCGCAGAGTTCCGGGTTCTCCTGGACGAGCGCATTCGCCACCGCCTGACCGCCGACGAGTTTGTTGCCGGGGGCGACGAGGTCGGGTTTGACGAGATTGTCGTAGTGCTTGACGCCCGCCGCATCCGTCCAGTAGCTGCGCGAAGGGCCGCGCGAGCTGTAGGTCGTGATGCCGTCGTCGTTGCGCGCGTTGGTGCCGTAGGTGTTGCTCGCGCCGACCGTGATGACGGATGGTTCATTGCCCGGCGAGTGGATGCCGCCGTAGCGCTTGTTACCATTCTGATCTCTGCCGTCGTTGCCCGCGGCGGCGACGACCACGATCCCCGCATCGACGAGACGCCGCGCGGCCTTGCACAACGGGTCGTCGCGATACGAGTCGATGGCGGGCGCGCCGAGGCTCATGTTGACGACGCGGATTTTGTATTTCTGATGATTCTTCTCGCCGTTGGGGTAGCGCGAGTCAGCGGGAGCGAGAATCCAGTTGAGCGCGTTCAGGACGCCCGACATCGTACCGATGCCGTTCGAGTTGAGCACGCGGAGGTTGATGATTTTGGCGTCGGGCGCGATGCCGGTGTACGCGCCGTACGAAACGTGATCGCTGCTGGCGGCCATCGACGCGACGTGCGTGCCGTGTCCGTAAGGGTCGTCGGTGCGGCCTTCGCCCGTGAAGTCGATGTTGGCCGCGACGCGCATGCTGAAATTGTGATGGTCTTTGTAGAGGCCGGAGTCGAGCACGGCGATGTTCATGTCCTTGCCCTTGAGCGTCGTTGAGCCGAGAAATGTGCCGACGATGCCGGGTTGATAGCGTATTGCCGACGCGCCGGTCGTCATCTCGATGTGGCCGAGCACTTCGAGCCGGCGGTCGGCGGTGACGTAACCTACCTCGTCGAGCGCGGCCAACTCTTCGAGCGCGCTCTCCGGCAGTTCGACAACTTGCGAATCAAGATTCTTGAAACGTCCCTTGTCGCGCGCACCGTGTCGTTTGAGCAACGCTTCGAGGCGCTCGTTTGACTCGCCGTTGAGTTGGAGGATGACGCTCACGCGCTTGTCGGCGCGACCCGCGCGCCGCGCCTCGCGCATCCTGCCGCGCAGGTCTGAGGAAACCTTGTCCGAGCGGGCTTCGCGCGCGGAGGCTTTCTTGCCGTCGCGCTTTGCTTTTGAAGCGGCGCTGGCGTCGGGATAGGCAACGAGTCCGGCGAAGGTCGTCGTTAACAGAGAGAGTGAAAGCAACCAGATGGTCGCGAGGGAGCGTTTCATGATTTTGATTCCGCCTTTTGTTCTCATTTTAATGATGCGGACAGGTCTGTCGGCGACCCTTCCGACTTGTTCGACTAGCAATCGTTTCTCGTCTCCGGCTACACGAGACGGAGAGCTTGCGCCGTCTCTCTTAACAAGCGATGTGCCGGAGACTTCTGGCGCGCTCGTCGCGCCCCGCGAAACCCCGTCGCACGCCGCCCCGCCGCCTCGCACGAAACGAAACTAAACGACGCTCTGCAAACAACTTAAACGCCTGATGAGAGATGCGCTGAGCGTGCGGAAAAGGTCGCGGCGACGGATGCGCGCCCGCCTTCGGTCGGTTCAAACAAGCCCGCCCCAATCATTTAGGCATCAGTCAGAATGGCAGAATGTGTGCGCGAGATCGGTCAATCCGGTCAATTCAACCTTGCGTCGGGCGACGCTCGCAAGTAGAAAGACGGGTGGTTTGCGACCTTCTCCCACGCAGTCGGAAGAGGTGGTCGTGGGTTCGACGGGGAGAGGTCGGCAAAGGAGGCGACGGGCGGGACGCGGCGGGAGGCGGCACGCTTGAGGAATCACGCCGAAGAGTTCATCTCGTACCCGACGGCTTCTTGGTCACGCTCCGCATTCGCGCCGCCGAACGCCGCATGACGAAGATCGCAGACTGCGAATTATAGCGGTTTGCAATTGGGTGAGTGCCGGGAGCGCCAGCGTCCCGCTGGCAAGCGTGCTCGGAGCACGTTCAATGGTTCGCGTTCTCCGAACGCTCAATGCGAGCGGGACGCTCGCGCTCCCGGGCGATGCCGCTCT
>JBGTHJ010000391.1:0-3893 GCA_041746175.1 Pyrinomonadaceae bacterium
GCATCATCCCCATCGACGGCACGACGGCGCGCAGAGCCGCGAACTCTGCGCCCGATACACTCCCGATGTTGATGTGCGGGAGCAGATCGAGCGCGAGCGCGGAGCGCGCGATGTCGATCAGATAATCGAGGTACGAGCGGAAACCGTATCGACGTAGAGCCGCGCGCACATCGCGCGATTCTTCGACGCCTTCGCCGCTCATAATCAACAACTCGGTCGCTCCGGCGCGTCGCGCGCGTTCGATTTCGGCACGCGCGGCGTCTGGCGCAACGAGTCGCGCGGCGTCGCCCGTCCGTTCGACGAAGACGCAATAACCGCAGGTGTTGCGACACCAGTGAGTCGGGATAAGTGTCCATCCCGGCGAATATGTGACCACGTTTGGCGAGCGCAGGAGACTCATTGAACCCGCAAATTATCACGCGCCGCGAGCGAGCGGCAAGAAGATAAATCTATTCGATCAAACTTCTAACGCCCGAACACACCGCAAGGAATCGACACCGGAGGACAGGATAGACAGGATGGGGCAAGGGTGAAAGGTGAAAGCGAGGTGGTTGTTGCGTAAGGTTGTCCGAGGACGAAGCCGCGCAAGCAACCTGCCTGACATCATTCGACATCCCGATCGACCAACCCGCGCGGCGCAGACTCGCTTGACCGATGTTTCGAGGCGACATATAGTCATGTTGGCAGTCGCTTGTGCTCCCCTTTGCCGACGCCGCCGCGCGAGGAATAGTTTTGTTGATTCGCGGAATGGCGGCGTCTCGCGGTTTCCAGAGGTAAAGCAATGAAAAGAAGTTTCGCTCTGCTGTTTGCGTTGACTCTCACCTCCGTCGCGTTGTGCTTCCCCGTGACGGCTCAACAAAGTGCGTCGAGCACGCGCAAACAAGAAACAGTCTTGTTCCCGCTCGAAGACGTGCGGGTCGGTCAGAAGGGCGTCTCGCGCACGGTTTTCGCGGGGTCTGAGCCGGAGGAATTCGAGGTTGAAGTGCTCGGCATCCTGCCGGGTTTTCCCGCGCCGCGCCAGTCGGTCGTCATCGCGCGTTTGAGCGGTGCGAGCGTCGAGCGCACGAGCGTCTTCGCCGGCATGTCCGGCTCGCCCGTCTATATCGACGGCAAACTCCTCGGCGCCATCGCCTATGCGTTCCCCTTCTCGAAAGAACCCATCGCGGGCATCACCCCGATTCGCCAGATGATCGACATCTTCGAGCGCGGACAGGCGACGACGATGCTCAATCCACGCGCGGGACGCCGCGAGCCGCGCGCGGTTTCCTTCGCCCAACTCGCCGCCGCTGAATGGAAATTCGACTGGCCGAAAGCGCCGCTCACAAGCGGGACGTTTATCGCGCCGGTCGCGTCGGGTTCGCCGCTCGTCGCGCTGCTCGGACAGCAACTCGCTCCGATTGCCACGCCCGTCACCTTCAACGGCATTTCGGCTGACGCGCTCTCGCGTTTCTCGCCACAACTTCAAGCCAACGGGTTGATTCCGGTGTCCGGCGTTGGCGGTTCGTCGCCAATCACGCCGCTCGCGCCCGTCACCGACAAGACGCTCGCGCCCGGAACCTCCGTGATGGTGCAACTCGTGCGCGGCGACTATTCAATCGCGGCGGCGGGCACGGTCACGCACCGCGACGGCGACCGCATTTATGCTTTCGGTCATCCCTTTCTCGGTCTCGGTTCGGCGGACATGCCGATGTCGGAATCGATGGTGGTGACGGTGATTCCAAACACGCTCAACTCCTTCAAGCTGAGCGTGCCCGGCGCGATGGTCGGCGCGATTTCGCAGGATCGCTCGACGGGCATCTACGGCCAACTCAATCACGCCCCCAAGATGATTCCCGTCACAATCAATCTGCGCACCAGCCGCGACCGCACCGACAAGTTCGTCTACGAAGTCGCCAACGATGAATTTCTGACGCCGCTGCTTTTGAACATCACCATCTACAGCACGATCGCATCGAGCGAGCGAAGTCTCGGCGATTCGACCATCAGCGTGCGCGGACAAATCGACGTGAAGGGACAGGAGAAGATCCGCCTCGAACGACGTTTCTCGACGGGCGGGGCCTCGCAACAAGCGGCGGGGTCAATCGCCGCGCCGGTCGCCGCCTTGATGTCGAGCGGCTTCGACGGCGTTGACATCAGCGGCGTCACGCTTGACATTGATTCCGTTGAAGGTCGGCAGGTGGGCACGCTCGACCGCATCGCGCTCGACCGCACCGAAGTCGGTCGCGGCGAAACCGTCGAAGTCCAAGCCTATGTCCGCACCGAATCCGGCAAGCAGTTCGTCCAGCGCATCCCGGTCAAGATTCCTACCGATGTGCCGCTCGGACAACTCGTTCTGTTCGTTGGTGACGGCGGGTCGTTGCAGCAATCCTCCGCCGCACAGAATTTCATCCCCAAGGATTTGGGGCAACTCGTCAGCGCGATCAACAAAATCAAGAAGAACGACCGGCTTTACGTCAAACTCTTCCGCATCACTTCGGGCGCGGTGATCGGCACCGACGAGATGCCCAACCTGCCGCCCTCGGTCATTGCCACACTCAACAGCGACCGCAGTTCCGGCGGCTACACGCCGACCGTGCTGTCGCCCGTCGATGAGAAGGAACTCCCCCCCGCCGAGTACGTCATCAACGGCCAGCAACTCATCGGCATCGACGTGGTGCGCTGAAGTTACGCGCCCTGGAACCGGACTGTGAACGAGGTGAGGTTGTTCGACCAACTCTCACCTCGTTTCATTTTAGGATCGCGCTCAGACCTTGTGGATGATGAAAAGGAAACGCTGTTCGGACTCGGGGAGCAGGACGCTCGTCAAGCGGTGGCCGGTGTGTTCAATCTGCTCGCGGAGCGCGTGACCGCCGAAGAGCAGCAGCACGGCAGCGGGCGGCGACCACGCGAGCAAGGACGGCAGCATCTCTGAAAATCGGTCGAGCGCGCGGCAGGTGATGATGTCGGATGCGGGGGTTGCGGGCAGGTCTTCAAATCTGCGCGCGAGAACCGTCGCCGCCTCGTGGCGTTCGATGCGTCGCAAGGCTTCGCGCAGAAAGACGGCTTTCTTCGACGACGCTTCGACGAGCGTGGCGCGGATGTCCGGGCGCGCGATGAGACACGGGATGATGGGTAGCCCCGCCCCTGACCCGACATCCGTCACCCGCGCGCCTTCGGGCAGATACGGCAGCGCGCACAAAGATTCGAGGACGTGGCGCGTCGCAAACGCTTCGGGCGAGCAGGGCGCAAAAAGATGCAGACGCGCATTCCACGCGACCGCGTGCTCGTAAAAATCACGGAGCCGATGGGTCGACTCCGCCGTCAGCGCGACGCCGTAACGCGCGGCATTGATTTCGAGCGCGTTCGCAAATACGTCGGTGGTTGACTTGTTGAGTTTGGACATGACTTCCGGGCGACCGCGAGTTGTCGGTAGATTAACGAAAGTTCTGCGAGATGCACAGGTCGAAACAGTCTTCGAGCGCTTCCATGAGCGACGAGCACGAGCAACTCGGACATGCCGTGACGGAGATCGTCGCGGGCTACGCACGAACGCTCGAAAACGCGCGCGTGTGCTCCGCCGCGACGCCCGCCGAGATGGAAAAACTTTTCGCTGAACCGCTGCCCGTCACCGGCGCGAGCGTCGAAGAGGTTCTCCAGAAGTTCACGCGCGATGTCATGCCGCACGCGATGAATATCCCAAGCCCGCGTTATTACGGGCTGTTCAACCCGACGCCGCTTCCGCTCGCGGTATGGGCTGACGCGCTCGCTTCGGCGCTCAACCAAAACGGCGCGGCGTGGCGCAACAGCCCGTCGGCCAACATCATCGAGGCGCGCGTCCTGCGTTGGCTGTGCGAACTCATCGGCTACGACGAGGCGAGTTTTGGAACGCTCACGAGCGGCGGCTCGGAAGCAAA
>JBGTHJ010000392.1:0-14763 GCA_041746175.1 Pyrinomonadaceae bacterium
CCCGCCGGTGACCGTGAAACCGCCCGCCGAGCGCGCGCCCGTCCCGGCGGTGCACGATGCGGAGGTTTATTGCAGCGGGTTTATCGAACTCGCGCCCGCGCCGAACAACCTGCAAATCGTCGGTGGCGATCAGGAACAGGAGCAGCGTCATTACGTCGCGGGCGACACCGTAATCATCAATTCGGGTGCGCAGCAGGGCGTCCGGGCCGGTCAGGAATTCGCGGTGGTCAGGCCGCGCGGACGCTTCAAAACGGAATGGACGGCGAAGCGCGGCGCGCTCGGCGTCTACACACAGGAGATCGGCAGACTGCGCGTGACCGACGTGAAGGACAACGTCTCGGTCGCGGTGGTGGCGCGCTCGTGCGACTCGATGCTATTCGGCGACTTGCTCCGCCCGGTTCCGCAACGCGCGGTGCCCGCGAAACGACCCGAAGCCGTGCTCGACCGCTTCAGCAATCCGAGCGGCAAACAGCGCGGACGCGTCGTGCTCAACAGCGAGGGGCGCGAGTCGCCGACGCTCAACCAAGTCGTCTACATCGACCTCGGCGCGGAAGACAACGTTCATGTCGGCGACTATCTTTCGGTTTATCGACCGCTCGGAACGGGCAAACTGACGCGCTTCCGTGACGAGGAGATGGCGCAGAATACGCGCCGGGGCTTCGAGAGCGAGCGTTTCAAGGGCGGGACATTTTCCAATCAGGCGCCGCGTCTCAAAAAGCAGGACGGTTCGAGTTCCGGCGAAACGGTGAAGACGCCAGAAATTCAAGAGAGCCGCCCGCCCGTGCCGCGCAAAGTGGTCGGCGAACTCATCATCATCAACGTGCAGGCGCGCACCGCCACCGCCGTCGTCACACGCGTCGCGCAGGAAATTCACACCGGCGACTTCGTCGAAGTTCAATAAGCGTTCGCCGTTAACTTCCGGCAATCAGCAGTCAGCCGTCGATCTTCAGCATTTTGGTTTTGCTGAATGCCGCCGTTTGACTGCTGATTGCTTTTTGCGCGGATTCGCGTTCGAGCGCGGCGCGCTGCATCACGGAATCGTAGAAAGCGCGGAAATACTCGTACATCGAGAAGCACGCCGACAGCACGACGACCCACAGCATCGCGCGTCCGGCGGTGTAGAGCAGGACTTGCCAATCGGTCACGGTGGCCGCGCCCGCGCCCAAGACGTGACGCACAGCCGCGCGCAGTTCCGGCACCGACCAAAACTGGATGGCGGGAAATGCGCGCCCGAAATTAGCGACGGGCGGCGCGCCCGACACGCTCGACAGAATCAAGAGCGTGACCGCCACGACCTGCGACAGCATCTTGAATTTCCCCATCCGCGACGCCGCGATCACCACGCCGTCAGCCGCCGCAATCGAGCGCAGACCCGACACCGCGAACTCGCGCCCGACGATAATCACGACCGCCCACGCGGGCGCGAGACGATTTTCGACGAGCGCGATGAGCGCCGCCGAGATGAGCAATTTGTCGGCGATGGGGTCGAGCAGTTTGCCGAGTCGCGAAACCTGTTGACGGCTGCGCGCGATGTGCCCGTCGAGCACGTCCGTGAGAGCGGCGGCGAGAAACAGCGCGGCGGCGAGGATATGACGCGGAACGCCGAACCAGTCTTCCGAGAACGGCGTCAGCAGCACCGCGACCAGCAGCGGCACGACGAAGATGCGCGATAACGTCAGCGAGTTTGGAAGATTCACGCGCTCACACTTGTTTGAGCGCAACCGTGCCCGCGAAGACGGACGGCGGCTGCGGCAACCTATCTGTAAATGTTTTAAGCCCTACTGCCGCGCAGTGTAGGAGTCGCCCGTGAGCGTGTCAAGGTTGAGGACGAACGGCGCCCGACACGTCGCACGGCAGCGCGCTGCCGTGCGACGTGCCGGAACCGGATGGATGCGTCGCGCGCGATTTCGGGCGGAGGTGTTTATTCGCCCCTAATTTGCGGAGAGGGCGACGAAGACACCGCTCAGGATGATCGCGCTGACGACGGCTTGGATTGATTTATCTCGACTGGAAACGAGTTGAGCGGGCGTCACCTGAGCGGTGTTGTTGTCTGCTTGCGCGCATCGCTGTGGGTCGTTTACAATCACCGTTTCCGCAAGTCACGATGCTCCCCGCTATCAGCAGTCGCGGACGAATTTAAGCAATGGCAATTGATCGCATCACGGTGCGCGGCGCGCGCCAACATAATCTGAAGAACGTCAACATCGAGATTCCGCGTGACCGCCTGACGGTGATTACGGGGCTTTCCGGTTCGGGCAAATCGTCGCTCGCCTTCGACACGATCTACGCCGAAGGCCAGCGTCGCTATGTCGAATCGCTCTCGGCCTACGCGCGACAGTTCCTCGACCAGATGGAACGTCCCGACGTTGACTCGGTCGATGGACTGTCGCCCGCCATCTCCATCGAGCAAAAGACCGTCTCGCGCAGCCCGCGTTCGACCGTCGGCACGGTGACGGAAGTTTACGACTACCTGCGTCTGCTGTTCTCGTCAATCGGTCAGCCGCACTGCCAAGTCTGCGGCGCGGCGATCACGCGCCAGAGCGTCGAACAGATCGTCCAGAACGTGCTCGCGCTTCCCGAAGGCGAGCGCGTGATGGTGCTCGCGCCCATCGTGCGCGGACGCAAGGGCGAGTTCAAGAAGGAACTTGAGAAGCTCGCTAAAGACGGATTCCTGCGGGCGCGGGTGGACGGCGAATTGCTCGCGCTCGACGAGGCGATACGTCTCGACAAGCGACGCAATCACACCATCGAAGCCGTCGTCGACCGCCTGCTGATCAAGCCCGCCATCACCGAACGACTCACCGAGTCGGTGCGGACGGCCTTGAAGCTGACGGGCGGCGCGGTGCTCGTTTCGGTCGTTGACGGCGAAGAGAAACTTTACTCCGAGCGCATGGCGTGCGTGATTTGCGGCATCAACGTGCCGCCGCTCGAACCGCGCTCGTTCTCGTTCAACTCGGCCTACGGAGCGTGCAAACGCTGTCACGGACTCGGCACGGTGCTCGAAGTCGATCCGGCCAAAATCGTGCCGGAGCCGACCGAACCTGCGAACAAGTTGGTCTTCCTCGGAGCCACCGACAAACAAGGCTCGGCGTACTTGAAGGCCGCGCTCGGCGCGCTCGTCGAACATTTCGGCGCGGATGCTTCCGTCCCCTTCGCGGAGCTTCCGCGTCAGGTTCGCGAAGCCTTTTTTCACGGCATCGAAGGCGAGATAACTTTCCGGCAGGGGACGTACAAATATCAGAGCGACTGGCGCGGCGCGGTGCGCCACCTGACCGAGCGGATGCACGACGCGCCGTCGGAAAAAGTCCGGCTCGCGCTCGAAGAACTCGTCGCGCCCGTGGCGTGTCCGGCGTGCGACGGGCGGCGTCTGCAACCCGAATCGCTCGCGGTGCGCGTCGGCGGCACAGGCATCGCCGAATACACCGCGCTCCCGATTGAAGAGTCGATCAAGGCTTTCGACCGGCTCGCGCTCAACCAGCGCGAAGACCAAATCGCCGGACTCGTCCTGCGCGAAATTCGCAACCGCCTGCGCTTCCTCGAATCGGTCGGACTCGGCTACATCACGCTCGACCGCCCGTCAGCGACGCTCTCAGGCGGCGAAGGCCAGCGTATCCGCCTCGCAACGCAAATCGGCTCGCAGCTGCGCGGCGTACTCTACGTTTTGGACGAGCCCTCCATCGGTCTTCATCCGCGCGACAATCAGCGTCTGCTCGAAACGCTCGGCGCGTTGCGCGACCTCGGCAACACCGTGCTCGTCGTCGAACACGACGAAGAGACGATCCGCGCCGCCGACTACGTCGTCGATATCGGCCCGGCGGCGGGCGTCCATGGCGGAGAGATCGTCGCCACCGGCACGCCCGAAGAGGTCGCGGCAAACCCGGACTCGGTGACCGGACTCTACATCAGCGGCGCGCGTGAAATCGCGGTGCCCGAGACGCGTCGCCCGCCTAACGGCGCGAACGTCACCGTTCGCGGCGCACGCGCCAACAACCTCAAAGACATCGACGTGAAGTTTCCGCTCGGGCTACTGACGGTCGTCACGGGGGTCTCCGGCTCGGGCAAATCGACGCTCATCGAAGACATTCTTTATCCCGCGCTCGCGCGTCACCTCTACGGCTCGCTCGCCGAACCCGGCGCGCACGATTCCATCGAAGGTTTGGAGAATATCGATAAGGTCATCGAAATCGACCAGTCGCCCATTGGACGCACGCCGCGCTCGAACCCCGCGACCTACACCGGCCTGTTCACCCCCATCCGCGAACTCTACGCCATGCTCCCGGAATCGCGCGAGCGCGGTTACAAACCCGGTCGCTTCTCCTTCAACGTCAAGGGCGGACGCTGCGAAGCCTGCGAGGGCGACGGCTTGAAACGTATCGAGATGAATTTCCTGCCCGACGTGTACGTCCTCTGCGACGTGTGTCGCGGGGCGCGCTACAACCGCGAAACGCTCTCGGTCAAGTACAAGGGCAAGTCCATCGCCGAACTCCTCGACACGACCGTCGAAGAGGCTCTGCCGGTGCTCGAAAACATCCCGCAGATAAAAATCAAACTCCAGACGCTGCTCGACGTGGGACTCGGCTATATCAAACTCGGCCAGTCCGCGACGACGCTTTCGGGCGGCGAAGCCCAGCGCATCAAACTCGCCCGCGAACTCTCCAAACGCGCGACCGGGCGCACCATCTATATCCTCGATGAACCGACCACCGGCCTCCACTTCGCCGACGTGCACAAGTTGCTCGACGTGCTCCAACGACTCGTCTCTTTGGGCAACACCGTCGTCGTCATCGAACACAATCTCGATGTCATCAAGAGCGCCGACCACGTCGTCGATCTCGGACCCGAAGGCGGCGGCGGCGGCGGTCGGCTCGTCGCGTCGGGGACACCCGAAGAGATCGCCCGCGCCAAAAAATCGTACACCGGACAAGCTCTCAAACCGCTGCTCCATCTCAACGGCGACGGCCACGCGCCCGCGCGCAAAGCCGCCCGCCCGTCGTCGCAAGCTGACAAGCGCACGACCCGCCGCAAGCGCAAATAGGTCGCGTGATATACTCGACCGGAAAGTAGCCGAACGATGAATGTCAGCGCACGCTTCATCATCTTTTATGCTTGACCGAATCTCATCCATCGTGGCCGACAGCATCGAAGTCAAGCGTCGCTATTTCGCCGAGCACATGGGCGAAGTGGCTGACGCGGCGCGCGTTATTTCCGACGCATTTCGCGCCGGGGGCAAGCTTCTTATTTGCGGCAACGGCGGCTCGGCAGCCGACGCGCAACACATCGCGGGCGAGTTCGTCAATCAATTCCTGCACACAGGACGACGCGCGCTCCCCGCGCTCGCGCTGACGACCGACGGCGGCGTGCTCACCTGCATCGCCAACGATACCGGGTTTGAAAGAATCTTCGCGCGACAGGTCGAAGCCTTCGGCGAGCGCGACGACGTGCTGCTCGCGATAACCACTTCGGGCAACTCGCCGAACGTCGTCGCGGCCATCGAAGAGGCCCGGCGCCGGGACATGAAAGTGGTCGGCTTGCTCGGTCGCGACGGCGGGCGCGTGCGTCCGCTTTGCGATGTCGCGCTCGTCGTCCCGAGCGACGACACGCAGCGCATTCAAGAGACGCATAATTTAATCGGGCATATTCTTTGCGATCTGGTCGAGCAGACTCTTTTTCCCGTCGAGCAAGGTTGACGAAGGAGCAGCGGCGGAACGTGTCAATCTACGACGACGATGTGCGGCCACTCACTCTCGAAGAGGTAAACACGTACCCGCTCGCGTCGCGTCCGAGCAAGGTTGCGGTCGAAGATTTCGCCCGCCCGGTCGAGGAAGATTCCACGCTACGCGATTTTCTCGCCACGCTCCCGAACATCCTCGCCGTGCGAAGTCTGCGCGAACTCGCCGCGCAAATGCGTCGCGCCCGCGCTCTCAAGCGACCGATCATCTGGGGCATCGGCGGCCATGTCGTCAAAACCGGACTCGCCCCGCTGATCATCAACCTGTTGGAACGCGGCTACGTCAACGCTGTTGCCGCCAACGGCTCGGTGCTTGTTCATGATGCGGAGATCGCGCTCGTCGGCTCGACCTCCGAAGACGTTGACGCGACGCTCGGCGCGGGCGCGTTCGGCGCGGCCAATGAAACGGGGCAACTTCTCAACGTCGCCGCACAGGAAGCGATGCGCGACGGGCTTGGCTTGGGCGAAGGCGTGGGACGTGCGCTCCAACAGATGCGCCCGCCGCACGCCGACCTCTCGCTGCTCTGCGCCGCCTATGGTGCGCGCGTCCCCTTCACCGCGCATGTCGCCATCGGCGCAGACATCGCTCATTTCCATCCGGCGGCGGACGGCGCGGCGCTCGGCGCGGCCACGCACACCGACTTTCGACTCTTCGCCGAAATGGTGCGCCGTCTCGACGGCGGAGGAGTCTATTTGAACATCGGCTCCGCCGTCATCCTCCCCGAAGTCTTCCTCAAAGCCGTCACGCTCGTCCGCAATCTGCGGCATCCGCTCGATGATTTCACGACTGCCAATTTCGATTTCATCCAATCCTACCGCCCGCTGACCAACGTCGTCCGCCGTCCCGTCAGCGGCGGCGCGGGACGCGGATTCTCCCTCACAGGTCACCACGAACTGCTCATCCCGCTTCTCGCCGCTGAACTCTTGTGCGGCGAAAGCGAAGTCTAAACTGTTAAACATCATTCTCCGAAATGTGAGAATTGACTCCGATTTTTCCCCGAAGAACACACTTGCCAGGTCAATTTGACCGGATGGGATTTCGCCCCAGCCCGCGAGATAATCTAATAAACCCAGTCAGTAGAAAGTTTAACTCGCCCCGTTGTCTAACTTCGCTTAGCTTCTGTCGCCCTGCGTTGACAGGTTGTCAATTTTTTACTTGCTTTAACATCGTTGTTGTAGTAATTTCTCGGCTGTGGTGGGGGGCGAGCGCATCCCCGACATCCTCGAACCTGTTGACAGGGGTTCGCCTCTGTGAATTTAACCCCTCAGATTCTTAAAGCCTGCCGACACAACGAATGTGACCCCGTTCAGTGGCAGTGGTTCCCGCTACATTCAGAAAAATAGTTTTGTGTGCGACATAGCGGCTACCCGACACGTTCGGGTGCGCGAGATTGGAGTTGATGTATGAGAGTTGTTTGCCCGAAGTGCCAGTTCAATGGTCTGGTCGATCACGGAAAATCGACGGCGCGGATTCGCGTCATCTGCGTTCAGTGTGCGACGACCTTTGACGCCGTGGTAACTGACGACGGTGCGCAGACAGTTCGACCGTCGCCGAATGGTAAACCATTGCTCAAGCAGATAGCCGCTCAAGACTTCAAGCTTTTGCAATCAAACTCGCCGGTCATCGACATTCACCCCGTCGCATCGCAACCGCCACGCATGTTTTACGAAACGCGCGAGCCGACCTCGCTCGGAGAAGCCGCGTTGCTAGCTCCGCCGAAACACCTTCTCCCGTCGGCGACGGAGAAGGCCGCCGTGACTCATCCGGTCGAAATCATCAACGCGCCGCAGGTGGTCGAAGTCGCCGAGACTCAGGAAGTCGAAGCGATAGAAGTCCGACCGGTTGAGGAAAGCGAAGTCCTGGTTGAAGCAGCATTCACCGATGTGTGGACGGATGCTGGCGATGTCGAAAAAGCTTTACCCGCGAGTTTTACTTACGACCAACCGGAGGCGCCGCCCACCGTCAAGCCTTCGGGCAGTCCCGTTGTTGCCGCAGAGAACTCGTTCGAGTTTATCAACGCGGTGAAGACCTCCGTGCCGCCGCCACCCGACAAGTATCGGCTGGGCGTGCGATTGATGAGAGTCTCCCCGCTCTGGCTGTTGGTGTGCGGGCTTGGGCTGGTTTCAACGATGGTCTTCTTTAACTGGATCAAGAAACCGTCCGAGGTCGGCGGCGACGTGACGATAAATCTTGCGCCGCTGCGAAAGGTATCGACCAACGAGTCGGTCGCGCCCGCAACTACCGCGCCGGCGCCACTCCAACAAGCCGAACCGGCGACGCCGCCTCCGACCACCCCTCCGGTCGTCGCGGAGCAACAGCAGCAGCAACAGTCCGCACCGGTTGTGCCCGCCGTACAATCCGTGATCCAGCCCGCCCTCCAGAACGATGGACGCTTCACGGTTCAGATTGGCTCGTTCAAAGAAGCGTCAGAGGCCGAAAAGATCGTCGAGACTCTCAGGTCGGGGGGGTTCGAGGCGCGTGCGGAGCAGGCTGAAGTTCCGAAGCGCGGCGTCTGGCATCGCGTTTATGCGGGTCAGTTCGGCGACCGCGCGGAAGCGCTACGTTACGCTGCGGAACTTCGCAGTAAGGGACTCGTGCAAAACACCATCGTCGCCGAAATTGCCGCGCGATAACTAACACGAGCGTTTGAAGCAACGAACCAGCGGTTATTTTGCACGGTGGAAGACGACGCGACATGAGCCAGCGGACGGCAGACGACACAACGCTCGCCTATTCAAAGACCGTCGAGAGCTACGCGCACCTCTTCGACCGCCCGGAAGTTCGCCTGCGTTTTCTCAACAACACACTCGCGCATCAGGCCGCGTGCCGTGAGAACCTAGACGAAAGGCTCAAACGCTTTGGGTTTTTGAAGAAGTCCAAGATATACCGACAGGTGCTCGAACTATGGTTGCACAGGCTGATATTTCAGGAGTTGCAAAAGCTGCTTCCGGTGGCGTCGAAGCAGCGCTTCCAACTTTTGCAGCGTCACAAAGCCCCGCTTGCCGCGCGCCTCTTTCTGAGTTTCTACCAGTTTCGACACGTCTTTTACACGGCGGGCGTCGCGCTCGCGGTGGTCGCGCTGTTCGGCGTCTACACGGCGGTCGTGTGGTCATCGCAGCGTGTCAACGGCTATCTCGCCGAACGCTATCGAGGCCGCACCGAGAGCCGCGCGGGCAATCAATACTCGGCGCACGCGCAGCAGACGGGCACGGAGCATCTCCCGGACTATCGCCCCGAACGGGTCTGGCTCGTCGAACAGAAAGACAACTACGAACGCTACAGCAACGGTGGGCGCATCCTGACCACCTACGAAACGACCAATCACCCGCGCGGCTATCACGTCTTCCGTCCCGGCGGCGCGGCGCACAGCGACGAACTGAATCGCGCCCCCGTCGGCATCGTCTATCACAGTTCGGAGAGCGATCTGCTGCCCTTCACCTCGGCCAACAACGATTCGATTGAGACGCGCACGCGTGGACTGCTTGAATACGTGCAGAAGAACAAATCTTACAACTACGTGATCGACCGCTTCGGGCAGATTTATCGCATCGTCCGCGACGACGAAGCGGCCAATCACGCGGGCAACTCGGTGTGGTCTGACAGTCGCGGGGTTTACGTCGGGCTGAACGAGAGCTTCCTCGGCGTCAGTTTCGAGACCAACAGCGAGGCCGCCACGCTCGACGAACAACTGACCGAAGCGCAACTCGTCGCGGGTCGACTGCTGACACAAATTTTGCGCAGCCAACATCAGATCGACGATGCCAACTGCGTCACGCACGGTCTTGTTTCGGTCAACCCCGGCAACATGCTGATTTGTTATCACTACGACTGGGCGCGCAATTTCCCGTTCGAGGCGATGGGGCTGTCCGACAAATACAAGGTGGCTCCGGCGACCATCAGCGAGTTCGGTTTTACTTACGACGAAGAGATCGCCGAACGTCTCGGCGGCGCAGTCTGGGCGGGCGCACAGACGGCTGACGAAGAGTTTAAGAACCGCGCCCGACAAGCCTCTACGACGCCGGAGAAGCGGCGTCGTCAACTAGGCGAGCGCTACCGCGCGCAGATGGAATCTCAGCGCAAAGCGCGAGCCGCTTCAACGAACGAGCCGTGATAGCGATTGGCGAATGCGTGCCAACGCCCACGACGCCGGGGGCGCGGACATCCCGGCTTCACGCAACCGGCCTTCCGCTAAAGAGGAGACACACACCGCCCATTAATCGCCGTCCGCAGCCGGCGATCCCACCCGCACAGACGAACCCTCCAGAGGTTTCGCCCACGACTCCACGTCATACGGCGACCCCGCTGCGAAGATAACTTGAAGCAAGACACCCGGATTAAAAAAGAGGAGACAGTCATGGAAGAGAAAAATCAGATGCAAGCACAGGCGAAGCCCGAAGCGACCAACGGCAAATCAGGGGCGATTGGACTCGACATCGGAACGAGCCGCATCGTCGTCGCCGACGGCGCAGACCACACCGCCGACACACGTTCACAACTCAACGCCTTCGTCGCCGTCCCCTCGTCGGAGATGGCCGAAAACATGCTCAAGCAGCGCAGCATGGTGTACGAGCGCAACTGCAAAAACCTCTACGTCTACGGCAACGACTCGACGTTCTTCGCCAGTTTCCTCGACGTTGACGCGCGCCGCCCGATGCGCGACGGGCTGCTCAATCCGCAAGAGCAGATGAGCCAGCACATCATGCAACTCATCATCCAACGGCTCGTGCCGCGCGCGCGCCGCAACGAGATGATCTATTTCAGCGTGCCGGGTAAGGGAGAGGGCGTCAACGGTAAACTCGTCTATCACGAAGCGGTGCTGAAGGGCTATCTCCAGTCGCTCGGCTACCGGGCGAAGTCGATCAACGAGGGTCAGGCGGTCGTCTTCTCCGAATTGCAGGACGAAAACTTCACGGGCATCGGCATCAGCTTCGGCGGCGGGATGTGCAACGTGTCGGTTTCGTTTATGTCGATGCCGATGATCACCTTCAGCGTCCCGAAAAGCGGCGACTACATCGACCGCTCGGTGACCGAAGCTCTCGGAGCCAGCAACTCGACGAGCGTGCGTCTGTACAAAGAGGAGAAGCTCGACCTCTCGCGCCAGCCGCAGGACGAACTCTCGACCGCGCTCCACATTTACTACGAAGACGTTCTGTACACGCTCATCGAGCGTCTGCGCGCGGAGTTCAGCGCGTCGTCGCAGTTTCCGAAAATCGACCGTCCGATGCCTATCGTGCTGGCGGGCGGCACCGCCCGACCGAAAGGGTTCCTGCAAAAGTTTGAAGCCATGCTCAAGCAGGGCGGCGAATTCCCGATTGAAATCTCCGACGTGCGGATGGCGAAAAACCCGCTCACCGCGACGGCTCATGGCTGCTACATCGCGGCCATGTCAGAGGCGAAATAACGAGCATCCGGGTGCAGGCACGGGGTAAAGGGGTCACTCCTTTTTCCCCTCTACCAATCGCCTGATGAGCAACGGCCACCTCGATTCCGGGTGGCCGTTGCCCATTGCCACACGCTGAAGTTCACAAACCAGAAGGTCGAAGGCGGTCAAAACCCAAATAGGTTTTGACCGCCCTCGACCTTCAGCCTGCTGCTTTTAACGCACGTTGCTTTGGAGCTTACGATCCGCAGCCGAAGGCTTCGACTTCGACGATGCGGCTCCAGTTATTGCGTCCGCTGTTGACGACGATCCGGAGTTTGGTCGTCGTGATTTCGGGGAAGGTGAAGGTGCGCATCACCTTGTCGTTGCCGACGACGTTGCCGCCGGGAATCGCGACCCACGCCGAGCCGTTCCAGTATTCGACGTTGAAGTCTTTGATGCCGTAATAGTCCGCGATCATGTCGGGCGTCGGTTCGACCGGATCGGGGAAGTTATTCTGCAAAGTGTAGACGCGGATTTCGTTGATCGTTCGCGAACCGCTGAGAGCGACTTCGAGCGAGTCCGGCCACACGTCGCGGGTGGCATCGTTCCAGCCGCCGCCGTTGCCCCAGTTCGTCCCGATATGGTCGCCGTTGATGGCGCCGGAGACGGAGTAGTTCGCGCCGTGGGTTGACGATGCGGTGGCGATAGCGCCGCTCGCCGCCGACGCGAGGTTGATGCGGCAGGCGAGATTATTGATGACGACGTTATCGACGAACCAGCCCGAATCAAGGCCGTTCGCCGTCGCGGCGTCCGAGGTCATGCGGAAACGCAGGTAGATGGGCAGCGAGTTTGGATTGTGAATCGCGCCGGGAGCGAACGAGTTGAGCGTCGCGCGGACGCGGTGCAAGCCTTTCGCGCCCGTGTAGGCGCGGCGTCCCTGAAGCGCCGAGCCGCGCGCAACGCCTTCGATTACGCCGTCGAGTTTGCCGTTGTAGCCGCCTTCGATGATGTAGTTGCCGAGGTCGAAGGTGGTCGCGTTGTCGGGGTACGGCGTGGCGTTGAAGTTCGGGCTGCCGACCGCGACTTCGATCACACCGCCGTCGAAGAAGGCTTCGGCGTTGATGAAGTTGTCGAATTCAAGGATCGAGGTCGGGGTCAGATTGAGCGGGCCGATGACGGTGGCGAAATCGCTCGCCCCGCCGTGTTGCGTGCCCGCCGGGTCGGGCAAACCTTGCTCGTGGCCGGGGCTGAAGTCGGGCGCGTACATCTTGCCGACCGTGCCGCCGCCGCCGAAATTGACGCCCGTTATGCGCTGGAAGGTGGCGGACGATTGATTCGGATTGCCGCCGGATTCGGTCAACGACGGCGTGAAACGCGCGTTGGCCGTGTTGCTCTCGAAAGTTTCTCTGGCGAAGACCGGCGCGCTCAACTGCGGCACGGTCGGCGCGTTGAATTTGGTCGCGCGGTTGCCGGTGTCGTTGGTATCGAGTTTGTTCGAGTTGGTGTCGCGCGCCTGCACGATGTAGTAGTAAGCACGCGCCAGTTCCAGCCCGGTGTCGTTGAAGGACGTGCCGGTTAAATTGCTCGCGACGCGGTTCGACAACGAGGGTGTAAAGGTCGGGTCTTGCGTGCCGTCGCCGTGTTCGACGTGCGCCTCGCGGTATACGTCGTAGACGATTGCCGCGTTCGGGTTGACCGAGTTCGCGGGTTTCCAACTGACGATCAGGCGCACGCCGTCCTGCGGGTCGTCCACCCGATCGACGCCCGCAAAGAGCGGAGCGGGCACGATGGTGATGCCGACGGTGATCAGGATGCTCTGGGTGCTAGCGGAAGAGACGCAGTTGGATTCCGCGTCGCGGCTCGCGCGCACCTGATAGTAATAGGTCTCGCCGACGACGAGTCCCTGCCCCCCGTTGTTATCGTTGAAGGTGGTTTGCGGAGCGTTCAGTTCGGCGACGAGAGCGAACGGCCCCGCGGCGTTCTCGCTGCGCGAGATGATGTAATTCGTCGCGCCGACGACCGGATTGATGCTGATGCTGACGGTATTGTCCGAGACGTTCGAGAGCGTGAACGAAGGCGGCGCGAGCGGGCCTTGCTGCTCGCACGCGAGGACGCTCGCCGGAACGGTGAAGTCTTCGACGATGACCGGCGCCATCGAACTCGCCGGGTCGGTCGCCACATCGCCAGAATGCGAAGATGAAGCGTTCTGCCCGACGCCGTGACTGGCGAACGCGCGCCAGATGACCGCGCGGTTTTCGCCGCCCGTCAGTTCCTTGTCGGCGAGCAGGATCGAGTCGCGCGTATCGACGATGGACGGGTTGCACGGCGACAGTTGGAGGCCGCGCAGGACGAGCGTGTCGGCGAGTCGCGCGCCGTTTTTGACGGCGGTCGAGAGCGGGCCGTTACGATGGCCGAGCGTGGCGAACTCGTCCGCGACCTGACCGGGACGCACGATGTGTTGCGCGGCGTTGATGGTCGGGACGACCGCCGGGACGGGGTTCGTGCTGCCGGCGGGCGGCGGCACAACCGCGTGCGTGCCGAAAGATTCGCGATAGTCTATCGGATGTCGTGCGTCGATTGACTGCACCCGTCGTTCGCCGATGTAGAAGGACGCGCCGCCGCCGAGCCGCCGCGTGCCGTCGAAGAAGACGCCGGGGAACGCGCCGCCCAAATTTTGTTTCATGATGAGCAGTTCGCGCATGTCCCACGTCATCGCGCTGAAGACCGTGCCGACGTGGTGAACCTGATACGCGGGTGTCGTCGGCGGAACGCCGACGCCGACGCCGGGCGCGCCGACGGGGTCGGCGGTCTGCTGGTCGCGGCGGTTCAGTTTCCTGCCGTCAATCGAGCCATACGACCAACGGAAGTTGGTGACGGGGATGGTGCGGATGCCTTTGTCGTGCTCGCCGGTGACGAACTCGCCGGTTGAATCGTCGTCGGTCATCGACTGTGCGATGGTGTCAGACCAGCCTTCGCCCTGTCCGCCCGACTCGCCGAAGAACGCGACGCCGAGACACCCCGTCGAACCTTTGCCCGCCGAGCGATTCGAGACGCCGTGATAATACTCGTGCGCGACGACATCGAAATCCAAGTCACCGTCGGCGCGCCGGAACACGTCCTCGGTAAAGAGATACATCTGCATCCGGGGCGCGCTGCCGTCGGCGCTGGTGCCCATGTTGGCGTTGTTCGTTCCCGAACCGTCCTGCACCTGCGCGCTCAGGCCGTCGCCCGCTTCGCCGCCCTTGCCGAAGTTGTCCTGCTGGAAGTTCCAGAGCGGTTCGGTGAAGCCGATACTGTAGAGATAATCGTGAATCAGGTTGTTGTAGTAAAAGAGCGTAAGTGCGCCGGGGTACACGTCCGGGTCGGACGACGCCGGATAGAACGGCGTGCCGCCCGCGTTTACGCCGCCGTACTCGTAGCCCATCGTGTAATCGAAGTAGGGCGCGGTGAACTGTCTGTTCGCGCTGTAACCTTTGATGCCGTGCGTGCCTTCGTTGTCGTTGCCCCGGTCGTCGGCGACGAGCACGTTGTTACCCTCGGTGTACTGCGATTCGATGACCGAGGCGAGCGTGCGACCATCCGGCAACGCGACGGGGGCGACGAGCGCGGTTGACGACGCCGCGAAAGGTTGGTCGCCGTCGCCGCCCGGCGAGTTGGCGGCGACGTTGCGCG
>JBGTHJ010000393.1:0-8006 GCA_041746175.1 Pyrinomonadaceae bacterium
GGGGCGTCCGCGTCGATGATGAGATTGCGCTCCGTCGCCGCGACCGCACGCTCACCGTGCGCGTCCTCGCCGTCCCCACGCTGCGCCAGACCTCCAAAAGCGAAGCCCTCAACCTCTACGAAATCACGAGCGTCGTGCAGACGAATCGCGACCCTCTGGCAGGGTAAAAGGCGGTCATCGATCAAAACATATAGCGGTTTGCAATTGGGTGAGTGCCGGGAGCGCGAGCGTCCCGCTGGCCAGCGTGCTCGGAGCACGTTCAATGGTTCGCGTTCTCCGAACGCTAAATGCGCGGGGGACGCTCGCGCTCCCAGGCGCCGCCGCTCTTTTTATTAGCGCGACATGCAATTGCAACTTGCTATAAGCTGCGCCCGCGACCGCTTACTGCCCTCTGCTGCCTACTGCCTTACGCCGCCTGAAGTGACCGCCGAATTGCAACGCACAATAGCGTCAATCGACTTCGATGAAATTCCGGTTTGAATCTGTTTCGAGAGCGTCTGGCGATGCGTCTGCGGCGCGGAGTTGCGCCGCCAGAAGAATCGATTGGCGGACGATCGCCTGTTCGGGGGGCGGAAGCCGCTCGAAGGAGTGGACGATTTCGGCGGCGCGTGGCGCATCTTTGTCGTCGCCATTATTGGGCGCGGGCGGCAGCAGGATGAGACCCGCGACGTAGAGCGCGAGCGTGAGGAAAGAGATATAGCCGGTCGCGGGCGCGAACTGCTCCACGTCAATCGAACCCGCCGTGATGCCTTCGAGCACGACGCCCGCCAGACGCTTTAGCCACCCGCCGTCCGGCGCGGCCAAACTTGCCAGCAGCATGTGCTTCAAGACGAACGCCGTCCCGAATAACGCCGCCAGACTGCGCAGCAAGCGCAGCGCGTTGAACGACGAAAACTGATTGTTCCACAACGTCCAGAGGAAAAAGAAAGAGAACATCCAGCGCATCAAACCGCGTTCGGGAAGCACGCTGTTGAAGGCTTGCGCCGATGCGAAAAAGAGCGCGCCGAGCGTCAGCGCGTGCGAGACGTTCGAGAGCGCGGCGTGCTCGCTCGATAGCCAGCGCGCGATTTCGATCAACCGCCCGCGCACCAACAGCAGCATCAACAGCGTCGCCAGCACGAGCGTCACCAGCGGCGGCGCGATGAAGACGAACGCGCGCGTCTGCGCGCCGACACGGAGTCCGCCGAGCAGCGCAACCGCCAGAAAAATCGTCGGCAGCAACAGGTAGCGCACCAGCGCGCGATTTCTTGAACGGAGGCGTGCGTTCATTGGCTCCTCGTGCGATTCACTTTCGCTCGCGGAAAAGTTTGAGCGGGCTGAAGTCGCTGGCGGTGCGTTCAAGCCCGTTTTCAAGTTCGGCTTTGAGTTCGGCGGCGGCGCGCATCTTCAAGTCGGCGTCGTCCTCGACGTTGAGCGCGCCGTCGGGCGCGAGGGCGATGGCGCGGTTGATGGTTTCGAGTCCCTGACGAAAGAGCGCATCATCGTTGTAGGCGCGTCCCCAGCCTTCGCGATAGAAGGCGTAAGCGATGTAGAACTGCGTCTGCGGGTCGCGCGCGGCGGGGTCGGCGCGCATCCATTCGTCGCGCGCGGCGCGGTATTGTTCGCGCCGGAAAAGCTCACGCGCGGCGTCGAAGCGTGCGCGGTCGATCTCGTAAGTGCCGACGGCGACGCGCGCGCGCGTCCCGATGTCGCCGACGCTGCGCGGTTCGGTCGCGTAGAGCCAGATGATGAGCGCGGCGAAAATAATCGTCCACGCGATGCCGACGCTTTGGAGCAGCTTGTGTCGCATTGCTATAATCTGACGCTTCGGAAAAAGCGCGTGTGCGCGCCGTCAAATCAAACCATAGAGAGGTTAACTCATTATCGTGATGAAAACATTTTTCGTTTCACTTTTGTTCATCGCGGGTTTCGCGCTGAGCGTCGCCACCGCGCCGCGCCAAACCCAACAACATGCGTCGCCGACGCCGGACGCAGCGACGACCGCCGCAACGACGACAACGACGACAACAACAGATGATGTCGCCGCCGAAGAAGAAGTCGTCAAGCGCGGCGACCCGCTCGGCGATTCGCCCGAAGTCGCTTTCGCCGACGTGCTGAAAGCCCCGGAGAAGTATACGTCAAAGCCGGTCATCGTCGAGGGCGTCATCGAGCGCGTTTGCACGAACAAAGGCTGTTGGATGGAGATCGCTCCGAAGGCGGGCGATGCGGGCGCGCGTGTCACCTTCAAAGACTACGGTTTTTTCGTGCCGACGAGTTCGCGAGGGTGGTGGGTCAAGGCTGAAGGCCAGTTCGCCGTCAAAACTTTGAGCAAGGAAAAGGCCGAGCACTACGAAACCGAAGGCGCGCGTGTCAAACGTAACGCCGACGGCACGGTCACCGAAATCAGCTTCGTCGCGTCCGGCGTCGAACTTCGCAAGGCGCAGAAATAAATCTATTCATCGCTTCACCGGCGCATTGATTCGACGAAAATCTTAAATCGAATCGATGCTCAAATGAGCGAATAAGCCAGTGTTGTTATGAAGCCGTTCAAGATTCGCAACATCGAAATCAATCCGCCGCTGGTGCTGTCGCCGATGGCGGGCGTGACGGACGTGGCGTTCCGCTGCCTGTTGAAGCGGCGCGGCGGCATCGGCCTCACCGTCTCGGAGTTCATCTCGGTCGAGGGGCTGACGCGCAACAATCCGAAGTCGAAGAGGCAGATGCGTTTTCATGATTTCGAGCGACCGTTCGCCGTCCAGATTTTCGGCGGCCAACCCGAACGGATGCGGATGGCGGCGGAGTTGGCCGAAGAGGTCGGCGCGGACATCCTCGACGTGAACTGCGGTTGCCCCGCCCCGAAGGTCGTCAAGCACGGCGGCGGTTCGGGTCTGCTGCGTGACCTGCCGCGTCTGGAAACGATTCTGAGCGGGATCAAAAAGGCGATTTCGATTCCGTTGACGGTCAAAATCCGCGCGGGTTTTTACGACAACCATATCAACGCGGTCGAGACCGCGAAGCTTGCCGAAGCGTGCGGCGCCGAGCACATCGCGCTCCACGGGCGCACCAAAGAGCAGGGCTACAAGGGGCGCGCCGATTGGGATTTGGTGCGGCAGATAAGAGAAGCCGTCAGCGTGCCCGTGTCGGGGAGCGGCGATGTCGTGACGATCGAAGACGCCTTTACGCGCTGGCGCGAAACGAACTGCGACGGCGTGCTCATCGGGCGCGGCGCGATGGCGAACCCGTGGATTTTTCGTCAGATCGCAGACACGCTCGCGGGACGCGCGCCCTTCGAGCCGACGCTCGAAGACAAGCGCGAAATTCTGCTCGAATACTTCGACCTCCTCCGCGCAGACATGCCGGAACTTCCCGCCATTGGTCGTATGAAGCAACTCGCGGGACAGTTCACGCGCGGTCTTCAGGGCGGCTCGCGCTTCCGGCAGGTCATCTATCATTCGCACTCGGTCAACGAAATCCTCGACCGCATCGGCGACTATTTCGAGACTGTCGCCGCCGGGCGAACCTATCTCGGCGAAGACGGCGCGGCGACCGACGATGCGACGGAAGCGCCCGTGCTCGATTCGTGCGAAGCCGCGACGGTTTGAGAGACTCTCCAAACCTATAGCGAGTTGCAATAGAATGTAGCACCCAAAAGAGAGTCGCCGCCTCACCTGGGAGCGAGAGCCTCCGGCGCGCCTTGAGCGTTCGGCGAACGCGAATACTTGAGCGTGCATGGGGGGCACGCCTGCCAGCGGGACGCCGGCGCTCCCAGGATTCAACCCAATCGCAAAGCGCGATAAAAGTCCGGGGCGCCAAAGTCAGAAACTTATTCCTGACTTTGGCGCCCCGGACTTTTGTCCATTCGGGCGGCGCGTGTTCAGACCAATTCGGGGAGCGCGGCGTCGGCGTGGGCGATGGTCGCATGGATGCCGGCGATGTCCATCCGGTTGAGTCCGAGCATGGCGAGGCGGTCGGAACCGAGGGCGTCGAGCGCGGTGAATTTGTAGTGGTCGTCGGCGTGCGCGATAGCGTTGGCGACGTGAAGCAGCAAGGCCGCCGGGGCGTTGATACGCATGATATCGTGATGCGTTTGCACGACGGCGGTCAGCGGGCGCGGGATGCCGCACGACTCCAACACCCACTGCCCGACCTGCGCGTGATCGACGCCGAAGGCCGCCACCTCGTATTCGATGCGCGCGTCTTCCTCACAATCGCTGATCGCTTCCACCTCGGCGGGAAAGAGTACGCCGAGCATCATCTCGCCGATGTCGTGAAGTAGACCGAGCGTGTAGGCATCGTCAACGTCGATGATGCCGGTGTGCTGCGCGAGCAGGCGCGCCGCCGCCGCCGCGCGGAGCGCGTGTTCCCTGACGGGCGACGATTCGTCGCCGTGGTCGTGCGTGCCGATGCGGACGATGACGGAGCGCAGCCCGGACGCGCCGAGTCGCGTGCACGCCGTGCGAATCCGCGCCGAAGGCTCGTCGGGAAATCGCTTGTTCGATTCGCTCAGCACGCAGGCGGCGAGCACCGGGTCGGATTCGATCTGGCCGGCCATCTCTGCAAACGAAAGCTCATCTTCGTCGAGCGCGTAAACGGTGTCGGCCATGCGCGCCCCCCACCGTTCGGGCGCGATGTTGCAGCGAATCTCCGCGAGCGCTTCGAGACGGCAAAACACTTCGACGACTTCGGGGTCGAACTGCGTGCCCGCGTGATGCTTGAGCGTGCGAATCGCGGCGTCGTGGCCGGATGGTTCGCGAAAAGGTCTGGGGCTGGTCATCGAATCGTAGGCGTCGGCGACCGCGATGATGCGCGACGCGAGCGGGATCATCTCGCCGCTCAGACGCTCCGGATAGCCCGTGCCGTCGTAGTGCTCGTGGTGGTGGCGGACGGCGGCGGCCACGTCGCTCATCTCAGGAATCCCGGCGAGCATCCGCGCGCCGCGCTCGGTGTGCAGTTGCATGGTGGCGCGCTCTTGTTCGGTGAGCGGGCCGGGTTTCAAGAGGATGTCGTCGGGCGTGCCGATCTTGCCGATGTCGTGGAGAAACGCGGCGAGCGAAAGCGATTCGAGCAGGTCTTCGTCCATGTGTAGCCGCCGCCCGATGCTCATCGCGTAGCCACTGACGCGCCGCGCGTGGCCGTGAATATATTCGTCCTTGGCTTCGAGCGCATCGGCGACGACGCGAACGAAACCTCGTGTCATCTCCTGCAAGCGGACGTTGAGACGTTGATTGACGAGCGTCAACTCGTAGTGCCCTTTGTTGGCTTCGTAGTGTTCGAGCGCGCGGCTCGCGGTCAGGCGCAAATCCTCGTTGTCCCACGGCTTCGTCACATACTTGTAAACCTGCCCGCAGTTGATCGCCTCGACGAGCGCGCCGACATCGGTGTAGCCGGTGAGGATGATGCGCACCATGTGCGGGCGCAACGCCGCCGCGTGCTTGAGCAACTCGGTGCCGGTCATTCCGGGCATCCGCTGGTCGGTGATGAGCAACGCCACCTCGTGCTGTGAGAGCAGCGCGAGGGCTTCCGCGCCGGAGTTGGCCGTCAAGACCTGATATTCGCGGCGGAAGAGTCGTTCGAGCAGACGCACGTTGGCCGGCTCGTCATCGACGATCAGCATCTTGTAAGGCATGAGTGGGTAAACTTTCATGAGTGATGTTCCTCGTAAACTGTCCCTGCTTTTTCGGTCTCGACGCGTCACTGTCGAGGGTTGCTGCGATGCTTGGCTTCGACCGGAACCCCGACGGTGAAGGTCGTGCCGTGACCGGGGCGCGTCTTGACGTTGATCGAGCCACCGTGTCTTTGAATGATGGTGTGCGTGATTGAGAGGCCAAGCCCGGTGCCTTCGCCAACGGGCTTGGTGGTGAAAAACGGGTCGAAGATTTTCTTGAGGTGTTCGGAGGCGATGCCGTCTCCACGGTCGGTGATGGCAACCATCGCCATCTGATTCTCCATCCACGTGCGAATCGCGACCTCACCGCTCTTGCCACCCATCGACTGTGCAGCGTTGGCGAGCAGGTTCATCCAAACTTGATTGAGTTGCCCCGCATAGCAATCGACGAGCGGGAGTTGGCCGTAGTCGCGGCGCAGGATGAGGCGGTCGCCGCTGTAGTAGCGCGAAAGCAGACGCACCGTCGAGTCGATGCCTTCGTGGAGGTCAATCTTTTTGAACTCGGCTTCGTCGAGCCGCGAGAAGGTACGGAGATTCTGCACGATATCGCGGATGCGCTCGGCTCCGTTGCGACAATCGGCGATGATCGAGCCGAGGTCTTCAAGCGTCTCCTGATAGCAAATCTCTTCCTTGAGATTTTTGACGCGTTCGGCCACGCCTGCCGCGAGCGGCGCGGTGTCGTAGAAGCGCAGGAGACGTTCGAGCGCGGCGACGGATTGCGCGAGCACGTCCATGTTGCCATAGATGAAGCCCGCCGGGTTGTTGAGTTCGTGCGCGACGCCCGCCGCTAGTTGGCCGAGGCTCGCCATTTTTTCGCTATGGACGATCTGCGCCTGAAGCCGTTCGAGTTCGGCCTTGCGCTTCGCGAGTTCGGCGTTGCGCCGCTCTAAATCTTCGTTGTATGAGCGCGCCTGCGACAACAGCGCGCGGCGTTCGAGCGCGCGGTCGACCGAGAGTTCGAGCACGTCCAGATCACACGGCTTGAGCAGGTAATCGGATGCGCCGAGACGCAACGCATCGAGCACGCGCTGCGTCCGGTCAACGCCCGAAATGATGATAACGGCGGTGTCCGGATAGCGCGCGACGACTTCGCGCAAAAGCTCTGTGCCGCTGCGTCCGGGCATGTTGATGTCGGTGACGACGAGCGCGTAATGATTGGCGGCGAGCAGCGCGAGCGCTTCGTCGGTGTTGGCCGCCGCCGAACAGTGATGGCGCAAACCGAGACAGTCGCTGAAAACGCTGCGCACCGATTCCTCGTCGTCAACTACCAGCACGCGCTCGCGGCGCTCTCTGGCGGAAGGCGCGGCGGAGGTCGGCGGAACAATCGCGAAAGAATTTCCGTGGAAGGCGTAAGACATCAGGATTCACCCGGTTTGATATCGCTCGGCAACGCGGAAAAAGATACCGTCTGCTCGTAGTTTGCGAGGAATGAGGCGCAAAAGTCTGCGGTGAAATGGAACAGCAGAAGGGCGTAAAGCCACACGTCTCCGGCACTCGGCGGGGCGCGAGGGGCAATTACATAACCGCCAGCCGGTTCTTAGCACTTGACGTGCCAGAAAGCGCAGGCAGCCGGAAGCGGTAAGGCAACAGGCAGAAAGCAGAAGGCAGAAAGCCGTAAGCGGTCAAGACACTGAAAATGTGTTTTGACCGCTTACGGCTTTCTGCCTTCTGCTTTTGATTATAGACCGAGGGGGCGTGCGGCCTTGCCGCCGAGAAACCAGCTTGCGCCGACGCGCAGGCGGTGATGCCACGTCGGGAGGCGCGTGGTGTAGAGCGCGAAGCGCGCCTGACGTGCGAGCGCGCCGCTCACGACCTGACCGCCCGCGAGGACGGCGGCGCTGTCGGTGCCGAGGCTGACCGCCTCGCCGAGTTCCTCAAAATGTCTTCTGCCGGGGGTGCTTCCGTCGATCAACGCCTGCACGTTGTCGGCGACGAGGCTCGATTGCTGAAAGGCCAGTTGCGCCGTGCCCGCGAGGGTCGGGACGACATCGTGATAGAGCGCGACATCGCCGAGCGCGAAGACTTCCGCGCGCCCGCGAACCTGAAGCGTCGGCTCGACGACGATCAGCCCGCGCTTGTCTTTCTCAACCTCCAGTTTCTCAACCAGCGGACTGACGCGCACGCCCCCTGTCCACACGACGCCCGCCGCTTCCAAAGTCGTTTCCCTGCCGCCGTGCTCGAAGACGATCCCTTCCGGCGTCACCCGCACCACGCGCGTCTCCGTATGAACCTCGACGCGCAAACGCTGCAACTCCTCTTCGATGACACCGCGCACTTCGTCCATGCCGGGCACGACCTCTCTGCCCATCTCGACGATGACCACGCGCGGTTCGCCGCGCAAGCCGCGCCGCGCGAAGGCGTC
>JBGTHJ010000394.1:0-4837 GCA_041746175.1 Pyrinomonadaceae bacterium
GCGCGCGAAGTCGGTTTGCAGGCCGACCTCGCCGTCGTCGCGCTCGACGGCGCGCACCAACTCCCCGTCTACGATCCTGCGACCGCGCTCGTCTTCGCTTCTTCGGCGCGCGACGTACGGTTGACCGTCGTCGCCGGAAGAGAGATTTACCGCGACGGTCGCGTCACGACCGTTGACGAGGAACGACTTCGCGCGCGGATGCGGGAAGTCTCGCTCCGGCTGGCGAACGCATGAGGAAAGACGACCGACGCACTGCCCGCTCGATATCGTCTTCATCCGGTCTACCCGTGTTAATGTTTCGCTGTAGTTCGAGAGTGCTTTAGACTGGCGGCAACCATGAACGTGCTTGTGCTCAATTGCGGAAGTTCTTCCGTCAAGTTTCAACTGGTCGAGACCGACCTCGAACGCATCGCGCAGAACGGCGACCGGAAATTGGCGCGGGGCATGGTCGAGCGCATCGGCGGCGAGGCGATCATCACGCTGCAAGCGGGCGCGGGCGAGAAGCAGCGGATGACCGCGCCGCTCAGAGATACGCGGGCGGCGGTCGAGCGCGTGATACGCTGGGTGTGCGCGGAAGGTTCGGGCATCGCGGAGGTGCGGAGCGTCGCGGATGTCCACGCCGTCGGTCATCGCGTGGTGCACGGCGGCGAGCAGTTTACGCATTCCGTGTTGATTGACGACGCGGTGCTGCGCGGCATCGAAGATTGCATCGACCTCGCGCCGCTGCACAACCCGGCCAACATCAAGGGCATCAACGCCGCGCGCGAAGTGTTCGGCGGAGGGCTGCCACAGGTCGCCGTCTTCGATACCGCGTTTCATCAGACGCTTCCCGATTTCGCGTATCTCTACGCGCTCCCGTACCAACTCTATCGTCGCCATCGCATCCGACGCTACGGCTTTCACGGCACGTCGCACCGCTACGTCGCCTATCGTTACCGGCAGCTTCGCGGCACCCCGCGCGACCAGACCAACATCATCACGATTCATCTCGGCAACGGCTGCTCGGCGGCGGCGGTGCGCGCGGGCGATTCGGTCGATACGTCGATGGGTTTGACGCCGCTCGAAGGTTTGGTGATGGGCACGCGCTCCGGCGACATCGATCCGGCCATCGTCGATTTCGTCGCGGCGAAAGAGGGGTTGTCGGCGCCGGAGGTCGAGAGCCTGATGAACAAGCAGTCGGGGCTGCTCGGCATTTCGGGCTTGACCAACGACATGCGCGAACTGCTCGCCGAAGCCCACGAGAACGACGACCGCCGCGCGCGGCTCGCGATTGAAATTTTTTGTTATCGCGTGCGCAAGTACATCGGCGCGTATCTCGCCGCGATGGGCGGAGCCGATGCGGTCGTCTTCACCGGCGGCATCGGCGAAAACTCCGCCGAGATACGTGCCAACATCTGCGCCCCGCTCGGCTGGTTCGGTCTCGAACTCGACGACGCGCGCAACGCCGCGCATATCGCCGGTCGCGAAGGTCTCATCAGCCGCGACGATGCGCGCCTCGCCGCCTACGTCATCCCGACCGACGAGGAACTGCTCATCGCGCGCGATACGGTGCGCTGCGTCCACGGCGCGCCGCAGCGATATTGAAGGCCGAATGCGCGCGGCGGCGGGGCGACGGGGCTGATGCGTCGAGTTTTGAAAAAGGAGCGGGTTAATGTTGAGAACGAATGCGGTTTTGATCGTCGTACTTATCGCGTCGGCGATAAACGGCGCGGGCGCGGCGGCGTGTGATGCAAAGCGGTCTGTGACGAATGCGACGCCGACGCCCGTTGAAAATAATAGTCCGGGCGCGACGCCGACGCCGACGCCAACCGCGACGCCGGAACGTGGCGGGGAGGGAACCATGAGCGGGGAAATCAAGACGCTGGCCGAAGGGCAGTACGGGCGGGTGGAGGAGGCGTTCATCGCGGTCGCGCGCGATGTCGAGACGTACGCCGCGCTGCGTGGTTTGGTCGGCGACGGGTTGCCTGAGATGAAGGCCGGCTACTTCGATGAGAACACGGTCATCGCGGCTTTTCTCGGCGCGCGAAACACGGGCGGCTACAGCGTCGCCGTCAGCGGGTCGGGGACGGATGGAGTGCGACTCGCCGAACAAAAGCCTCCGCCGGGCGGCATCACGTCGCAGGCGTTGACCGCGCCGTTCAAAGTCATCACGGTTCCGCGCGTCGGCGACCGGACGCTGCCGATTGAGGCGGGCGACAACTGGACGCGCGCACTGCGTTCGTCTCAGGTAAAGTCAGGCGAGTTTACGACGGGCGGTGGCTTCGCCGGACGCTTCGAGACGTTTCGTCTCGAAGGCACGCTCGGCACGCTGCGCCACGACAACCTCATCACCTTCGCGTTCGACCTGAAAAGCGCGGGGGCGGAGAAAGCTCGCGCGTTGCGCAACTACGCGACCGGAAGGATTGAGAGCGACGGCACGGTGCGCATCGCGCGTCTCGATGCGGGCACGCTCGTCGACCAACCCAACGACGGTCTGCGTGCTACGGGTCGCTTCACGCCAAGCGACGCCAACCTCTCGCTCACCTTTGAACCGCACCCGACGCTCATCGCCGACGGCTACGGCGGCAACGGGAAACTCGAAGCGGAAGGCGGAAAGCGGTAAGCACTGAGCCGCAAGCGAGCGACGGGAAAACAAAAAAAGCGGCAAGCTCCCTGAGCTTGCCGCTTTCTCTTTCGCTGCCTTTCGCCTACTGCACTTTAGCGGCGGCGATAGCGTCGTCGAAAATCTCAAGCGCGACATCGACGTTCTCGCGTGTGATGATGAGCGGTGGCGACCAGCGAATCGAGTTTGCGCCGCAACCGAGGATGATGAGGCCGCGATTGAAACATTCGATTTCGATGCGGTCGCGGAGTTCGGGCGCGGGCGTCATCGTCGCACGGCTATCGACGAACTCGACGCCGAGCATCAAGCCAAACCCGCGCACGTCACCGATGCAGTCGTGCTTTTGCATCAGCTTGCGTAAGCCCTCTTCGAGATACGCGCCGACCTCCGCCGCGTTGTCAACCAGCCCGTTTTCGAGCAGTTCGATGGTCTTCAAAGCCGAGGCGATACAGACCGGGTTGCCGCCAAAGGTCGAAGCGTGCGCGCCGGGTTGCCAGTCCATCAGGTCGGCGCGGGCGACGCACGCCCCGATGGGCAGCCCCGAACCGATGCCCTTCGCGATGGTGATGATGTCGGGCTTGAGGTCGTAGTGCTCGCTGGCGAACATCTTCCCCGTGCGCCCCATGCCCGATTGCACTTCATCGACGATGAGCAGGATGCCGTGCTCGTCGCAGATGCGTCGCAAGCCGTGCAGAAACTCCTTCGGCGCGGGGACATAGCCGCCTTCGCCCTGCACCACTTCGACGACGATGCCCGCGACTTCTTCGGGCGGCGTGGTCGTCTTGAACAGTCGATTTTCGATCCAGTCCAAACTACCCAGACAGCACGCGCCGTCGTCGCACTTGCCGAGATTGAACGGGCAGCGCAGACAGTAAGCGAACGGTACGTGGACGACATCGAGCGCCTGACGCTTGAAGCCTTTGCGCTGCGCGACCCGCGACGAGGTGAGCGACAACGAACCGAGCGTGCGACCGTGAAAGCTGTTGAAGAAGGCGATGAATTTTTCGCGCCCGGTCGCGTGCATCGCGAGTTTGAGCGCGGTTTCGACGGCTTCGGTGCCGCTGTTGGCGAAGTGCGTCCGCGTCGGCGACGGGACGGGGACGATCTCGTCGAGCTTCTGCGCGAGTGCGGGCATGTGCCGGTAGTAATAATCCGTGCCGCACATGTGGATCAGTTTTTCGGTCTGCTCCTGAATCGCGCGGACGACTTCGGGGTGACAGTGGCCGGTCGAACAGACGGCGACTCCGGCGTTGCAATCGAGGAAGACGTTGCCGTCAACGTCTTCGACCCACATCCCTTCGCCGCGTTCGGCGACGAGTTTGAAGGACGGGCGCGGATACGACGGCGTGACGAACTGCGCGTCGGCTTCGATGATTTGCTGCCCCTTCGGGCCGGGCAGCGCGGTTTTGATTTCGGGTCTCTTCGCGGGCGCAAGCGTGGACATGAATCTTTCTCCTTTGAAAAAGCGCGGGTCGAAAATTCGGGTTGAAATTTGAGAAGGGCGCTGACGTGAGCAGGGTCGGCGAAGCTAGTCCGCGAAGATGTTGGCGCGGTCGTCGAGCGGGCGATGTTGTTCTTGAGCTTTAAGCATGTCAGTAAAACCGTTTCGGGTGATGGACGACAGGAAGTAACAGGATATGAGAAAAGCCCGCGCTTGTCACCCTTTCAAAGACTTTGCGGAAACCCGCACTTCGTCAAGGGTGTCAGTGGCGGAAACCCGCACTTCGTCAAGGGTGTCAGTGGTGGTGACGATTGCGCCCTTGACGAAGTGCGGGCTTCCGCCACTACGCACAGCGGCGTAAGTTCCAACTGCCCCACTACCCTATTATTACACGCGACCTGTCACGGGCTTTCGCTCAGCGGCGTTTCCAACGCACGCCGTCGCGGGTGTCTTCGAGGACGATGCCGCGCGCGAGAAGGTCGTCGCGAATCTGGTCGGCGCGCGCCCAGTCGCGGCGGTGGCGCGCTTGCTGGCGTTCGTCAATCAGCGTTTGAATCTCGGCGTCGAGCAAGGCGTGGTCGTGCTCGCCGAAGATGTTCAGGACGGTGTCGAATTTTGCGACGAGCGCGAGGATGTCGCGCTGGTCGTCTTCGCGCAGTTCGTGGTTGTCGAGCGCGGTGTTGACCTCGCGCGTTAGATTGTGGACGGCGGCGAGCGCGACCGACGTGTTGAGATCGTCGTCGAGTCCGGCTTCAAACTCTTCGAGCGCACGCGCCGCCGCCACGCGCAGTCGC
>JBGTHJ010000395.1:0-11020 GCA_041746175.1 Pyrinomonadaceae bacterium
GCGTCAGACGCGCGCGGACGGCGCAGTCGAGCACGAACGCGGGCGCGAGCGTCAGCGTGAGATAATCGGTCTGTTCGCCACTCGCCAAGATGGTCTCGCCCGGATTGACGAGCAGTGCGCCGCCTCCGCCAATCTCACCCGCAAGGTTGGCCTCGGCGTCGCCACTTCCGTCGTCGCCGGAGTTCCACCGCAGCACGCCCGCGAGCAGAAACAGCACGACGTAAAAAGGTTGGGCGGCGGTCGTCCAGCGTGTGCGGCGCGCGATGCGGTGGCGCAGTATGTAAGATGCGCGGGCGAAGATGCGGTCGGTCGTCGATTCGCTGTTCTGCATGGTGTGTGGTGATGACGAGCGAGATGGTCAGACCTTTTCGCCGTCGCGTGCGGCTTCGAGCGCGGCGCGCATCTGCGCGGGCTTGTTGGTGATGACGGCGCACAACCCCGCTCGTCGCGCGCGTTGAATCCACGCGGGATGATCGACCGTCCAGACGAGCACGTCGAGACCGGCGCGGCGCGCCGCCTCGATGATGCGCGGGCGGACGAGCAGACGGTGCAGCGCCATCTCGCTTGCGCCGCACGCGAGAGCTTGCGCGACGAGCGTCTGCGCCGATGGGAGCGGGCGCGAAATCGTAAGTTCAAAGAGCGCGGCGGCGCGAATCTCCGGCGCGAGTCTTTTTAGCTCTTTGACGGCATCGAGCGCGAAACTCTCGACCACGACCCGCTCAAACAGCTTGTGCGCGCGCACCTGCGCGGCGACCGCAGACGCGAGCGCACGCGCCTCGCCGTCGTTGTCGCACTTCATCTCGACGTAGAGCCTCTCTGCGCGGCTTCCGGTCGCGCGCAACACCTGTTCGAGCGTCGGCACGCATTCGAGCGAGTAGTCCGCGCGCGCGCGCGCGGGGTGGCGGCGATTGAACCACGTCCCGACATCGATGTGTGCGAGTTCGGTTGATGAGAGCGTCGCTATTTTGGCGTCGAGCAGACCGGTGCGTTTGAGCGTCGCATCGTGGATGCAGACGGGGACGCCGTCGCGCGCCAAACGCACGTCAAACTCAAGCCCGTCCGCGCCGTCGTCGAGCGCGTGTCGGAACGCCGCCAGCGTGTTCTCGGGCGCCGCCGCCGACGCACCGCGATGTCCGATGATGAGCGGATTCATGTGCGGTCGGCGGGCTGGTCGTCGTCGCCTCCGGGCGGGGGCTGCGAGCCGAAGACGCGGTAGTCGATTTCGTCAAAGATGTTATCGCGGCGTTCGATTTCGGCGAGCGTCGATTCTTCAATCATTCCGTTTTCAAGTCCTTCGGCGAGCAACTGGAAACGTCGAATGTGCGAGCGAAAACGGCGCGTCGCGTATTCGACGGTGGTGCCGTGCGCGATCTGAAAAGCCCAGTCGCTGGACTGCGCGAGGAGGAGTTCGCGCGCGGCTTGATTGAGCGCGCGAAGCGTGAGGGGCGACGTTGTAGCGGTCGCGGCGAAGCGGTCGGCGAGGGCGGTCATGCGCGCTTCGGCGGCGTGCTGGTGCGGGTACATCCAGGAGTTTTTTTCGTTCAGCCAGACTTTGAAGTAGCCGCCCGCGCCCCATGAAGATTGCGAAGGCTGCTGCGTTTGGATGGGCGAGCCGGTATCGAGAAAGTCGCCGGGCGTGATGGCCTGAATCTCATTCTGGTCATAATGGAGCTTGCGGAAAACGTAGTCGAGAAACTGCACGCCCTCGTACCACCAGTGCCCGAAAAGTTCCGCGTCGTAAGGCGAGACGACGTGCGGCGCGCGTCCGCGCAGAGTCTCGCGCAAGCGCACCGCCTGTTTGACTCGCTCGGCGACGAAGTGCCCGGCATGAGCGGCGGCACGCTCGCGCGCTTCCGCCGGGTCGTAGGGTTCTTTGTCCGACTGCGGCACCTCGCGCCCGGTGATGCGGTGATACTTCAATCCGAGATGCCGTCGCGCGCCGTCGGCGTGAAGGTGCGGACGTAGATACTCAATGGGCGCGTCCCAACCGATGTCGCGGTAGAACTCGCGGTAAGCGGGGTCGCCCGGATAGCCGACGACCGAACTCCACACCTGCTGGCTCGTCTCCAAGTCGCGCGCAAACACCGCGACGCCATTCGGACAGCGGACAGGCGAATAGACGCCGTAGCGCGGTCGCGGTTCGCCGTAGAGCAGCGCGTGGGTGTCCGCCATGAAGTATTCGATGCCGGCGGCGGCGAGGTGCGTCTCCATGCCGGGTTGGTAGGCGCATTCGGGGAACCAGATGCCGCGCGGACGACGACCGAAGTGTTTGCGATAATTCGTGACGGCGACTTCGACCTGCGCCCGCCGCGCTTCGCCCGTTGACATCAAGGGTAAGAATCCGTGTGTCGCGCCGCAGGTGATGATTTCGAGCACCCCGTCGTCCTGCAACTCGCGGAAGGCGCGCACGACGTTGCGCCCGAGCGTGTCTTCCCAGAACCGGAGCGCGTCGCCCAAGTGTACCGCGTACATCCGCGCGGCGGCCTGAAACGCGGGAGCCTCGCGCGCCGTGCGGTCGATCTCTTTTTCGGCGAGCGCGAGCAGGTTTTCGAGGTGGCGCGTGTAGCGCGTTTGCAGCAGCGGGTCGGCGAGCATCTCGCAGAGCGGCGGCGAGACGTTCATCGCCAGACGCGGCGCCGCCCCGTTGCGCTGCAAGTTCGAGAGCACGAAGATGAGCGGGAGGTAAACTTCCGTGAGGGCTTCGTAAAGCCAGTCTTCCTCTAAAAATTCGGGGTGTTCAGGGTGGCGCACGAACGGCAGGTGCGCGTGAAGCACGAGACTAAAATAGCCATTGGATGCCGGATTGGGAGTTTGGCTCATTGATTCATCGTCGCATCGGCTCATTGATTTGAGCGGGAAGATTCTTCGATGAATCAATCAGCCGGTGAATCAATGAGTGAAGTTCTAAAGCGGTTCGAGCCGGGCGCTGCGGGGCATCGTAAAGCTCGACGGCGCGCGCGGCGGGCGATTCTCCGCAAGCATCTTTGAGACGAGACGCGGAGCCATGCCGGGCAACCACACGCGCGGCGTGCGGACGGGGAAACGCTCCCCCGCCGAGCCGAAGTGGACGAGGCTCGCGCCCCACGAACTGCGCGTCTCCATTTCACCGAGAACCAACGGGCGTTCCTCCGAGCTTTCATCAAACCGCAATTCAAACCCGAACGTCTCGCGGAGCAGTTCGAGCAACGGGGCCGGATCAACCGCGCCGCCCTCGCGTCGGATGAGTTGTTCGAGCCAGCGAGCGAGCGGCGTGGAGAGCGTGCCGAGCAGTTGATGCGGAGAGCGTCCGAGCGCGAGCGCGATGATTAAACCGCGCAGTTCCGACTGCCCGCTTTCATCGAGCGACGGCAACTCGATATCCGTCAAAGTCGCAACGATCTCCGGCGACACCGTGCCAGCCGTCTCCGCGTCAGCGATTTCGAGCGCGACTCCGAGCGCGTCGGCGGCGTAGCCCGCCTCACTCAAAACGCTCGCGAAATCGGGCGCGGTGATGTGGAACTCTTGCGCCTCGTCGATGATCTGCGAGACGCCCGGGCGCGGCGTCTGCACGACCGCCGACGACAGGACGCGCAGAAACGGAAGCCCCTCGGCGATGAATCCGACATCGGCTTGATAGTCGCATCCCGGTTTCGCATCGAACCAGTGCGTGCCCGCGCCGTCGGCATCGCGCGTAAACTCTTCGCCGCTCTCAACCTCGATTAGACGCACCGCCGGTCGATACTTCGATGCCGCTTCGCCAAGCGCTTTGATGAGCGTCGCACCCGGGTCGCGCGCGTAATTCCAGTGGAGAAAAAGTTTTTCGGGCGACTGCACCAACAAACCGATCTGCTCGCTGCCGTAAATCTGCGGCAACGGCTCGTCCGACGTGAGCGGGTCAAGTCTGTCCGGCAACGTCACCGGTTGTTCAGCGTCCGGCGACGCGGTTGCCGTTTGTAGTGGTTCGGAATTTTCGTCACCGTCGGACGTACCGACATGCATCGTTGTGCTCTCGCTGTTCATGAGTCAGATTTTCAAGGGCGATGTAGCGTTACCGGCAGTGTTGCTCGTAAGAAGAGACCATGTTGTACGAGATTGCCGACGCGGTGTCAATACCGCTCGCCGCTCATTGTTCGCCTGCGGGGGCTTCGAGCCAGATGGTTGAGAGCGGCGGCAGATCGAACACGACCGAGGCGGGCTGTCCGTTCCACGCGGTCGCGGTGTCGGCGGCGAGCGTTTGCGAGTCGGCGTTGCCGCTGCCGCCGTAGATGGCGGCGTCGGTGTTGAGCAGTTGATGATAGACGCCGGGGCGGGGAAGGCCGAGACGGTACGCGCTGACGACGACGGGCGAGAAGTTGCAGACGCAGATGAGTTGCTTGCCGCTCGCGGTCGCCGTGCGGATAAAGGCGACGACGTTGGCGTCGGCGCTGTTGGCGTCGATCCACTGGAAACCGGCGGGTTCGATGTCGGCATCCCAGAGCGCGTACGTCCTCCGGTAGAGGTGGTTCATGTCGCGGACGAGCGCGTGCAAGCCCCGGTGGTCGGCTTCGTCGAGCAGGTGCCAGTCGAGACTGCGGTCGTTGCTCCACTCGCGCCACTGTCCGATTTCGCCGCCCATGAACATCAACTTCTTACCCGGATGCGCCCACATGTAGCCGTAGAGCGCGCGGAGATTAGCAAATTTTTGTGGGCGGTCGCCGTGCATCTTGTTGAGCATCGAGCCTTTCAGATGGACGACTTCATCATGCGAGAAGGGGAGGATGAAATTCTCGCTCCACGCATAGATCAGCCCGAAGGTCAGGTTGTTGTGGAAATAACGCCGGTAGAGCGCGTCCTTTGAAAAGTATTGAAGCGTGTCGTGCATCCAACCGAGATTCCACTTGAAATCAAAACCGAGTCCGCCCTCTTCGACCGGGCGCGTCACCGACGGCCACGACGTTGACTCTTCAGCGATCATCATCACGCCCGGATGCAGTTCGCGCACGATGCCGGTCAGTTCCTTCAGAAACTCTATCGCCTCGATGTTCTCGCGCCCGCCATACTGGTTGGGTATCCAACGCCCATCCGTGCGGCTGTAGTCGAGATAGAGCATCGACGCGACGGCATCGACGCGCAGACCATCGACATGGCATTCCTTGATCCAGAAAAGCGCGTTGGCGATGAGAAAGTTGCGCACCTCATTGCGCCCGTAGTTGAAGATGTACGTCCCCCAGTCGGGGTGCTCGCCTTTGCGCGGGTCGAGATGTTCGTAGAGCGCCGAGCCGTCGAAACGTCCGAGCGCGAACGCGTCCTTCGGGAAGTGCGCGGGAACCCAGTCCATGATGACGCCGATGCCGCGACCGTGCAGGTAATCGACGAGGTAACGGAAATCATCGGGCGTGCCGTAACGCGCGGTCGCGGCGTAGTAGCTCGACACCTGATAGCCCCACGAACCGCCGTACGGGTGACCCTTCAACGGCAGAAACTCGACGTGCGTGAAGCCCATCTCTTCGACATAATCGGCGAGCGCGGGCGCGGTTTCGCGATAGGTCAGCGAGCGGTTGCCCTCTTCGGTGATGCGCCGCCATGAACCGAGATGGACTTCGTAAATCGAGATGGGTTCGCGCAGGTGCGTCCGCCGCCGACGGCGTTTGAGCCAGTCGTCATCTGTGAATTCGTAGGTCGGCTGATAGACGATGGAAGAGGTCGCGGGCGGGACTTCGGAGTAGAGCGCGTAGGGGTCGGCCTTGAGAAACGGCAGCGCGCCGTGATTGTGAATCTCGTATTTGTAGAGCGCGCCGGGTGCGAGGTCGGGGATGAAAATTTCCCAGATGCCCGAGACGCCGAGCCGTCGCATCTGATGCAGACGACCATCCCAGTTGTTGAAACTACCGACGACGCTAACGCCGTCCGCGTTCGGCGCCCACACCGCGAACGACACGCCCGACAACTCGTCGTAGGTTCGGACGTGCGAGCCAAACTTTTCATAGAGACTGCGGTGGCGGCCTTCGCCGAACAGGTGTTCGTCGAAACCGCTGAGCGTCGGCAAGAAGGCGTAGGGGTCGCGCAGCGTAAAAGTGTTGCCGTCCGGGTAGTGAGTCCGCAGATGGTAGGCGAAGAGTTGCGTGTCGCCCTCGATGAAAATCTCGAAGAAACCGGCGGCATTCGTCATCGACATCGCGCGCGTCGAACCGTCTTCCGCGACGACCTCAACACGGGCGGCTTCGGGACGAAACGCCCGAATTACCACCCCGCCCGGCGCGGGATGCGCGCCGAGCATGGCGTGCGGGTCGGGTGCGACCAGCATCAGCAAACGCTCCAACTCCTGAAGGGGGACGCTCAATTCCGTAATCGCCGGTGTTGGTTGTCGTGGTTCAAGCATACTCACCATCAAAGAATCAGCTCAATAACTCATCGGCTCATCGAGTTGCTGAATCAATAAGACAGGCCGGATGATTCGATCAGTGCGACTTGGGTTGTTGAAATCTGCGGTTCGTGGGACGTGGCGTCGGTCGCGAGCGAGACCAGAATGTTGGGCGCGAGGTCGAGCCGCAACGCGAGTTCGCGCATCTCGAACGAGACGACGGGCAGCCGCTGCAACGCTTCGTAAACCACTTCCTGCGCGTGTTCGAGGTTGGCTTCGAGGCTCAGTTTTTTGGCCGTCGCAATCAAGGTCAGCGCGGTGTGGAAATTTTCGGCGGATGGGTTATCAACCGCACGGCGGACGGTCTGCGTCATGGTCTCTTCAAAGAGACGATTGATGATGGTGCGGTCAATGCGATAGTCGAGCCGGGCGGCTTCGTCGGCGATGTCGAGCGCCTTTCGATAATCGCCGTCGTCGGCGCGCTGCTGTTGCGCGAGCAACTCGGCCTCGAAACGTCGGCTCATTGTAAACTCGGCGGCGGCGCGCAGTTCCTTCGGGAGTTTGAAACCGGCGGCCTGCAAAACCTCGATCACGCGGCGGTTCTTCTCGTAGAGAAACTCGTACTGCTCGACATACTGTTCGACCATCGAGCCGAAGATGAGATCGGAAAGATGCTGGCGACCCTGCGGCAACAGGTGCTCAAGCCCGTACACTTCGGGGCCGAATTCTTCCTGCGCGAGCCGCAGCATGACGGGCAGCGACGCGGTGCGAAACTGCGACCAGAGTTGTTCGGATGAAGCTCGGAAAGAAGCTTCCCCGGCGTCGGGTTTGAGCACGCAACAGTAATCGGCATCGCCGAAATGCATCGTCGCGAGCGCGTAGTTGAACTCTCTTCCCGTCGTCGCCAAACGCAGCCCGACGCGACCTGTGGCGAGTGTCAAACGCCCGTCGCTCTGCTCCTGAAAATCCTGCTTGCGATACTCGTATCCGGCGACTTCGCCCGTCTGCTCGCCGTTGTCGCGACTCGCCAGACCGGTCATGGCGATGTGCGCCGCGACGTTGGGCGGCGTCACTCGCGAGGTCTCGACGGTGCGCCGGAAGATGTCCGCGCCGTTACCCGCGCGGCGCAGGTTGCTCTGGGCTTCGGAGAGGATGTCGAGAAACTGCGCGCGGGGCGGGGCGAGTTCGAGTTCCTCCATCAGTTCGAGCGCGCGTCCGGCGTAGCGCAACACCTGAACGGTTTCAAGACCGGAGATGTCGTTGAAGAACCAGCCGCAACTCGTGTACATGACCATCGCGCTACGTTGGAGTTCGAGCAGCGTGAGCGCGCGAATCTGCTCCGCCGCCGAGAGCGGTCTCTTCGCGTGACGGCGCAAAAATTCTTCGCGCGGGTGCGTGCGGTCAACCAGCAAATCGACGTATGCGTCGCGCACCGCCCACGGGTCGGCGAAGAGGTCGCCCGCCGCTGCTTCAAACTTCGGGGCGGCATCGTCGCGCAAAAAATCGAGCGCGGCGCGCAGCGGCTCGCGCCACTGCTGATTCCATCCTTCGAGCGCGCCCGCGTGACAACTGCAATCGCGGCTCCAACGTCCGACGCCGTGCGCGCAACTCCACGCCGTGCCTTCGCCCTCCGGCCCCTCTTTGATTTCGACTTCCCACACCGGCGCGTGCTCGGCCAGAAACTCGCCGTAGTTGGTTACGCGAAACCCGTGCGCGGCGGCTTCGGTTTCGAGCGCGTAGGCGATGCAGCGGTCGCCGAATTCAAAATGATGGCCGTAGCTTTCGCCGTCGGTGGCGATGTTGACGAGTTGCGTGTCGTGGCCGACGGCGCGCTCGAAGCGATCAACGAGCGTATGGCTCGAAGCGAGCAGCCCATCGAAGGCGACGGATTTAGCGATCATCCCGTCGTAAAAAAATATCGCGATGGAGCGCTCCGAGCCGTCGCGGTGAAAATATTTGTACGGGACGGTCGGGTCGATCTGCCCATCGACGACGCTCTGCCAAACTTTGCCGCCGACGGGTCGGACGCGCTCGGCTTGATGCGGCGACAGGATGACGTAGGCGAGTCCCTCTTCGATGAGGGCTTCGAGCGTGTCTGAATTGCAGGCGGTTTCGGGAAGCCAGAGCGATTCGGGTGCGCGTCCGAAACGATGGCGAAAGTCGGCGACGCCCCAACGAATCTGCGTCCGTCGGTCGCGGTCGTTGCAGAGCGTGAGAATCACATGATGATAGCCTTGCGCAATCGCGTTGCCGTGACCACCGCGCCGCGCGACGCTCTCACTGTCCGCGTCGATGATGCGCGCGTAAGTGCGCGGGTGCTGGCGTTCGAGCCACGTCAGCAGCGTCGGGCCGAAGTTGAAACTGAGATTGGAGTAGTTGTTGATGATGCGCTCGACGCGCCCGCGCGAATCGATGATACGCGCGTAGGCGTTCGGTCGATAGCACTCGCTGTGGATGCGCTCGTTCCAGTTGCGAAAGGGCTGCGCGCTCGGCTCGCGCTCGATCATTTCAGTCCACGGACTCTCGCGTGGCGGTTGGTAGAAATGGCCGTGGACGACGAGAGCAATCGACATCGGAAAATTCTCCGCTCAACAAAATCGAACGCCTCTGGGATTCAACATTTCTCCCACAGGCACGCCGCACATAAATCGACAGGCGACGAACACCGGCATTGGCTTCATTATGATAGGGGAACTTAATCGCAGACACCTTACAGTTCATTGTCGTAAACATCAAGAAAAGAAGATCGCGCACGGAAAACACCGGCAAACCGCGAAAGGCGCAAGCGGTGGTGTCGACCGCTGTGCTTGTGCCTTGCACCGTTTGCCGGTGTCCCGGTTACTTGACGGCGACAATTTTCTTGAGCGTGATATCGAGCGTGCCGAGGCTGTTGCTGAGGCGTGCACGGACGGGAAGATGACGTGCGTCGTCGGTTATCCAAAGCGACATCCGACCGTCGCCCTCGACGGGTCGTCCGGCGCCAAAGAGTCCGACATCGACGCGCACGACCGATACCTTACCGGCCACGCTTCTGACCTTCTTCTGCTCGGCGAAGACGGTCGCCGGGACGCGGTAAATCCTGCCCGAATCGCTGATCGTCAAGTCGAAAGTTCTGCCGGGCGTGAGCGGCTGCGTGCGCAGAAAGTAGATGGCGGAGATGATGTCGTGTGGCGACGCGCCGCCGAGCGGGGCAGACACGACGCGCGCTTCGCGTGAAGGGTCGCCGGGGTCGCGCTCCGTCCATTCGACCTTATCCGCTTTACGGTCGAAGACCGCTTCGCTCGTGCGGACGCGCTTGCCCTGCTCGTCGAGCTTGGTCGTGCGGATCACCGCAAACGATTGCGCATCGACCGTCGATTCGACTCGATACCTGAAATTGATGCCGAAGAGTTTGCGAAACCAGCCTTTCGATTCGATGTTGCTCGTGAACAAGAAAGGGTTTGTGGCTGTCGTCGTCGCACTAGCCGTTGCGGGCGCTGCGGGCGCTGCGGGCGTCGCGTGCTCAGGCGCAGAGGCTCCGGCGGTTGGCGCGTCGGAGTTCGACGGCGCGCGTCCGACCGTGAAGGTCAGTTCAGCGATTTTGATGCCGCGCAGGAGAAGTTTGGAAAACTCGCCTTCGTAGACGAGTTGTTCGGTGGCGTTAAAGGGCATCGGCTTGTCTGCGCGCGGGGCTTCGGAGGTTGCCGCGCTTGTCGAAGCGAACAGCAGAGCCGACAGCAAGGCGATAATCGTGACGTGAAAACTTCGACGCGACATAACAAACAATCTCACTTCAAAAGCAGCGCCTTCAACGCCAACACGCCCCACGCGACAAGCAGCCCGAGCGCGGCGCGATACTCGCGGTAACGCATGTAGAGGCTCGCGTCAAACTTCGCATCGCGTGCCTGGCCGTTCGCGCGAAACGGCGTCAAGCGCGGAAGAAAGAGCGGCACCGCTTTCGCGTACCGCGCGTACGCATCGCCGAAAAGCTGTGCGAGCGTCCCAGCTTCGACGCGCATCACCGGCAAATAGATGCCAAGAAAGAGCGCCGCGAACGCGCCCCCGAGCACGATGGGGCGACCCGCCGCGACCGTGAAACCGATGCCGAGAAGAAAGCTGCCGAGGTAGAGCGGGTTGCGCGTGTGGGCGTAGGGGCCGGTGGTCGCAAGCTCGGCGTTTTTTCGGATGTGACCCGCAGACCACGCGCGCAAGGCCAAGCCGCCGACCGCGACCACGCCGCCGACCGCGAGCGTTAGAGGTCGCGGTCGCGCCAGAACGATGAAGATCGCGCCGCACAGAAAACCGAGCGGCACGCGCCAGCGTTGAACCCACGTCCCGCCCCTACGCACCGGCTTTGACTCCGCTGTGTTCGAGTTTTCCTGCACGCTTCAACCTTTCGCCGACCGCTTCGACGACACGCCCGATTTCAATGTCCATACAAATCCAGACGGAGCACGCACGGCGGTGGCAATCCGTGCGACAGTCGATGTCTGTGCGCTCGACGCAGATGTCCGCCACGCGCGGCGAACCGTTGCGCCACCACTCGGTCGGGCCGAACAGACCGACGACGGGCGCGCCCGCCGCGACCGCGAGATGAGTCGGCCCCGTGTCGCCGCCGACGTAGACGCTCGCGCGTTGCGCCAGCGCATAAAAACCTTTGAGCGATGGGGCGACCGTCGCGACCACTCCGGCGCGACTCGCCCCACGCACGGCTTCCGCCAG
>JBGTHJ010000396.1:0-3297 GCA_041746175.1 Pyrinomonadaceae bacterium
AGTCCCGCGCCGACGACCACCACATCGTAGCTCATATAATTAAAAGACGATGCCGAGGGCGTGCGCGCTGAGCCGCAGGAGACCGGTTTGCGTTTCGTTGTCCACCTTCAGCGGGACGAAGTAGGCGATCACGAGGAAGAAGCATTGGATGCCGTTGAAGACCATGTGGATGACGATGCAAGGCAGCAGCCGCCCCGTCACGGCGCGGACGTAGGTGACCGCGAAGCCGAGCACCGCCACCGCCGCGATGACGCCGGGATTGTTGATGTACTGCGCGACGTGGACGACCGTGAACAGCACGGCGACGATGACGACCGCCGCCATCCGGTTGCCGACCTGTCGCTGGACGGCGGGAAAGAGCACGCCCCGGTAGACGAGTTCTTCGACGAAGGGCGCGCTCGCCGTCGCCAGAAACACGGTTGCGAAGCGCGCCGCCGGAGAACTCGCGATGATCATATCGAGTTGCGTCTCACCGCCACCCGCCAGCACCGTGATGCCCCACGCGACAAGCAGCAACAGCGTCGCCAGCCCCGCGCTCGTCCAGAAGCCGAACCGTTCGCCCCAGTCCCATCCGATGGTCTGCTTGAACGAACGCTTGCCAAACCGCGTGACCAGCCCCCAGACGATGCCGATGGTGAGAATGTGCGCCGGAATGATGGCGATGATCGAGGCGAGGATAACGCCGGGTTGACTCATCACATCCTGATCGATGCTTGCAAGGTCGGCCAGCTTGCGCGAGAGCAACAGATACGGGAAGACGAGAAGAAGCTGCATCGCAAACATCAGCACGACGCTCGCGAGCCAGACGAGCGCGCCCGCGCCCACGCCCCATGGCGGATTGTCCGGGTCGGGGCGGTGTGCGAGCAGCGTGTGCTCACGCATGCCGTCGGCATAAGCTGTCGGCGGAAGCTGTTCGATTGGTGTGGTCACGATAAACGGAAGTGTAAGAGACTTTTGCCGGAACGGTCAACACGATGGGGCGCGGAAGGTCGGAAGCCAGAAGGTGAGAAGGCAAAAGGCCGGAGACACAAGGCGGTGCTGGCTGTCGTCTCCCGTCGGGGCTAAGTCGAGAACTTGCGCGGCGCATTAGTGCTGGCTGTCTTCTGTGTTCCGAAGTGCGGGAGCATCGCCGCGCGGACGGCTTCGACGAGTCGCGGAACGTCTTCGTCAGTGAGTCCGGCGGTGGGGAGCGGGGCGCCGATGTGGAGGTCGATGATGCCGGGGCGAAAGATAATCGAGTCGCGGGGCAGCAGGGCGCGCGTGCCGATGATAGACACCGGGATGATGGGCACGCCCGTCTGGATGGCAAGTTTGAAGCCGCCTTTCTTAAAAGGTTGGAGCGCGCCGTCGCGCGAGCGTGTGCCTTCGGGAAAGAGAAAGGCGCAGACGCCATCGCGGATGCCGCTCGTCGCGCGACGCAGCGTTTCGACCGCGTCGGTCGTCGAGCCGCGATTGATCGAGATGTGACCCGCGCGCCGCATGTGCCAGCCGAGAAAGGGAATCAGAAAGACTTCGCGCTTGGCGGCGATACGCAGTTGCGCGGGCAGGTAACCGAGCATCACGGGGATGTCCATGTAGCTCTGATGCGTCGAGAGAAAGACGTAGGACGCGCCCGTTTGGAGATGCTCTGCGCCGTGGACGCGAACCCGCGCGCCGACCGTCCGCGCGATCATCCGCGACCAGTTTCGCGCGCACCAGTGCTGGCGTCGCCCGCGCGGGTCGAAGAACGAGACGGAGAGCGAAATCGTCGCCATCACGACGGTGTAGAGATAGATGAGCGGGATGCCGATGGCCGAGCGAAGGCGGTCGGCGAGCGTCGGGCGCGGCGGCGCGGCGGTGCGCGGCGCGGTGTCGTCGATAAAGACCGCGTGCGTCGCCCCGGTCGTCGTGTCGGCGTCGACTCGTTCCAATGTTCAACCCTTCGCGCGCGTCGTCATTGGCGGGATAGCGAATCCCAAACGCGGGGCGGCCAACAGCAGCCCGATGATCGTCTTGGCGTCTTCGATTTCGCGCGCCGCGACCATCTCCAACGCGCGCTCGAACGGCATCCGCACGATTTCGATGATCTCGTCGTCTTCGTAAAGCGTCGCGGTTTCGCGCAACCCGGTCGCCAGATAAACCCAGAGCTTCTCGGAACAGAAACCCGGCGTCGTGTAAAACTCCGCGAGCAGGTCAAGATGCTCCGACACCACGCCGAGTTCTTCCTCCATCTCGCGCGCCGCGCACGCCCGGGGCGGCTCGCCCGATTCGAGTTTGCCCGCCGGAATCTCAAGCACGTAACGCTCCGGCGGATGACGATACTGGCGGACGAGGGCGACCGTGCGGTCGTCGAAAACCGCGACCACGCTCGCGCCGCCGCTATGACGCACGACCTCGCGCGTATAAGTTTTGTCGTCCTCGCGGATGGTATCGACCGTGACCTCGAAGATGCGCCCGCGATAAATTTCCTCGCTGCCGCGCACTTCGGGCGTTTGCTTGTCAGGTTTGTCCATACGAGATTTTAGTCCAACCGGGAGAAGCGGGAAAAGGCGAAGCGGGTTGTTTAGCTCGCCTCATCTCCACGGGCGGTCGGCGGCGTTCGCCGCGCGGTCGTTGTTGAAGCGAATCCCGGTGATTCTCGAATCGAGATAAAAATGGCGTTCGCCGGTGGTCGCCTTATCGACGGGGTCGGCGTTGACGGTGTAAGCCGGAGGCTCGGTAACGTCGCCCGCGTCCGGCGGCACGAGGCGCAGCGCAAAGACGTATCCGCTCGCGACGGGCGGGTCGCCCGCGAATTGCGCGTTCAGAAGTCCAGCCCCGGCCAGTTGTTCGAGCGTCGCATAGCGTCCGGTGTTCGCCAGTTGAGCGTCTTGCGCGATGGCAATCGCCCGCAGGGTTTGGAGCGCGGCGGTTTCGTTGCGCGCGACGAGTTTTTGACGATGCGCCGGAATCGCGACCGCCAGCAACACCGCCAGAGCGACGCCGATGATAACCACGCCCACGCCCGCAACGATCAGCAGCGGACGCCAGCGACGCGATTTTTGTTCTTCGCTCATAATCTTCATGTCAAACCGGACGAGTCTCCATCCTGCGAAAGCGCGTCTCTCAAGTTTCATCGACCGGGGAGCGTTCTCCGCTCTTCGTCGCGGAGAATGCTCTGCGCTTCGCCGATGAGATAGAGCGAACCCGTGACGCAGATGAGTCCGACGTGCTGGAGCGCACGCGCCGTGCGGAGAGCCTCGCGGACGGTCGCGGCGCGGATGATTTTATCCGAATCAAACGGCGCGGGCACGGCGCGGGCGAGCGCGTCGAGCGTCG
>JBGTHJ010000397.1:0-11235 GCA_041746175.1 Pyrinomonadaceae bacterium
GAAGGCGGGCGAGGTCTTCGATGAGGCGCGCCATTACTACGAGCGCGCCGCGCAGTTCGCGGACTTCGGCGCACGCGCCACCCGCGCCACTTCCGCCGCAACAATCGGGCTGGTCAAAGTCTACGACTGGGCGCGCGGCAATCCGAAGCAAGCGTTGATGGTGTCGTTTTCGATTGTGGCGGGCGTGCGTCTCGGCGCATCTTTCCCAGCCTTCGACGGCGTGTTACTCGGCGCGCATCCGCACTGGTTCACACACTCTGCGTTGCCCGTCTGGGCGTTGCGTCGCGCGGGTAAAAAGTTCGACAGCTACTTGCGCGAGCGCGAGCGCCTCGTCGCCGCCGGAGAACTCGAACAAGCCGAACGCGAGCGCGTCGAGTTTGAACGCAAGATCGTGCGCTACGTCGGCGCGCCCTTGCTCGGCGCGTTCAGTTGCGCGGCGGGCGTGGCGATGTGGGCGCAGATTTTCCAGCCCGGTCGAATCACGGGCGCGCCGATCAGTTGGTTGCTCGGCGGCAACCCGTTCCTCGATGGCGTCTGGCTATTCGCCAACGGCATCGTCTGCTTTCAACAGGGCTACAAGTTTTTTATGATCGCGCTCAAAGACCAGCAGGATGCCGAGCGAATCGTCCGCGAAATCAAGGGCTTGCTGCCTGCTGCTGCGGCGACTGCGGCGGTGTGAGACGCGAACGCCGTCGGACGCGGGGATTGAAAAAAGAGAGCACGGGCGACACTTTGACGGGTGTCGCCCGTGCTCTTTTTCGACTGCTGAAAGCGTTGCTTTCTTACACCGATTGCGCAAGTTGGGTAACGTGACTGCTGGGCAGCACGCCCAACGAGCGACGGTTGAGCAGGCTCTTGACGACGCTCAGAAGAATGGTCGGGTTGAGCGGTTTGGTGACGTAAGCATCGCACTCCGCCGCGCGCACCGCATCGCGATAAGCCTGACTGTCGGGGCCTGCGCAGGCGACGAAGGGAACGCGTCCCATCGCGGCGATGCTGCGTAGTCGTTGGGTGGCCAAGACGCCACCGAGACCGGGCATGTTGAGGTCGATCAAGACGATGTCGGGTGGATTGGTCGAAGCGCGTTCAAAGGCGTCTTGCCCGCACGCGGCCTCGATGACTTCGTAACCTTCACGGTCTAAATAAAATCTCATCATGAGACGCGACGGTCGGCAGTCGTCGACGATCAAAACGAGAGGGCGATAACGATGGTTGTTCTGCTTGGGGGGGGGCATAGATAGAGAAACCTCTGTCGTTAAAATCAAAAGGCCGGCGAATCATAATTTGTTAGGAAAGGTGATTTCCTGACGAACGAGGTTTGCGGAGTCTACCTCCACTTTTGCGGCAGCGTCAACAAATTTTTCGCGCGCGACGGCGATGGCGGCGCGGCGTCGCGCCAACGGTTTTACTGAATCGTGATCGGAAATGGCGTGAACGATAGCAGGAAGACGACCAGCGTCAGCCACGCGACGATGATGCGTGGGCGTCCGAGCGGGTCGGTTTCGTCGCCTGCCTGCGGGTGCGCGACGCGGAGCATGACGAACAACAACACGCCGTAGACGAAGCCGCTGAGCGTGCCGTGGAGAAACCAGCCGAGCGGCGCGAGCACGACCATCACGACGAAAGCCGCGCGCCCGACAAGCCGGTGCGCGCGGGCGCCGAAGAGCGAGAACGTCGCGTGCCCGCCGTCGAGTTGGCCGACGGGCAGAAGATTCAAACTCGTCACCAGCAGCCCGATCCACGCGGCGAAGTAGAACGGATTCGGGGCAATGGCATCCAACGCTGCGATGCCGAAGGGTTTTGCCAGCAGTTCGAGCAGTAGCGGCGAGTTGAAGGTTATCAGCAGGTCGTCTGGCGCAGGCGAGAGCAGCAGCGGCGGCGCGGGTTGCGCGGTCAGCATCGCGAGGCCGGCGACGGGCAGAATCACGGCGAAGCCCGCGAGCGGCCCGGCGAGGCCGATGTCGAAGAGGGCGCGGCGCGAAGGTATCGGCGATTTGATTTTGATGAACGCGCCGAACGTCCCGGCGAGAAACAGCGGCGGCGCGGGAATGAAGAAGGGCAGCGTCGCGGTGACGCCGTAGCGTCGGCAGGCGACGTAGTGCCCGGCTTCGTGCGCGAGCAGAATCGAGAGCAGCGCGCCGGAAAACAGCAGCCCCTGCGCGATGACGGCGGGATGCGCGACCGCGTGCGCGATGATCGACGCGGCGGCCAACAGGTAATAGACCGGCACGTATAACAGATAGTCGAACCACGTCGCGGGTTCGCCGATGGCGGGTTCAAGCGTCTCCGGTATCGCGAGCATGACGCCCGCAAAGGTGGTCGTCAGCGCGGTCAGGAAGAAGAAGAGAGCGTGTCGCAGCCATTCGCGCGGGGTCGGGCGCGCCGCCGTCAGGCGACTGATGAATGCGTCGTGCGGTCGGATGAAAGGTTGAAGCGCCGGGATAGATTCTGACATAAAAACAGAGGCCGGATGCCCGGGGCGAGACGGCGGATGGTCGCCTTCGTCGCCGATTTCTTCGGTCGGGCGGCGTCGCGAGGTTTAGAACCCGGATGTGGGGAATGGTGTCGTGGGCGGCGGCGGCGTGGTCGCGTCGTCCGCGTCGGCACGTCCGCCGCCGTCGTGTTGGTTGGCGGCGTGGCCGGCTCCGTCGTGGTCGTGCGCCTGAAGTTCTTTGCCGGGTTTGAAGCGGATGGTTTTGCCGGACGGGATGGCGACCTCTTCGCCGGTTCGCGGGTTGCGCCCGACGCCGCGCTTGCGCGGTTTGACGACGAACACGCCGAAGCCGCGCAGTTCGATGCGTTCGCCGCGCGCGAGCGCCTCTTTCATCGAATGAAAGAGCGCATCGACCGCTTGTTCGGCCTTCATCTTGGGTACGCCCGTCCGCTCCGCAACTTGATTGACGATGTCGAGTTTAATCACGCCGTTTGGCCTCCCGTGTCGCGCTCCGGTTTGAAAATGGATATGGTTGATCGGTCGATGCGCTCTCAGTCGATAATAGAGAGACGCGCTAAACGCTGTCAAGCGTTACGCTTCCGTGCGTCGGCGAATGAGCGCGCGCCCTGCGTTGACAAAGCGCGCGGCGCACGGCTAACCTCAAAACCACAGGTCGAGCGTGCGAACCCGGAAAGCCGCCGCTTCATCTAAAAATATCAATGTCCCTATTCAAGCGAAACAAGGAGCGCCCGCCGCGATTCGGCGACATCGCCATCGACGACGACCGCGATATAGAGATTCATCGCCCCGCTGCCGAGTCGCGCAAGCACTTTTGGTCGGAGACGCGACTGCTCGTGCGCGACCTCATCTTCGCGTTGATGATCGCCGCGCTGGTGGTGGTTTTCGTCGTCCAGCCGGTCAAGGTCGAAGGCACGTCGATGCTGCCGCGTCTGCATAACGGCGAGCGCATCTTCGTCAACAAACTGATCTATTACGGGCTGCCGAAACTTGAGCGCGGCGACATCGTCGTTTTCTGGTATCCGAACGACCCATCGAAGAGTTACATCAAGCGCGTCATCGGGCTGCCGGGCGAAACCGTCGAAGTGCGCGACGGGCGCATCGTCGTCGACGGCCAGCCGCTCGACGAGCCGTATCTCGACCCGCGACTCAACGTCATGCGGATGAATCTTTCGCCCGTCGCCATCAAGGAACACTACTACTTTGTGATGGGCGACAACCGCGACAATTCGAGCGACTCGCGCATCTGGGGACTCGTCCCCGAAAAATACATCTACGGCAAAGCGCTGTTTCGCTACTGGCCGCTCGGTGACATCAGCGTCATTTCGCACGAAACCGAGTACGACGAAGTGCCGCGACCCGAAGGCCGACCGCGCCCGTCAACGGACGAAGAATATGAGAGCGAGCCGTAAGCACGGGGGAGACGGGCGGAGCGCGGCGGGGAGTCGGGCGAAACTCTTGAGAGCCTTTGGCCGACGGGCTTCCGCCGTTTGTGTTTGATGATGAGCAACTGGCTGCGTCCCCTATTGATGATGTTCTACGCGCCCGCGCGCGGGATGGGCGAGGTGCGCGACCGCGCGCCGTTTGCTCCGGCGGCGGTGCTCGCGCTGGTGGCGCAGAGCGCGTACACGCTCTACGTGCTGTGGCCGTATCGGTTCGGTATCGAAGCGCTCACGCGCAGCAGCGGCGCGGGCGGTGTGCTCTCGGTCGTGTGGAATACGTCCACGTCCGTCCTCTTTCTCGTCATCGTGTTTGTGCCCGTCGTGATCTTCATCGCCAACTTGATAGAGCGGCGCGGAAGCTTCGGTCTGGCGTTGCAACAGGAATACGCATCGGTCGCGGCGACGGTGCTTTACGCGCGTGCGGCGGCCAGCTTTGCCGCCATTCCGCTGGCGGCAGTGCTGCGCGCGAGCGGGGTCGAATCGTTGAGCTTCGCCGAGTCGGCGAGGATGCTCGACGACCTCGCGCAGCAGAGCGGGCGGTCGGCGGCGGAACTGCTGGCGGTCAAACCGCTGCTGTTGCAGGAGAGTTACGCGCTGACGCTGATGCTGCCGCTCTTTGCGTTGTGGTTGCTGGTGGCGGTGCGCGAGTCGTTTCGCCTGTCGTGGATGCGCGCGACGCTGGCGACGCTGGCGAGCGGGTTGATTATGCTCCCGGTGGGTGCGGTTTTGTCTCCGCTCTTCAACTGGGTTTTCGCGTCGCCGTTTCTGTTGATACTGCTCTTCTTCCTGATGCGCGGGTACATCGGTGAACTGTTGCGCGGCCAACGCGCGCGTACCTCTTTCAAACAGAATCTCGAAGCCGCGACGCTCAACCCGGCGGACGCTTCGGCGCACTACAACCTCGGACTCATTCATCTGCAACGCAAGGAGACGGACGAGGCGCGCGTGCGGTTCGAGCGCGCCGTCGAAATCGACGCCGATGAGGTCGACGCGCACTATCAACTCGGTCGGCTCGCGCGCGAGCAGAACCGCCTGTCCGAATCCATCAAGCATTTCGGCGAAGTGGTCGCGCGTGCTCCGCAACATTCACTCCACGAAATCTGGCGCGAAATCGGCGCGACCTATCTCGCCGCCGGACAGTTCGCCGACGCGCTCGACGCGCTCGAACGCTTTTCCGACGAACGACGGTCAGACCCCGAAGGTCTCTATCTGATGGGAAGCGCGCTCGCCGGGCTCGGTCGTCGCCGCGAAGCCGCCGAGAAGATGCAAGCCTGCATCGAAGCGGTCAAAACCGCCCCCGCCTACAAGTATCGCGCGGACAAATACTGGCTCAACGAAGCGCAGCGGTTTCTTCGCACGCAAGCGTGATTGAATAGCCGGTTAACCGTCGTCCCGGGTCGGGGCTAAACTGGAACTCGCACCTTGCGTCACCGGCGACTGACTGACTGACTGGTATGACAAAACCCAAGCCCGCATTGATTGTGTTGGAAGATGGTCGAAGCTTTCGCGGACGCGCGTGGGGCGCGGACGGCGAAGTGTGCGGCGAGATGGTTTTCAACACCTCGATGTCGGGCTATCAGGAGGTTTTGACCGACCCATCCTACGCCGGACAAATCGTCTGCATGACGTATCCGCTCATCGGCAACTACGGCGTCAACCGCGCCGACGCGGAATCGTCGCGTCCGTGGGTTGAAGGGTTCGTGGTGCGCGAGGCGAGCCGCACGATGTCGAACTGGCGCGCCGAAGAGACGCTCGACGCATACCTGAAAAGATGGAACATCCCGGCCATCGAAGGCATCGACACGCGCGCGCTCGTTCGCCACATCCGCGACAAAGGAGCGATGCGCGCGTGTCTCTCGACGGTCGATGCGGATGAGGCGAGCGTGTTGGACAAGGCGCGGCAATCGACGCGGATGGAGAACCGGGAACTCGCGAGCGTGGTGACGACGCGGGAAAAATACGAGGTGGCGGCGGAAGGCGCAGAGCTTTTTCACGTCGTCTGTTACGACTTCGGCGTCAAGGCGAACAGCTTGCGCGAACTGGCGCGGCGCGGTTGCCGCGTGACGGTTGTGCCCGCTTCGACGCCCGCCACCGACGCGCTCGCGCTGCGTCCCGACGGCATCTATCTCTCGAACGGGCCGGGCGACCCGGCGTCGATGACCCATGTGGTCGAAGAGATCGGACGCCTCGTGCGTTCGGGCGTTCCGACGTTCGGCATCTGCTTCGGCCATCAACTGCTCGGACGCGCCTTCGGCGGCACGACCTACAAACTGCCGTTCGGTCATCGCGGCGGAAATCAGCCCGTGCAGGATAAGCGGACGGGCGTGGTCGAAATCACCGCGCACAATCACGGCTTTGCGGTGCTGGCTGAAAGTCTCCCTGCGGATGTCGAAGTCACGCACATCAATCTCAACGATAATTGCGTCGAGGGGATGCGGCACACGCAACTACCCGTCTTCTCCGTCCAGTATCACCCGGAAGCCGCGCCCGGCCCCCACGACGCCGCGCATCACTTCCATCGCTTCATCGACCTCATGGAACACGCCAACGCCGCGCGGTATAGCGAGTTGCAATAGAACGTAGCACCTAAAAGAGCGGCGCCGCCCGGGAGCGCGAGCCTCTAGCTCGCATTGAGCGTTCGGAGAACGCGAGCCATTGAACGTGCTCCGAGCACGCTGGCCAGCGGGACGCTGGCGCTCCCATCACTCACCCAATTGCAAACCGCTATAAGAATAATCGCGCACGCGCGCGCGGCGCGTCATCCGGCGGCGGTCGGGACGGCTTGCGTGGGTGGCGCTGGCTACGTCGAGGGCGCGGACTGCCTGACGGGGACGGGCGCGGGCGCTTCGTCGCCGGCGGTGGGCGGCGCGGTGACGGCTTGCTCGACGGGCTTGAGGAGGTCTGCGACGAGACCGGAACTGCCGCGATGCTCAAGCCAGTGGCGATAGGTGACGGTGATGATTGCCGTCACCGGGATGGCGAGGAAAATGCCCGCGATGCCCGCCAGTTCGTGCCCCGCCAGAATCGATAGAATCACCGCGAGCGGATGGAGGTGAATCCCCGAACCGATGATGCGCGGGTAGGTCACGTAGTCGTGAATCACACGCAGCGTGCCGAGAAACAGCAGCACTAGAATCACCTGATTCGGCGAGTAGAAACTCGCGACCGCGACCGCCAGCGCCGCCAGCACGAGCGGTCCGACGAGCGGGATGAATTCGAGCAGCCCGGCGAGCAAGCCGAGCACAAGGGCATATTTCACGCCGATCAAGACGAAGCCGAGCGTGCAGATGACGCCGATCAACACGCACGCGATGAGTTGCGCGCGGATGTAGGCGGCGAGCGTGCCGTTCACGTCTTGAAAAAACTCGTCGCCGCGCCAGCGCAGACGCCCGTGCGGAAGCATCTTGAGCGCGGAGCGGCGAAAGCTATCCGCGTCTTTCAGAAGGAAAAAGGCGAGAATCGGCACGAGGATGAGCCACGGAATGTAGCCGAGCAACGTCAGCAGCCCGCTGAAGCCCTGCTCGGTCGTGTATTTTCCGGCGGAGTCGAGGATGCTCGTCACCGTCTTGTTCGCGTAGTCGCGGACGGCGGGCGGGATGTTCAGTCGCTCATAAATCTGGTTCAAACTCTGCGCCCGAACGCGCGCATTGGTCAGATACACGGGAGCCTGCTCGACGAAGTCGGAAATCTGCTTGCTCAATCGCGGCAGGAGCAGGAACCCCGTCAAGAGCAGCGAGCCGAGGAGGAAGGCGTAGACGATGCCGATGGCGGCGGCGCGCGGAATCATGTGCTTGCGCCCCTTGAGTTGGAACGGCCTGTGCGCCAGTTCGACGAGCGGCGCGATGAAGTACGCGAAGAAAATCGCCAGCACGACGAGCAGCAACACGCCCTCCAGCGCGCGTATCAACCACATCACGCCGAGCACCGTGAGAATCACGAGGACGACGCGGAGGATCGCGCGCGTCTGCGGCCAGGAGGCTTCCGCCGAGGCGACGGCTGCCGTCTCCGCCACTTCCTTCAAGTCTTGCCGGTGTTCGCTGCGCGTCTGTTCCAAACTCGATCCTCCTCGCTCACCAAAAAAAAACTCCGCGATGCTTTCAGTCACCGTCAACGTGCGCCATTGCGTCGGCGCGGACGACGTTGCAGGGCGCGCCTCTTGTGTCAGTCGAAATCTTCGATGTCGTCTTCGTTGGGGTCGTTGAAATGGAGCGCGGCGGGTTCCCAAACCAGCCCGCGCCATTCGTCGGTGGCGTCGACGAGTTGGAGCGCGGCGAGCGGTTGCGCGGGGTTGCGCTCAAGCCGCAAGACCTCGGCCACCGCGCGCAGTTCAAGCCCCTTCGCGTCGGGCACGATGAGTTGGACGCGGCTGCCGACATCCGGCAACAGCCGCAGGTGCACCAGCGCGCCCTCCGGTCCGACATTCTCCGTCTCGCCTTCGACGACGATGTGCTCGCCCGAAGCGTCGTCGTCCCATTCGGCGCGCACCGGCAAACTAATCACGTAGCGCGCCCCGGAGCGGTTTTCGACACTGAAGTTGCTGACCATTTCGGTTTGTCTCCTCGCGTCTGTAAAACTATTGACCGTTTGGTTGATGGAAACGACGAATCGCCGCGTAACCGGTAAAAACAGCCGCCGGGTGGTGGATGGTCGAGGTCAGCAAAAGCTTTCGCCGTCATCACGCCTCCGAACAGTCGGCGAGTGCGGTTTATTCTTCTTCCTGCGCGCGGAGCTTTTCCAGTACGGAAAGGTCTTCGAGGGTCGTCACGTCGCCCGCGACCGTGCCGCCCGCAGCGATTTCTCGAAGCAGTCGTCGCATGATTTTGCCCGAGCGCGTTTTGGGGAGCGTGTCGGTGAAGCGGATGTCGTCGGGACGCGCGAGCGCGCCGATCTCTCCGGTGACGTGGCGGCGCAACTCGTCCTTCAGTTGCTCGGTCGCTTTGTGTTCGCCTTCGAGCGTGACGAAGGCGACGATGGCCGAGCCTTTCAACTCGTCCGGGCGCGCGACGACCGCCGCCTCCGCGACCGCTTCGTGCGAGACGAGCGCGCTCTCGACCTCCATCGTCCCGAGGCGGTGCCCGCTCACGTTGATGACATCATCGACGCGACCCATGATCCAGAAATAGCCGTCCGCGTCGCGGCGCACGCCGTCGCCCGCGAAATAGACGCCTTCGATCTCCGACCAGTATTGCTTGCGGTAACGCTCGTCGTCGTTCCAGATGGTGCGCAGCATCGCCGGCCACGGGCGTGTGACGACGAGATAGCCGCCTTCGCTCGCGCCGACCTCCGCCCCATCTTTGGTCATCACAGAGGCTTCGATGCCGGGGAGCGGTCGTGTCGCCGAGCCGGGTTTGGTCGGCGTTGCGCCGGGCAGCGGCGCGATCATGATCGCGCCCGTCTCGGTCTGCCACCACGTATCGACGATGGGGCAGCGACCCTTGCCGATGATCTCTCGATACCACATCCACGCCTCCGGATTGATCGGCTCGCCGACCGTCCCCAGCAGGCGCAAACTCGACAGGTCGTGTTTGAGCGGCCAGTGCTCGCCCCATTTGATAAAGGCGCGAATCGCGGTCGGCGCGGTGTAGAAGATGCTGACGCGGTGACGTTCGATGATTTGCCAGAAGCGGTCAGGCGTGGGGAAGTTCGGCGCGCCCTCGTACATCAACACGGTCGCGCCGTTCGACAGCGGGCCATAGACGACGTAAGAGTGTCCCGTCACCCACCCGATGTCCGCCGTACACCAGTAAGTGTCTTCGTCCTTGATGTCGAAGACCCACTTGGTCGTGACGTGGCATTGGAGAAGATAACCGGCGGTGGTGTGAAGGATGCCCTTCGGTTTGCCCGTCGTGCCGGACGTGTAGAGGATATAAAGCGGGTGCTCGCTATCGAGTTCTTCAGCCGGGCAGTCGGCGTCAACCGTCTCGATCAACTCGTGCCACCAGTAATCGCGCCCCGCTTCCATGTGGACGCGCGTGCCCGTCCGTCTGACGACAATGCAGCCCGCGACCGTCGGCGTCTCTTTCAACGCTTCATCGACGACGGGTTTTAACTTCACTTCCGCGCCGCGTCGCCAGCCGCCGTCGGCGGTGACGACGAGTTTGCAGCCCGCGTCGTTGATGCGGTCGATCAACGCCGAAGCCGCGAAGCCGCCGAAGATGATCGAATGCGTCGCTCCGATGCGCGCGCACGCCAGCATCGCGATCGCGAGTTCGGGGATGAGCGGCAGGTAGAGCGCGACGCGGTCGCCCGTCGCGACGCCCGCGCGCTTCAAGACGTTTGCGAAGCGGCAGACCTCCGCGTGGAGTTGCTGATAGGTCAGCGTCCGCTGTTCGCCCGGCTCGCCCTCCCAGATAATCGCGGCCTTGTTGCGTCGCCACGTTTCGAGATGGCGGTCGAGACAGTTGACGGAAGCGTTGATCTTTCCGCCGCCGAACCACTCGGCGTGCGGCGCGTCCCACTTCAAAACCGTGTCCCACTTTTTGAACCAGCGCAACTCTTCTTCCGCCAGCCGCGCCCAGAACTTCTCCGGCGACTCCGACGCCTCGGCGCACAGACGTTCGTAATCCTCCAACGAACCGATGTGCGCCCCGCGCGAGAAACTCCCGGACGGCGTAAACACGCGCTCCTCGTGCAACACGGATTCGATGTTTGAAGAAGAAACGGACATAGTTTTGATTGTTCCCTCGCCGGTTTGGTGCGCGCATCATAACATCAACAAACTGGAAGGGGAAAAAGGGGAGATGCTTGATCGAGTGAACGGGATGACAAAAGTGACCGGTCGGCGCATTCGCTTGACGCCGTTTGCGGTTTCGACCTTTGCGCGCGAAGTTTTTTACGCGCGGCTGATGCGGGTCGTCGCGCCCATCAGCCACCAGAAGAGGAGCGCGGCTTCGGCATCGCCGAAGTTGTAGTTGACGAGCGAACTGGCGAGGAAGCCCGCGAGCGCGCCCGTCGTGCCGAGCAGCAGTCCGTGCGTCGCGGCGTCGTCTGAATCGCGCCACGCTTTTTCGACGCGCGTCACGGTGCGCCAGAAAACGAGCACGATCCACAGCCACAGCAGGAGCGCAGGCAGCCCCCGGTCGAAGGCGATTTGAACGGGCGTCGAATGGGTGTGGAGCATGTCTGTGCCGGGGAAGCCCCATTCCTGCCAGTGGTGTTGAACGGCGTCCATCCCATGACCGAGCAGCGGGCGCAGCATGATGCGTTCCAACGCGACGTGCGCCACCTGCTGACGCAAAGACGCGCTCGCATCCTGAAGCAGCAGCGCGCCCGTCGCGCGCGTCCGCGAGACGACGACCGCGCCGACCGCGAGCGCTAGCCCGAGCGCGAGCAAAACGACGA
>JBGTHJ010000398.1:0-1644 GCA_041746175.1 Pyrinomonadaceae bacterium
CGCAACCGCCGCCGCCGCGAACCGCGCCGGTGCGTTCGTCGTCGTCGTTCAGCACCTCGATTCTCGGTCTCGACCGTTCGTTGGAAGAGTTGCAGGCCGAGGAAGCCGCGCTCGAACGGGCGTTCGCGGCGCGCTTCAGCCGCGCGATTGCGACGACGCGCGACTCGCTTTCCGAGAAAATCGACACCGTCTTTCAGGGTCGTAAAAAGATCGACGCCGAACTGCTCGACGAACTCGAAGAAGCCCTCATCGCCGCCGACATCGGCGTCCCAACGACGCTCGAAATTCTCGATGCGGTCAGGCGCGGCATCACGCGCAAAGAGATCAACGACATCGACGCGCTCAAGGAAGCCATCAAGCAGCAACTGCTCGCCATCTTCAGCGACTCCGAGCGTGAAGGCGTCGCTTCCGAATCGAGTGTGCCGGAAAATATCGCGCCCTACGTCATCATGGTGGTCGGCGTCAACGGCGTCGGCAAGACGACGACCATCGGTAAACTCGCGCAACGCATCAAGGCCGAAGGCAACGACGTTTTGATTTGCGCGGCGGACACCTTTCGCGCCGCCGCGTCTGAACAACTCGCGATTTGGGCGGAGCGCACGGGTGTGCCGCTCGTTCAACAGAAGCAAGGGACAGACCCCGCCGCCGTGCTCTTCGACGCGCTCAAAGCGGCGAAGGCGAGAAATTCCGACGTGCTCATCGTCGATACCGCCGGACGCCTGCACAACAAGTCGAACCTGATGGCCGAACTAGAAAAGATGAGGCGCATCGCGGGACGCGAAGTCGAAGGCGCGCCGCACGAGACGCTGCTCGTCCTCGATGCCGTGACCGGGCAGAACGGGCTTGAACAGGCGCGGCAGTTTTTGAAAGTCGCGGGCGTCACCGGCATCGTCCTGACCAAACTCGACGGCACGGCCAAAGGCGGCATCGCCGTCGCCATCGCCAAAGAACTCCACCTCCCGATACGCTACGCCGGAATCGGCGAAAAGGTTGACGACCTCGTTGTTTTCAAACCCGAACTCTACGTTAACGGACTCTTTTCATAGGACGCCATTCATTTGGACATCGACCGACGAATGATGGGGCGTGCGCTCGAACTCGCCGCGCGGGGCATCGGGCGGGTGAGTCCCGGCCCGCTCGTCGGGTGCGTGATTGCGAGCGCGACGGGCGAAGTGCTCGGCGAAGGATTCTACGTCTTCGAGCACGTCAAACATGCCGAGACGCTCGCGCTCGAACAGGCGGCGGCGCGTGCGGCGGGCGCGACCGCCTACGTCTCGCTCGAACCCCACAACCACACCGGACGCACGCCGCCCTGCACCAACGCGCTCATCGACGCGGGCATCAAGCGCGTCGTCGCGCCCGTCGAAGACCCGAACCCGCTCGTCTCCGGCAAAGGGTTCCGGCGTTTGCGTGCGGCGGGCATCGCGGTCGATGTCGGCGTGCTGGCCGACGAAGCCGCACGGCTCAACGAAAAGTACACACACTTCATGCGCCGCGCGCGTCCCTTCGTTCATCTCAAACTCGCCGCGTCGCTCGACGGAAAAATCGCCACCCGTACCGGCGACGCGCGGTGGATTACCGGCGAGGAGTCGCGCGCCCGCGTGCATTTGCTGCGACACGAGTCCGACGCGATTCTGGTCGGCG
>JBGTHJ010000399.1:0-2681 GCA_041746175.1 Pyrinomonadaceae bacterium
GCAAAGTTATGCGCGCACGTCGGCGGCGGCGACGCTTTTCGTCGTGCGGCGTCACGCGCCCGCCGCGACGCGCGGCACGTCCCTTCGCTCGTTGATGGTTTGAAGCCAAGTGTCCCATTCCTTTAATGCCAGTTCCACTTGCAGATGACGGCGTTCGCGCTTCTTTCGCACGCTGCGGCGCAACTCTTCGGGGAGCGGATCGAGCAGCGCGAAGGTGATGTTGACGGGTTGATAATTCTTCGCGTCCGCGCCGGAGACGTAACGCGCGAGCGCGCCCGTCGCGGTCTTTGAAGGCGCTTGCAGCAATTCTTCCTGCCCGCGTGCGAGTCGGGCCGCGTTATGTCCGGCGAGCCAGCCCGTCGCCACCGATTCGACGTAGCCCTCGACTCCGCTGATCTGCCCGGCGAAAAACACCAGAGGCCGCTCGCGCATCTGCAAAGTGGGCGCGAGCACGCGCGGAGCACAGATGTAAGTATTACGATGAATCTGCCCGAACTGCAAGAACTCGGCCTCTTCGAGACCGGGGATCAGACGCAGGACGTGCGCCTGTTCGCCGTAGCGTAGATGATTCTGAAAGCCGACGAGGTTGTAGGCGTCCGCCAACAGGTTCTCCTGCCGGAGTTGGACGGCGGCGTACGGCTCGCGTCCCGTGCGCGGGTCGACGAGGCCGACCGGCTTCATCGGCCCGTAGCGCAGCGTATCGACGCCGCGCCGCGCGAGTTCCTCAATCGGCAGGCACGCCTCAAACCAGCGCGTCTCTTCAAAGCGATGCAGCGGCACGCTTTTGGCTTCGGTCAACGCCTGATAAAAGCGCGCGTACTGTTCGGTGTCCATCGGGCAGTTCAAGTAATCGTCGCCGCCCTTGCCGTAGCGCGCCGCGAGAAACGCGACCTCGCGGTTGACCGAATCAGCGGCGACGACCGGCGCAATCGCGTCGTAAAAATAGAGTTGGTCGCCACCCGTCAGACGCATGATTTCTTCGGCCAGCGCGTCGGAGCAGAGCGGCCCGGCGGCGATAATCGTCACCGCATCATCGACGACGCGCGTCGCCTCTTCGCGCACCAGTGTGATCGACGGGTGCGCCGCGATGCGCCCGGTGATGTAGTCGGCGAAGCGATGGCGGTCAACCGCGAGCGCCGCGCCCGCCGGGACTTTGGTCGCGGTCGCCGCCTCCATAATGAGCGACCCCGCGCGGCGCAACTCCTCTTTCAAAAGATACGGCGCGGTTCCCGGCTCGTCCGATTTCAGAGAGTTCGAGCAGACTATCTCCGCCAGCTTGTCCGTCCGGTGCGCCGGAGTCGGACGCACCGGGCGCATCTCGTACAGACGCACGCGCGCCCCCGCGTTCGCCGCCTGCCACGCCGCCTCCGCGCCCGCGAGACCCCCACCGATGATGACGACTTCTTTCATAATTTTTTATCGCGACAGGCACCGGGAGACCGGAGACTGTCATCCCTCACGGCTTTTCCGTCGGCTGTGTTGGCGAGTCTAAAACAGCGTCGCCCGTCTTTGTGCTGAAGCGTCGATAGTCGCCGTACTCGCGCGTCGCGTCGATTCTGAATCCGGCGACGAGCAGCACCTTCGCCGACGCGCTGATTTGCGAGAAGCGCGGCAGCCAGACGCCGTCGGGCAGACGCGTTTGCTCGAACGCGAAGGCCGAGCCGGGGCGGATCGAGGCGAGCAACCCCCCACCGATTTTGATGGTGTTCGAGAGTCGGGCTTCGAGTCGCATGACTTGCAAATCGACCGGGTCTATCCACATCACGCCCGTCAGTTTCGAGACGATCTCCTCGCCGCGATTTCGCGGGCGGAAATCTTTTTGCGGGCGGAAGTCGAAGACAATCGCGTCGCGGTCGCCAAAACGCTCGCGGCGCGGCGAAACGAACTCGCACACACGGAGAAATACCCCGATGCCGAGATCATCGTTGCCGTCCTTACCGGCGCCGGTTTCGTTGCCTCTGCGCCGGGGCGCGGCGTCGCGCTTCTGCTCTCGTTTCTGGTATTCGCGCTCGGCCTTCTCCAACTCTTCGGCGACGCGCCGCTCCTCTTTCGCCTGCCGTTCCGCCGACAACGGGACGCCGTCTTCGCTAATCAACTTGAGCACGCGTCCACCTCCCCGCACCGGATAAACATCATGGACGACGACGCGCTCCTTCTTCAACTCGCCCTTGTCGTTTATCTCGCGCTCGGTCTCTTTCCGTGTGAAGGTGTACTCGCTGACGCGCGCGTCGAGCGCGTTTTGATTGCTCGCCACCTGACGCAGCAGCGCCGGAATGTTCAACCCGGTCTCGCCCGGCGGATCAAAAATCGACGACGCCAGACCGGAGTTGTAACGCACGCTCTCAAGCGACAACGTCAACGATTCCGTCCCCTCGCGTCGCACTTCGACGCGGTGCGGCACGAGCACGCCGCTCTCGTTTCGGTAGTCGGCGAAGCGCCAGACCATCGCCCGCGCCGCGTCATCAACCTGCACCGGCAACTTGCTCGTCACGCCGAAACGATAGCGCACGCGCGCGCCCTCGCGCGTCGAGAATTCGACGACGTAGGCGGGTTCGCCCGCCGCGCCATCGAGCGCCACCGTGCGCGCCAGAACATTCAACTTCCGGTAGTTGACCAGCCCGCTCGCATCCAGCGCCGCCTGCAACTTCGACGCGCCCGCCGCGCCGCCCACGAGCGTCCGC
>JBGTHJ010000400.1:0-8807 GCA_041746175.1 Pyrinomonadaceae bacterium
GCCGACGCCGCGGGACGCGCGCACAAACTCGCGACGCTGACCGCCGGGATCAGCCGCGACGAGATAAAAAACCTGCTCGCCCCCGACGCGCCCGCTCCCGCGCAGTCGTCGCCCGACGTGGTGGCCGAACGCGCGCGGCAGGAGATCGACCGCCTCATCGCCAGCCGCAAGCGCGAGATACTGGAACGCGAGTGCTTCGGACTGATCGAGTTCGTCGAACCCGCGCACGGCTTCGAGGTCGTCGGCGGGATGGAAGAGGTCAAGAAAGACCTGCTCGTGATCGCCGAAAACATCCGCGAGGGGCGAACCAGCCGCGTCCCGATGGGCATCCTTTTTACGGGGCCGATGGGTACGGGCAAGACGTTCGTCGCCGAAGCCTTCGCCAAAGAATGTGGGCTGACGACGATCAAGCTCAAAAATTTCCGCTCGAAGTGGGTCGGCGCGACCGAGGGCAATCTTGAAAAAATCCTCAACGTGATCCGCGCCATCGGACAGGTCATCGTTATCATCGACGAGGGCGACCGCGCCTTCGGCAACACCGACGGCGAGGGCGACGGCGGAACCTCGTCGCGCGTCATCGCGCGCATCAAAGAGTTTATGTCCGACACTTCCAATCGCGGGCGCATCCTCTTTCTCGTGATGACGAACCGCCCCGACAAACTCGACCTCGACCTCAAGCGCGCCGGACGACTCGACCGCAAAATCCCCTTCCTCTATTCGCAGACGCCCGAAGAGGTCGAGCAGGTCGCACGCGCGCTCGTCAGAAAGAACAAGATCAACACGGGTGTCGATTTCGCCGCGATTCGCGCGGGCTTTTCCAGTGTGCTCGTCGGCTACAGCAACGCCGATGTCGAAGCCGTCATCCTGCTCGCCAACGACGACGCGGCGCGCGAGGCGGGCGGCGACGCTCCCGTCTCAGCCGAACATTTTCTCCGCGCGGCGACCGATTACTTTCCGAGCCGCGACGTTGAACTGCTCGAATACATGGAACTGCTCGCCGTCTTCGAGGCGTCGAGTCGCCGCCTGCTTCCGGCCAAATACGGCGCGATGACGCCCGGCGAACTCGACGCGCGACTCCGCGTCTTGCGCGCCACCGTCGGCGGCAGACGTTGAAGCTACTTCATTTTTCATTCGACAAGGAACAAGGTATTGATGAGAATTTTGCTGTTGAAAAAATTGCTATCGGTGACGGCGGCGCTGCTGGCGTCGGTGGTCGCCGCATCGTCGGACGCGCGGGCGCAGAGCATCCAGCTTGAGCCGGTGCTGACGGGTTTGAGTAGTCCGCTCTACGTCGGCAACGCGCGCGACGGCAGCCGTCGTCTGTTCATCGTCGAGCGGGGAGGGCTGATCCGCGTCTTGCAAAACGGCTCGACCACCACGACGCTGTTTCTCGACATCAGTTCGCGGGTCGCCGCCGGCAATGAACGCGGCCTGCTCGGTCTCGCCTTTCACCCACAGTTCGCCGTCAACCGTCGCTTCTTCGTCAACTACACGCGGGTGAGCGACGGCGCGACCGTCATCGCCGAATATCGCGCGTCGGCAGCGAACCGCGATGTCGCCGACACCGCCGAGACGGTGCTGCTCGTCATCGCGCAACCGTTCTCGAATCACAACGGCGGGATGATCGAGTTCGGCAACGACGGCTTTCTCTACATCGGGATGGGCGACGGCGGGTCGGCCAACGACCCCGGCAACCGCGCGCAGAACATCGACGAACTGCTCGGCAAGATGCTCCGTATCGACATTGACACGCCCAACGGTTCGATTCCCTATTCGTCGCCGCCCGACAATCCGTTCTTCGGCGCGACCGCCGGACGCGATGAGATTTATGCGGTCGGATTGCGTAATCCGTTTCGCTGGTCGTTCGACCGCACGACGGGTCAACTCTACGCCGGGGATGTCGGACAGGGGCAGCGCGAAGAGATCGACATCATCACGCTCGGCAGCAACTACGGCTGGCGCGTCTTCGAGGGTACGCTCTGCACCAACCTCGACCCGCCGCAGTGTGCGGCGAGCGGCTTCACCGCGCCCATCGCGGAGTACACGCACGCTTCCGGACGTTGTTCGATCACGGGCGGCTACGTCTATCGCGGCGCGCGCGCGAGTTTGCCGACCGGAGCATACGTCTACGGCGACTTTTGCACGGGCGAGATTTTCAAACTTGAGAGCGGCGTCCAGAGCCTGCTGCTCGACACCTCGCTCGGCATCTCTTCGTTCGGTGAAGACGAGTTCGGCGAGCTTTACGTCGTCGGGTTGTCGGGCACCGTCTCGCGCATCAGGAGCAGCGTCGCGCCCGCACAGACCGCACCCGGCGCGCTCATCATCAGCGAGTTTCGACTGCGCGGCGCGGCGGGCGCAACCGATGAATACGTCGAACTCTACAACAACACGGACGCGCCCATCGTCGTCAGCGCGGCGGACGGCTCCGCCGGGTTCGCGCTCGCGGCTTCAGACGGCGCGACGCGTTTTGTCGTCCCGAACGGCACGGTGATTCCGGCGCGCGGCCACTATCTCGGAGTCAACAGCGGCGGCTATTCGCTCGGCGGCTACGCGGGCGGCCACATCAACGCGACCGGCAACGCCGTGTTCGCCGCAGACATTCCGGACAACGCCGGTCTCGCGCTTTTCCGCACCGCCAACTCCACCAACTTTACGCTCGCCAACCGGCTCGATGCGGTCGGCGCGGATGTCGAAGGCAACCCGCTCTACAAAGAGGGCGCGGGTTATCCGGCGCTCACGCCCGCGAGCGCGAACAACAATCACGCGTGGCATCGCGACCAGGGTTTGACGACCGCGGGACGCCCGAAAGACACCGGCGACAACGCCGCCGACTTCCTCTTCGTCGAAGCCGGGGGCGCGTCGGCGGGCGCAGGCCAGCGACTCGGCGCGCCCGCGCCGGAGAATCTCGACGCCCCCATCCAGCGCAACAGCCTGCTGACGGTCGCCAATCTCGACCCCGCGCAAAGCGCTTCGATGCCGCCCAACCGCTTCCGCGACCAAACCTCCGACCCCGTGAACAACTCGTCCTCCGGCACGCTCTCGTTCCGCAAGACGATCACCAACAACTCGACGGCGTCCATCACGCGGCTGCGTTTTCGCATCGTCGACATCACGTCGCTCCCCGTCCCGACGGGTACGGCTGATCTTCGCGCGCGTACTTCCGCGCCCGTCCTCGTCACGCTGACGGGCGGCGGCACCGCGACCGTGCAGGGCACGACGCTCGAAGAACCGCCCGCGCAAACGCTCGGCGGCGCGCTCAACAGCAGCCTCTCGGCGGGCACGGTCACGCTCGCCGCGCCGCTCGCCCCCGGCGCTAGCATCAACCTGCAAGTGCTTCTCGGCGTCCAACAAACCGGCAGATTCCGCTTCTTCTTCAACGTCGAAGTTCTGCCGTAGAGACCAGGCAGCAAGGCAAGCAACCGGGCGAAGGCGAAAGGCGCGGCTACTCATCTTGAATAGCCGCGCCTTTCGTCTTGCCGCTTTCGGCGTGCCGTTCAGGAGACGATCATCGTTCCCGTGCCTTCGTCCGTGAAAACTTCGGAGAGCAGCGCGTTGCGTAGCGAACCCTTGATGATGTGCGCGCTGCGGACACCGCGTTTGAGCAGTTCGGCGATGTTTTGGAGTTTGGGAATCATGCCGCCGGTGGCAACGCCGTTGCGCAAGAGGTCGTTTACTTCGTCCGCCGTCAGACGCGAAAGTTTGGTCGCAGATTCGCCGGGGCGGAGATAGATGCCGTCCACGTCGCTCAACATGATGAGCTTCTCGGCTTCGAGACGAACCGCGATTTCGGCGGCGATGGTGTCGGCGTTGATGTTGAAAACCTTGCCTTCCAAATCCGCGCCGAGCGACGAGACGACGGGCAGATAGTTGTGATCGAGCATCACGCGGATCAAGCGGTCGTTGATCTCCACCACGTCGCCGACGTGCCCGAAATCGATGTGCTCAAGCTCGCCCGTCGCCTGATTGAGAATCTCCTTGGGCGGGCGGCGCACGGCCAGCACAATACCGCCGTCGACGCCCGACAACCCGACCGATTCGACTCCCCGGCGGCGCAACGCGGCGAGGATGTCGGTGTTTATCTTGCCCGCGAAAATCATCTTCGCCATATCGAGCGTCGCGTCGTCGGTGACGCGACGCCCGTCGATGATCGTCTGCTCGACGCCCATCAACGCGGCCAGATCGCTCAACTGTTTGCCCCCGCCGTGAATCACGCAGATGCGGATACCGACCTGATGCAGCAACGCCAACTCTTCGGCCAACGACGCCAGATTCTCAGGGTCTTCCGTCACCTTGCCCGACATCTTGACGACGAAAGTTTTTCCCTTGAAACGCTGGATGTACGGCAGAGCTTCACGCAACAGGTCGAGACGTTCCTGACTCATAAATTTTCACCTCATCAAAGCAATCCACAAGATAGACTTGAGGACAGGATAAACAGGGTAAGCTCAAACGAAGAAGGCGGAAGGCCGGGCGATGAACGAAAAGCAGGTTGCGGTCTTTTTTAACTCTGCATCCTGCGGCGCGCATCCATCATTTCATTTTCATCCTGTCTTGCCATTCTGCCTATCCTCTGAATCCTTGATTCATCGGCTTGCATCTCCGAGCAATCGCGCGAGAATCGCTTTCTGGACGTGGAGGCGGTTCTCGGCCTCGTCGATGACGACCGAGCGCGGCGAGTCGATCACGGCGTCGGTGACGATGACGTTGCGACGGACGGGCAGACAGTGCATAAAAATCGCGTCGGCGGTGCGCGCCATCTTCGCCTCGTCAACGATCCAGTCGGCGCGATAGGCGGCGCGCGTCTCGATGTCCTCCTGCGGCTCGCCGTAGAACAGACGGCTGCCCCAACTTTTCGCGTAGATGACATCCGCGCCGTCGAAGGCTTCATGCGCGTCGTGCGTCACGCTGACGCTCGCGCCCGCGTCGAACCCGCGCTCGTTCATCTCGCCCAACAACGCATCGTCCAACTCGTATCCGGGCGGGTGCGCGATAACGAGGTCGTGCCCCATCTGCGCCGCCGCGAGCGCGAAACTGTTCGGCACGGCCATCGGCAAAGGCTTCGGATGCCACGCCCACGTCAAGACGACGCGCTTGCGCCCCGTGCCGAATTTCTCGCGGATCGTCAACATGTCCGCCAACGCCTGACACGGATGGTGCATCGCCGATTCGAGATTGACGACCGGCACTTCCGCGTATCGCGCGAACGCCGCGAGCACGGGGTCTTGTCTCTCCGCGCTCCAATCTTTGAGCGCGGCGAACGTCCGCACGCCGATGGCGTCGCAGTATCTTCCGAGCACGCGCACAAACTCGGCGACGTGTTCGGTCTTGTCGCCGTCCATCAACACGCCCTCGCGGTGCTCAAGCGTCCAACTCGTTCCGCCCGGTTCGAGCACGACCGCGTTGCCCCCCAACTCGTAGACGCCGATCTGCATCGAGGCGCGCGTCCGCAAGCTCGGATTGAAAAAGACGAGCGCGACCGAACGACCCGCGAGCGGCTTCGCCCCCGACTCGCCGCGCTTGAACGCCTGCGCCGCGCCGAGCAAACCTTCGAGTTCGTCGCGCGTCCAATCGGATGTCTTCAGAAAGTCTCTCGGCATCTCTGTTCAAACTCGCTTCCCGTAATCGTCCGCGCGCGTCGCGCCACCTAAACGACGACCTCTCTCAACGCTTCGACGAACACGTCACACTCTTCCCGTTTCAGGCAGAGCGGCGGCAACAGGCGCAGCACGCGCGGATCGCTCGACGTGCCCGTGATGATGCGTCGTTCCAGCAATTTCCGGTTGACCCTCGCCGCGATTTCTTTATCGAACTCGACGCCCAACAGAAAACCCAAACCACGCACGCGCGCGACCTGCGGAACTTCCGCGAGTCGGCCTCGCAAATAACTTTCGACCGCGCGGACGTTCTCAAGCATCCTGTCGGCTTCAATGGCTTCGAGCGTCGCGGCGACCGCCGCCATCGCGAGCATCCCGCCCCCAAACGTCGTCCCCAAATCGTTCTCTCTGATGCCCGATGCAACGTCGTCGGTCGTCAGACACGCGCCGACGGGCACGCCGCTCCCCAGAGCCTTCGCCAGCGTGATGATGTCCGGGACGGTCGAACCGCCCGCCGCGTGACCCGCGAAGAACCACTCGCCTGTACGCCCGACGCCGGTCTGCACTTCGTCGTAAATCAGCAACATCCCGCGCGCGTCACACAGTTCACGGAGCGCGCTGTAGAACTCCGGCGCGGCCTGCGTCACGCCCGCCATCGACTGCACCGGCTCAAGCATCACGGCGGCCACCGTCTCGTCGGCGAGCGCGGCCACCGACTCAATCGAGCCGAACTTCGCAAACAGATGACCCGGCACGTTCGGGCGTCCGAGTTCGCGATAACGACCGAGCGCGGTGGCGCTGATGGCGTCTGCCGTCCGCCCGTGGAAGCCCCCCGAAAAAGTTATCACGCGCTCTCTGCCGGTACGCATCCGCGCCATCCGCATCGCGTTCTCGTTCGCCTCCGTCCCCGAATTGCAGAAGAACGCTTTCGTCATCGCTTCGGGCGCGCACCCGACAAGTTTCTCCGCCGCGCGCCCGCGCACGTCCGAATAGACGAGGTTCGAGTAGAACAGCAACGACTCCGACTGTTTACATAACGCCGCGACCACGCGCGGATGACAGTGTCCCGTCGCCGCCACCGCGTGCCCGCCGTACAAATCGAGATAACGCTCGCCCGCGCCCGTCTCGATCCACACGCCCCGCCCGCGCTCCGCCGCGACCCGCATCTTCTTGTACGTCGCCAACTGGTAACGCTCTTCGCGCTCCGCGATCTCTTCAAACGTCGCGATTGATTTTGTCATGCTTGTTCTATTTGACTTCTGGGAACGCCAGCGTCCCGCTGGCCAGCGTACCCCACGCACCTGGGAGCGCCAGAGTCCCGCTGGCCAGCGTACCCCACGCACATGGGAGCGCCAGCGTCCCGCTGGCCAGCGTGCTTGAGAACGCTCAATGCAAGCCAGAGGCTCGCGCTCCCGGGCGGCGCCTCTCTTTCAAGCGCTACATACGATTGCAACTCGCTATCGAGGTGCCAGGTGACCGGGACAAAGCAGGTCTTATCCTGTCGACCGCCACCTGTCATTTGCTCAACGCTTTTTACGGATTGCCGCCCGTCAACACCAACCCCTCTTTTTCGTCGAAGCCGAACATCAAGTTCATGTTTTGGACGGCCTGCCCCGCCGCGCCTTTGACGAGATTGTCGAGCGCGGAGAAGACGACGAGTTGACGCCCGCGCGCAGCGAAACCGAGGTCGCAGAAGTTCGACATCTTGACCCAGTTGATGTCGGGCGAGCCTTCGACAAGTCGCACGAAAAAGGCTTCGCGGTAGTAGTCGGCGAAAATCTCGCGCGCCTCTTCGGTCTTCATCTCGCGACTTGTCTCGACGTAGACCGAAGCAAAGATGCCGCGCGCGACGGGCAGCGAATGCGTCATGAAAACGAGTTCGCTCGTCCAGTCGCCGACGGCGCGCAACTCCTGCTCGATCTCCGGCACGTGTTGATGCGTGAACGGCTTATAGGCGTAGAAGGAATTGACGCGCTGCGGATGGTGCGTGTTCGCCGCCGCCTTCGCGCCCGACCCTGAGGAACCCGTCTTGGCATCGACGACGACGCGCCCCGTCGTCAGCCCGTTCGCCACAAGCGGTGCGAGCGCGAGCAGCGTCGCGGTCGCAAAGCAACCCGGATTGCTGATGCGTCGCGCCGTCGCAATCTCGGCGCGATGCGTCTCGGTCAGACCGTAGATGAAATCAGACTGCGCTTCCATCGCGGTGTGCTCGCGCCCGTAGTGCTGTTCAAACTCCGCCCGGTCGCGCAGTCGAAAATCTCCCGACAGGTCGATGACCCGTACGCCCGGCGCGAGTCGCGGCACGACATCCATCGCTTGACCGTGCGGCAACGCGAGAAAAACGCAGTCGAGATTATCAAACGCGCTGGCGTCTTCCGGCGCACTCGCGAACCGCAAATCGGTCAGACCGTAAAGATTCCGGTGCACCTCGCCGACCTCTTTCCCCGCGTGCTCGTTCGCCGTCACGAACGCGACTTCGACCCGCGCATGACTCAACAGGATGCGCAACAGTTCAGCCCCGCCGTATCCCGACCCGCCCAAAATTGCTACTTTGATTTTCATATCAGGTTCCGGTTAGCCTGCCGCCTGAGACCCACCCGCGCCGCGTGCAATTCCGGATAGCTCTCCGCTCAAGCACAGACGTTCGACGTTCGACTTTCGACTTTCGACTTGACGATCTCGAAAAGTCGGACGCCGTTGCGCTTGGCATTTCCGGCGGGCACGCCGAACTCGCGTTCGATGTAGTCTTCGCCCATCTGCGAATCGGTTACCGACCCCGCGACGAGATCGACCGGCACACCGCGTCGCTTGAGAAGTTCGACCCCGCCCCACGCTCCGACGTAGTCCGACGCACAAAAGATGAGCGCGGTCATCGCCGCGCGCAACTCCGCGTCGTCGAAGATGGAATCGACCGCGTAGCCGCCCAGAATCCCGTCGCCGAGTTCGATCACGATGAGGTCGGGCGCGCACTCGTTGAGCCGCGCGATGATCGCCTTCGCCACCGGCGCGATGTCGCCAATGCCGACCGTCGAAGGCAACCCGCAATCGAGAAAGCTCGCCGTCGCCACCGCCCCATGATCCGCCATGTTGAGCGTGTCGCGCAGGCACGCGATCCCCGACAACTTGCACGCCGCGACACGCAACCCCGCCCGCGTCGCCTGCCGCACAATCTCGGTCGCCGCGAACGTCTTCCCGCTGTTCATGCACGCCCCC
>JBGTHJ010000401.1:0-2061 GCA_041746175.1 Pyrinomonadaceae bacterium
GTTCGCCGGGCGCGCCGCGCCGCTCAAGTGCTGGGCGTGGTCGAACTTGGCGTTGAAGCTTCGCAATCCGGGGAAAGCCTTGACCGGCGGGTTGCTCGATTCAAGATTGGTATGGCAGATGGCGCACATCGGCGCGCTGGCCGAGACGAACTGCGCGAGATGGCAGTCGGTGCAAGCTTTGTGACCGGGCAGCACGGGCTTGGCCGAGTTGTCGGCGGTGCGCTGGTGACACGACGCACAGGCCAGCGAAGCATGGCTCTGGGTCGTATGTGAGAACTTCGAGAAATCTCTCCCCATGTCTTGCGGCGCAGCGACCGCCACCGCCGCCGCCGCCGGAGCCGCGCGACCGCCGAAGGCGAATGCCAGCACGAAACAGGCCGTGCCCGTAAAGAGCACAGCAAGCGAGACGCGACGGCGCAGGTCTGCTTGCGGGGCGCGCGGCGGGGGTTCAGTTTGGGCGTCTGGGTTTTGCACGTCGGTCATACATCCGGTCATTTTTTCGGAGCCGGGACGGCTTCGTCATGCGACGCCGGAATCGGGTCTTTGCCAAAATTCGCATGACACTTGACGCACTGGAAAGCAGCATCGTCTCGTCTTGCCGCGACTTCTTTGTTCAGTTCTTTGCGTGTGCGCGCGTCGATGTGACAGGGCGCGCATGTCAGAATCGGCACGTTGAGCGTCTGGCCTTTTAAGTCGTCCGCGCCCGTGATGGTCAGGTGGCACGAGGTACAGCCGCGCTCTTCGTGCTTGGGAATCTCGTGGACGAACTTGACCGACTGCCGTTGCAGGAACTGTTCGCGGATACTCTTGTCGGCGATGGCCCGCGCGAAGGACGTGCTGCCGTCGGTGTGCGCCTTAGCCGTTCCGTCGGTTTTGGCCGTCGTCAACTGGACGCCCGCGGGCAGCAATTCATGACAGGCGACGCAATTGTTGGCGAGGGGGACGACGCCGCCGTCGCGCCAGTGACAGTTGAAGCAAGAGGCGTGGCTCGTCGGCGAAGATTTGAAAGTCCCTTTGTCCGGCCAGAAAGCCTCTTTCGGAAAGTCGGCGGGCTGACCCGTCATCGGCTGTGCTGCCGGGCTGTCAGCCCCGCGCGACCTCGGTTCAAAAGTTTGATGACAAATCGTGCAGCTATCGACTTGCGTCGGCACAGCTGTTGCCGCCGTCTGCGACATCGAAGCGCGCACGAAACGGAAAGCCGGTTCCTGATGAGCCGGACGCACAGACGCCATTACATCCTGATGAACGTCGTGCGGAAACTTGGTGTCGAATTGTGATTCGGATTTCGGCTTCTGGATTCCGCGCCCGCCTTCGTTCGGGTTTTGAAAAGCGAACCGCGCCCCGTTGCGCGGTGAGGCGTTGGTATGGCAGAGCGTGCAGATGACGGGACGCGCGCCGACGAAGAACTGCTGCCGGTGGCAATTGATACAGGCGTCGTGGTCGGGGTAATCGGTCACGTCGGGGAACGGTTCGGCGGCGCGGGCGGTCGTCCAGTTCGGCGTCGGGATGGTGTGACACGAATCGCACGCCTGTCGATGCTGCGCCGTCCGGTGCGAGAATTTCGAGTAGTCGATACGCGGGCGACGCTGCGTGCGACGTTGAGTGGACGCGCGCGGGCGTCGGATGTCGCGCCGCCTGCGCTGCTGCTGCGCCGTCGGTTCAACGCTCGCCGCGCCCGCCGTTTCGGATGCGAGACGCGCGCCGACGAACATCAGCAAAGCTAGTGCGCAGAAAGCTGGAAGCTTGATGAATCGTTGTCTCATCAGTGGCGTTGAATGAACAGAAAGGCTCGTAAGAATTGCCGCCAAGAAATGCTGGTGGTTAGTTTGTTAAAGTTGCCGTCACGGGTTGTAGCATAGTTGATTGGGAGTGACAACCAAAATCTTTTCACCCTCAAACGGTAACGACTCTGGACGAGGTACAGAAATTTCGGCGACTCGCAAACGTCCACTCTCGACCATTCATCGCGAGATGGCTTCGACCGCTTCTCAGGGTTTCGCACTCGCGGCGGGCGTCGGCGATGTCGCCGCTGGTGTCGCCGCTGGTGTCGCCGCTGGTGTC
>JBGTHJ010000402.1:0-9253 GCA_041746175.1 Pyrinomonadaceae bacterium
TCCAGCGCGGCGCGTCATCTCGCGCGACCGCGCGCGGCGCGGCTTCGACCTTCGCGCAAGCCGCGACACACAGCCCGCCGGTCATCAGAATCAACGCCGCGTGGCGCACGCTCGCGGCGCGAAACTGCCGGATTGTGCGGAGCAGATGGTGAGCCATGAACATCACGTTTTGCCGTCTCCGTCCATTGGAGTTATGCTTGCACACAGTTTAATCGCTCGCCCGCATCTTTACCAACGCATCCGCCCGTCTCAAGCGGGCTGGCCGTGAACGGAGGCGAGGCTTTTGGAGGACGCCGCTGGCATTATGTCGAACAACAAAAAACGCGCGCTCATCGTGGTTGACGTGCAAAACGATTTCTGTCCGAAAGGCGCGCTAGCCGTCGCAAACGGCGACGAAGTGATCGCGCCGCTCAACGGGCTGATCGAAGAATTTCTCGCGCACGACGACCTCGTCGTGAAGAGCCGCGACTGGCATCCCGTCGAAACCAAACACTTCGCCAAACACGGCGGGACGTGGCCGCCGCACTGTGTCCAGAACACGCGCGGCGCGGAGTTTCATCGCGATTTGAACGACGACCCGCGCATCCAGGTCGTCTCGAAGGGCTTGGGCGACGAGAACAACTATTCCGCTTTCGACGGGACCGAACTCACCGCACTCTTGCGCGAGCACGACATCGAAGAGGTCTGGGTCGGCGGGCTGGCGACCGACTATTGCGTCAAGCGCACCGTGCTCGACGCGCTCCGCGAAGGTTTCGCGGTCAAAGCCGTCGAAGCCGCGATGCGCCCCGTCAACCTCCAACCCGACGACGGCCAACGCGCCATCGAAGAGATGCGCCAAGCCGGTGCCGAAATCGTCTGAGGCGGGATAGTTGGCCGGCGACGGGTCGCAGGATAGAGCTGTGTTCTGTCTTGTCACCCGTCACGCCGAGATTGATATGCTGAACATCGACCGTTATCACGCGACGATGGGCAACGCATCGTACAAAGACGCGGCGCGGCTGCACGGCGAACTGCTGAGCGATGCGGAAGCGACCTTTTACGTGACGCAGCGCAAGCTCGCCTTCGCCCCGTGTTTGGGACACGAGCGGCTCGTGCGTTCGCTGGTTGATAGCCACATGGATCGTCCGCGCCTGCGTTTTCTCGAACAGGATCGCGGCGATTTGAAGTTGTTCGCGAAGGCGGTCGAGGATTTGAGTTTCGCGGGCACGGTGCGCGCCGTCAGACCGGGCACGATCATGTTCGCGGGCGAGCCGTTCGCCGACATCACCGGCGCGTTCGGGCTGACGCAGGCGCAGGAGATAAAATTTGAGCACGCCTTCGACTTGCCGATGACGACCGCCTCCATCGCGATGCGCCTACGGATGGCGGCGGGCGAACGCTGGCTCTCCGATTTTTCGCTGCGTCGCAACGGCGATGTCGAACGCTCGGTCGAAGTCGCGACTTACGCCTTCATCGGCGGATTCAATGACACCTCGAACATGGAAGCCGCGCACCGTCTCGACATCCCGGCGGTCGGCACCGCCGCGCACTACTGGCAACAGGCATACATCGGTTATATGACCGAGCCGGAAATCGAGCCGCGCACCGGTCGTCCCAAACACTTCGAGCAAGTCGCCTTCGAGCGTTGGCTCGACACCAATCCGCAGGGCACGACGCTGCTGCTCGACACGATTGACGTTTACACCGGCGCGGCTCACGCGGCGATGGCCGCGACTTCGACCGCCGCGCGCCGCCGCGCCTTCAAAGGTTTCCGCATCGACTCCGGCGACCTCGCCGCGCTGGGCAAATGGTGTCTGGATTTTTTTGAGGCCAACGGGCTGGACGGATTGATGCCCGTGCTGACGGGCGACCTCGATGTCGAAGGGGTGCGGCGGATCGTCGGAGAGTTTCCCGAAGCGGCGGGCTTTGGCATCGGCACGAAGTTGTCGGGCGAGGTCGCGCGCATCGCGGGCGTCATCTTCAAGCAATGCCTGATTCAGGGTCGCCCGACGCTCAAGGCTTCCAACACGCCGGAGAAATCGACGCTGCCCGGTCGTCTACAAGTCTTTCGCGGCCTCGACGCGGCGGGCAACTACGTCGCCGACATCATCGGACTCAACGACGAAGCGGTGGAGATTCCCGGCGCGGTCAAGGTCGAACGCCTCCTCGTGCCGCTCTGGGAACGCGGACGCCACGAAGCGATTCCTTCAATCACCAAACAGAAAGCCTTCGTCGAAGAACAGCGCGCCCGCTTCCCCGACATCGAAAGCTACCCGCACGATCTCTCGGACGGCCTCCGCCGACTCCGCGACGATCTCACCGCGCAGATGCGTCAAGACCATTCCGGCTGGCAGCAACTTCTCAGCATACCGGAGCGGTTGCGCGCCAATCTCAAGTGAAAACTGCAAGCGAAAAGTATGAACTTGTTCGTCGCGACTCATCAGCCGCGCGCGCCGCGACAAGCCGGGGCTTGACGACTAACCTGACGGGTCGGCGTTCCGGACGTGGCTTGCGCCGATGGCGTGAGCGGGTATGAGTCCGAGTATCGAGAGGCACAGCGGAGCGACATCCACCGCGCGTGGATTCTCCGGCAAACCGATGCCTTCGGGCGCGCCCGCCAACAGGAGCGGGACGACCGAATCGAGGATGTGGAGCGAGCCGTGCGAACCGCCGCCTGTGTGAACCTCTGTGCGCGGGATGCAGAACTCGCAGTCGGGCACCGAGGTCATCCAGAGATGGCCGCCCTCTTCGTTGTCCAGCCCGCACGCGATGCGCTCGAAGGCGTTGGGATAAGTTCCGAATTCGAGCACGCCGCCGGGCGTCACGCGCGCGTCAACCGCCGCGAGATCGCCCTGCCAACTCCAGCGCTGCCCCTGCCGGTCGACCGCCGACGCGCGCCCTTTTGCGCCCGCCCAAAAATGGAGGCTGCCGCGATCATGCGTCGCGACGCGGTAACCGCGCCCGCCTTTCACGACCAACGCATCGCGCCACATCACCTGATCGACGCGCGGGTCGGTCAGCAGTTGATGCACGACGCGCTCCAACTGCTCGGCGGCTGGACGACGGAAGTAGATTTGCGCGGCGCGCATGTTCGGGCAGACCATCAAATCATCGTCGCCATCCCACGGCTCGCCCGCATCGGCGAGCGAGAACCCGGCGAGCACTTCTTCGAGATGGATGCCCGCCTTCTGCTTATCCTCACCGACGATGCTCTGCGAATGGTCGGCGGTGAGCACCACGCAAACCTCTTCGAGCATCGCTTCCAACCCGCCGAACGCCTCGTAAATTCTGCCGAACTTCTCGTCCAGTTCGACCAACGCTTCGACCCCTTCGACCGGCCCGACCTTGTGACTCTTGAGGTCGTAGTCGGGAAAGTAGGCGAGCGTGAAATCGGGGAGCGCGCGGTCGCGCGCCAGTTTGATGAGAAACTGCGCGGTGCCTTCGTCCTTCAACCCGAAACTGTTGAAGATGCCGCCGCTCGCCTCGACCTTTTCGCCCGCCGCGTCGCGGTTCTCGATGAAATCTCCGAGACACAAGATCGACGGCCCGTGCACCACTTCCGAGAACGGCACGCCGGGCAGCAGACTGAGCAGAAACGGGACGTGGACTTTGTGTTCCGTGTCGCCGTGAAAGACGAAATAGTTGAGACACGCGGCGCGCAGTCCGGCGCGTTCGACCGTCTGAAAAAGCGTCTCGGCGCGCAAGCGTTCGTGGTTCAGTTTGACGAGAAAGTCCTCGAAAAATTTCCCGACGCCCTCGCTCATCACGACCCACACGTCGTCGCCGAAAAAGAAGACGCGTTTCTCATCGGCGTCGTACCAGAACGCGCCCGCGATGCCGTGCTCCTGCGGGTAACAACCCGTCACGATCGAGGCGGTCGCCGCCGGTGTGATCGACGGAAAAATCGTCACGCAGTCGGGGTCGAGCGCACCGGCGCGGGCGAGCGCCGCGAGGTTCGGCAATTTGCCGTCCTCGATGGCGGGCATCAGAATCCGCGAGGTGCAAGCGTCGATGACGATGAGCAGCACTTTTTTCATTTGCAGAACATTTTACATGAGCGGCTTTTTTAGACAACTGCTGACCGCTTATCGGCGATTCATGCAACCGTCGCCAAGCCTCCCGACATCTGAATTATTCGCGCGAAACGTGTATAATAAACGCCACCTGTCAGCAAATTTCATTCAATTTTGGGGAGCCTGTCCGACATGAAAAACCTGATTCTCAGCGCGCTCGTGCTGTGTCTGCCGCTCGTCGTTTTCGCGCAGCAGTCCAAGCCGAAAGAACGCAAACTCTTCTCCTACGAACACACGATTGACGATTTACCGAACGGTCTGCGCCTGATCACCGTCCCGACCGACTATCCGAATCTGGTCGCGCTCTACATCGTCGTCGGCACAGGCTCGCGCAACGAGGTCGAGCCGGGCAAGAGCGGCTACGCGCATTTCTTCGAGCACATGATGTTTCGCGGGAGCGAGAATTTCACCTCCGATCAGCGCGACGCGATTCTCAAACGTGCCGGAGCCGAAGCCAACGCCTACACCTCCGACGACCGCACCGTTTATCACGAGACGTTCTCGAAAGACGATCTCGACGAGGTGATGAAACTCGAAGCCGACCGCTTCATCCGCCTCAAATACTCGCCGGAGGATTACCGCACCGAGTCGCTCGCCGTGCTCGGCGAGTATAACAAGAACAGCGCGAACCCTTTCTCCAAGCTCTTTGAAGTCCTGCGCGAAACGGCTTACAAAACGCATACCTATTCGCACACCACGATGGGCTATCTCAACGACATCAAGGACATGCCGAACCAGTACGACTACAGCCTTGAATTTTATAAACGCTGGTACCGGCCTGAGAACACGACTATTGTGCTCGTCGGCGACGTGACGCGCGCGCGCTCTCTGGCTCTGACCAAACAGAACTTCGGCGACTGGAAAAAGGGCACGGGCGACCTGCCGCCAATTCCGACAGAACCCGCGCAGAAAGAGCCGCGCACCGCGCACATCGACTGGCCTTCGCAAACGCTCCCCATCGTTGCGGTCGCGTTTCGCGGCCCGGCTTATTCGGAGGAGAGCAAAGACAAGGTCGCGCTCGACCTGCTCGCAGCCATCGCGTTCGGCGACAATTCCGACCTCTATCAACGGCTCGTGCTGAAAGAGCAAAAGGTAGATTTGCTTGGTCCATCTTTCGATGACCAAATGGATCCCGAACTCTTCGCCGTCTTCGCGCGCGTCAAAGAGCAGAAGGATGTCGAAGACGTGCGCACGCAAATTCAAGCGACTTTCGACCGTTACGCCAAAGAGTTAATTCCGCAGAAGAAACTTGACGAGACGCGTTCACGGATGCGCTACAACTTTGCGCTCGGCATGGATAGTTCGAGCGCGATTGCCTCGGCGGTTGCGCCCTACATTGCGTTGCGCCGCACGCCCGAAACCATCAACAAAGTGTTCGCGTTGATGGAGACGGTGACCCCCGAAGACGTGCGTGATGCGGCGAAGCGTTACTTCGCGGAGAGCAATCGCACCGTCGTCACGCTCGCCACCAAGACTGCCGACAAGGAGGCCGCCAAACAATGAACCGTGCTCTAACCGCACTCGCGCTCGCTGTGGCGCTGTTGCCCAACGCCGCGTCCGCCGCAACCCAGAAGAAGATGAATAGCGCTGCCACCACCAACGCCGCCGCCAACATCGCCACCGTGCTGCAACCCAATCGCACGCCGCTCGTCACCTTTCGTCTCCTGTTTATGACGGGGGCGGCTGCCGATCCGCAGGGCAAGGAGGGCGTCGCCGCGCTGACCGCGGCGATGCTTGCTTCGGGCGGTTCGCGCGCGATGACCTACGAGCAGATACTCGAAGCGATGTACCCGCTGGCGACGAGTTTCAACTGGCAAATCGACAAAGAGATGACGGTCTTTACGGGTACGACGCACGTCGATAACCTCGACAAGTATTATGGTCTCATCAGCCAGATGCTGCTCGACCCCGGCTTCCGCGAAGACGATTTCAAACGCCTCAAGGCCGACGCCGTCAACTTTCTCAGAGTCAATCTACGCGAAGGCAACGACGAAGAACTCGGCAAGGAGCAACTCTATAACGTCATCTATGCCGGACACCCCTACGGGCATCACAACATGGGTCGCGTCGGCGCGCTCGAAAAGTTGACGCTCGACGACGTGCGCGATTTCTACAAGAAGAACTATACGCAGGCGAATCTGGCGCTCGGCATGGCGGGCGGTTATCCCGACGGTTTCGCGAAGAAGGTCGAAGCCGACTTCGCCAAACTCCCGAAGGGCGCGCCGGGGATGATGAAGGACGCCGCGCTCAAACTCGATGCCGGGATGAGGATCGAACTGGTCAAACGCGACACGCGCTCGACGGCCATCTCGCTCGGCTTTCCGATAGAGGCGACACGCGCCGACAAAGACTGGCCTGCGCTCGCCGTCGTCGCCTCCTACTTCGGCCAACACCGTTCGAGCAACAGCCACCTCTACCAAAAACTGCGCGAGGCGCGCGGCTTGAACTACGGCAACTATGCTTACATCGAATACTTCCCGCGCGGGATGTTCCAGTTTACGCCCGACCCGAATCTCGGACGCTCGTCACAGATTTTCCAAATCTGGATTCGCCCGGTCGAACCGCAGAACGGCCATTTCGTTTTGCGCGCCGCGCTGTTCGAGTATGACAAACTGGTAAGCGAAGGGATGTCGAAAGAGGCTTTCGAGGCGACCAAAGAATTTCTCTCAAAGTACATCAACATTCTGACGCAGACGCAGGATGCCCAACTCGGCTACGCGCTCGACAGCCGTTATTACCGCACCGGCGACTACAACCGGTATATGCGCGAGCAACTCGCGAAACTCACGCTCGACGACGCGAATCGCGCTATTCAGAAGCATCTCAAGTCCGACCGGATGCGCATCATCGTCATCACCAAAGATGCCGAAGCCCTGCGCGATGCAATCGTCGCCAACCAGCCTTCGACGATCACTTACAACTCGCCGAAGCCCAAACAGATTACCGATGAAGACAAGTTGATCGAGCGCTACAAGATCAACGTCAAGCCGGAGCACATCTCCATCGTGCCCGTCGAACAGGTCTTCCAGTAAGTTCCGTTCTCAACCGCCGTCAATCTCTACGCGGCGATAAAAGAGCGAGCCGGTGCGGTCGCAACATCGAGTTGCTCGCATCGGCTTTCTCTTTTGTCGCGCCTGTTAAATTACGGGCGGCACGGGCACAATGCGTCGACTTCAAAATATGCTCGAAGGGGTACTGCACCGATGGTCTGGGTCTATCTGCTGTTCGCCCTGCTCGCCGGAATACTGATTCCCGCGCAGGCCGGTATCAATTCACAACTCGCGCGGACGGTCGGACATCCCGTTACCGCCGCGCTCGTATCGTTCGTCGTCGGGGCGGTCGTCCTCTTCATCTACGCGCTCTTTCTACGCTCGACGTGGCCTGCTCCGTCTGCGCTGCTCCAAGCTCCGTGGTGGGCTTGGACGGGCGGAATGCTCGGCGCTTTCTTCGTCACGGTGGCCGCCGCCTTCGCGCCCAAACTCGGCGCGGCGACATTCATCTCGGTCGCGCTGGCGGGTCAGATGCTGGCGTCGATGGCGCTCGACCACTACGGTCTCGTCGGCTTTCAGGTGCGCCCCGTCAATCTCTGGCGGTTTGTCGGCGCGTTGATGGTCGCGGGCGGCGTCGTACTGATTCGGAAATTCTAGGATGCCGGGAGCCGGATGCTCGGCGTCAGGCTCATGTTTTTCCGAGCATCCGGCATCCGACATCGGTTACTTCGAGAGTTTGGTCGAGTAAAGGATGCCGTAGAGCGCATCTTCGTGGCGGGCGAAGTCTTTGCCGCGCGCGGCGAGCATGATGTTGACGAATTGCTTCTGGCCTTTGTAATCGCGGTAACCCAACCACTGCAAACGCTGCGGGTTGTCGGCGGATTCCGGCGCCGACTCGCGAAACTGAACGCCCTTCACGCCGTCGATTTTGAGCCAGCGCAATTCGTTCACCTCGCCGTTTTGCTTGCGCGTCTCCGCGCCCTGATAAAAAGCGTTGATGCTGGCATCGGTCGGGAAGTCGGCGTTCATCGCCGAGATGCTGACGATCAGGTTCGCGGCGTCAGACGTTCCGGGCGAGCGCCAGAGGAATGTCTGGCTATCAGCCGTCTGCTTGCTCCAACGCTGCGGAACCGTCCACGAAATCTCCTGTTGTTCCCACGTCGCCGACTGCCCGCCCGCGACCGCCGCAGATTGCGCCGCCGTCGGCGAAGCCCCCTCGACGCTATCGTCATCCGCGCTGCTCGAAGACGACGGAGAAGTCGCTGTTCCGCCGGACGAGTTGTTGTTGGTATAAGTCGGGTCAGATTGTTTGAAAAAATAGACGCCGCCCGCGACGGCGATAAGTAGGATGGCTCCGCCGACGGCGAGAATCACGGCGGCGACGATGCCGATGATGCATCCCTTCGAGAGTCCGGATTTCTTCACGGGCGGCGTCGGTGTGCCGGGTTCGTTTTGCATAAATTCTCGATCTCCTTACTTGGGGGAACAGGTTCGGAGCACGTTCAATGGTTCGCGTTCTCCGAACGCTCAATGCGAGCGGGATGCTCGCGCTCCCAGGCGATGCCGCTCTTTTTATTAGCGCGACATGCAATTGCAACTTGCTATAAATTGCTCACACTTATTTTTATGGGTCATTCGCAGCGGCAAGTCGACCTGGCTTCACTTTATGATTATGAACAAATGCCCAACAGAGCACGGTTTCCGAAGAATCGTTGCGGTTCCCGGTGGATGCACCAAACTTTGCCCGGACACTACTACTTTCTGTTTTACCTCGCTCCCTTTTGATCAGAAGCGCGCGGCGGCTATGGGTGGCGCATTTTGTTAAGATCGCGAGGGCGACCGGCTGGATTTTCGAGTGCGGAATATACCACGTCCCGCCGCGTTTGCGAGACACGATTTCTCCGGTCGCGTCGGTCGGTCGAAGTGGGCTAGAATGCGCGGCGGGTGTTAAAGATTCGGTCGGAATGCCAACATACCGGCCTACCGAGGAGCTACATGAAAACGTCACTGTCCGAAGAATCGACGCGCGCATTGACCGCCCGTCTCGAACAAGCCAACCGCGATTTCGCCGCGCGGTATCCGGGCGAAACCGGACGCCGCCAACCCGTCCACACCGTCTACGGCGGCGCGCATCTTTTCAAAGCCGACACGACGCGGCGGCTCGGCGCGCTCGCGCTCCGCGCGCTCGAACAGTACGCGACGGAGGCGGGG
>JBGTHJ010000403.1:0-4349 GCA_041746175.1 Pyrinomonadaceae bacterium
AATTCCGGGTGTTCCTGGAGACTTGCGATCAACCTTCTAGTCCGCTCATCTAACCTGTTGCTGGAATTTGACATGATTGACCTCCACTTTCGCTGTTTAGTGAAAGTCATTATCCCTGAGTCCCACTTTTAATTACACCCAATGCTGCGTGCTTGACGGCTGGATAAAGAATGGCGACGATAAACACGCGCGGCGACGGCTTGAGAGCAAATAGCAAGGCGCGGGTTGGAAGCCCGACACTGGTTTCAAGCGATACTTCGCCACGCGTCGTTTGACGTTTACGATGAATTTTATGCGAAGGGTGAGTGGATGCTTTTAGGGATTGATTTCGGGACGACGCGGACGGTCGTAGCGGCGGTTGACCGGGGCAATTATCCGGTCGTAAGTTTTCAGACCGAGAGCGGCGACGCGCAGGAATGGTATCCGTCGTTGATGGCGACGCGGGGCGATGCGCATCTGTACGGGTTCGACGCGGCGGCGCAACAGAACGACTCCGACTGGCTCCTGCTGCGCTCTTTCAAGCGCGACCTCGCGTGGCTCGGCCCCGAATCGGTGGTCATGCTCGGCGAACATCGGATGACCGCGCTCGAACTTCTGACGAGATTTTTATCGCGCCTGCGCCGCGACCTCGACGAACGGTCGAACCTGCGCATCAAGCCGCGTGAGCGCATCGAAGCGGTCGTGTCCGTGCCCGCCAATTCAAACAGCAACCAGCGTTTCCTCACGCTCGAAGCCTACCGGCGTGCGGGCTTCGAGGTGCGCGGCACGATCAACGAGCCGTCGGCGGCGGGCATCGAATACGCGCATCATTATCTTTCGACGGGCGCGGCGGCAAAGCGCGAGCACGTCGTCGTCTACGACCTCGGCGGCGGGACGTTCGATGCCTCGGTCATCAGCATCGCCGAACGTCGTCACGAAGTCGTCAGCAGCGACGGCATCGCGCAACTCGGCGGCGACGACTTCGACCGCATCCTGCTCGAACTGGCATTGGAGCGCGCGGGCGTCGTCGCCGCGCCCGACGAAACCGCGTGGTTCCGGCTGCTCGAAGAGTGCCGCGAGAAGAAGGAAGGGCTGCACCCGAACACGCGCAAGGTCGCGGTCGATCTCGGTCGCGTGCTCGACGGCGCGGGCGAAACGGTCGTCAGCACGAGCGAGTTTTACGAGCGCTGCCGCCCGCTCGTCGAGCAGACGATTGACGCGATGGAGCGCGCGATGGAGCGCACGCCCGACGGCGCGGAACTCGATTGGCAAAAGGTCGCGGCGGTTTACATGGTCGGGGGTTCGAGCGATTTGCCGGTCGTCGCGCGTCTGCTGCGCGAACGTTACGGGCGACAGGTACGGAAGTCGCCGTACCCGCATGCGGCGACCGCGATTGGTCTCGCCATCGCCGCCGACTCGGATGCCGGATACACTCTGCGCGAACGCTTCACGCGACACTTCGGCGTCTGGCGCGAACGCGAAGCGGGACGTTCGGTCGAACTCGACGTGCTGTTCGAGAAAGACACTCTGCTGCCCGCGAACGGCACCGCGCGGCTCGAGCGCAAGCGGAGTTATCGACCGGCGCACAACGTCGGCCACTTTCGTTTCATCGAGTCGGGCCGTCTCAGCCCGGAGCGCGAGCCGCGCGGCGACCTGACGCCGTGGGACGATATCTATTTTCCGTTCGACCCCGCGTTGGAGGGCGAGACCGAACTCGCCGGCGTCGCGGTCGAACGCGCGAATTTCGGCGAACATCTCATCGAAGAGAACTACACCTGCGACGCGAGCGGCATCATCGAAGTTGACATCACGAATCGGACGACCGGTCATCGACGCACGTACAGACTTCGCGGCGGCTCCGACACGCGCCGTCTCGCACGCGCAAAGTAATCGAGTAAAGGGGGACCGACATGACGATTGCCACCATCAATCCGGCGACCGGCGAAACGCTCCGCGAGTTCGAGCCGCTGACCGACGCGCAGCTTGAAGAAAAGATCGAAAATGCGGCGGCGACTTTTCGCGAGCATCGCCGGACGAGCTTCGACGAGCGCGCGTCGAAGATGCGGCGCGCCGCCGCCATCCTCGAAACAGAGAAGGACAAGTTCGGCGCGCTGATGACGACCGAGATGGGCAAGACTCTGCGGGCGGCGATTCAAGAGGTGGAGAAGTGTGCGCTCGTCTGTCGCTACTACGCCGAACACGCCGCCCGGCATCTCGCCGACGAGGTGGTTGAAACCGACGCCACGCGGAGCTTCGTCCGTTATCAACCGTCGGGCGTGGTGCTCGCGGTGATGCCGTGGAACTTTCCGTTCTGGCAGGTCTTTCGTTTCGCCGCGCCCGCGCTGATGGCGGGCAACGTCGGGCTGCTCAAACACGCTTCAAACGTCCCGCAGTGCGCGCTCGCGATCGAAGAGATATTCCACCGCGCCGGATTCCCCGAAGGCGCGTTTCAAACCCTGCTCATCGGCTCGGACAAGGTGGAGCGCGTGCTCGGCGACCCGCGCATCGTCGCCGCGACGCTGACCGGCAGCGAACCGGCGGGCAGCCGCGTGGCGAGCGAAGCGGGGCGGTGCATCAAGAAAACGGTGCTCGAACTCGGCGGCAGCGATCCCTTCATCGTGATGCCGAGCGCCGACCTCGACGCCGCCGTCAAGACCGCGATCAAAGCCCGCACCATCAACAACGGTCAGTCGTGCATCGCGGCGAAACGGTTCATCATCGACGCCGCCGTCTACGACGATTTCGCGCGCCGCTTCGTCGCCGGGATGGAATCGCTCACGGTCGGCGACCCGTTCGACGACGCCACCGACATCGGCCCGCTTGCCACCCCCGACATCCGCGAAACGCTTGAGGAACAGGTGCGCGCGTCGGTCGCGGCGGGGGCGCGAATCCTGACGGGTGGCAAGCGTCTCGAAATCAAGGGTAACTACTACCCGCCGACCGTGCTCGCCGACATCGACGAAGATTCTCCGGCCTACGGAGACGAACTGTTCGGCCCCGTCGCCCTGCTCTTCCGCGCACGCGACATCGTGGACGCGATTCGCATCGCCAACGATACCGACTTCGGTCTCGGCGCGAGCGCGTGGACGACCGACGCGGGCGAGCGCGACCGCTTCGTCGAAGAGATCGAAGCCGGTGCGGTGTTTATCAATGGGATGGTCGCTTCCGATCCGCGCTTGCCCTTTGGCGGTATCAAGCATTCGGGCTACGGTCGCGAGTTGAGCGCGCAGGGCATCCGCGAGTTCGTCAACATCAAAACGGTCTGGATTAAAGACGACGCGGCAGCACCCGACCGCAGCGAGACCGAATGAGCACACGCACCGCTCTGTTGCTCGGCGCGACCGGACTCGTCGGCGGCCACTGTCTCGAACTGCTGTTGGAGGACGAGCATTACGCGCACGTCGCGACCGTCGGTCGCCGTCCCGCCGCGCGCGTCCACCGCAAGCTGAAGCAGCACATCATCGACTTCAAAACTCTCAAGCCGCAGGCTGAGATGATAAAGGCCGACGACGTTTTTTGTTGTCTCGGCACGACGATCAAGAAGGCGGGTTCGCGCGAAGCCTTTCGCAAGGTCGATTACGAATACCCGTTGGACGTTGCGCGGGTCGCTTTGGAAAACGGCGCGGCGCAATTCCTGCTCGTCTCGTCGCTCGGCGCAGACGCGGGATCGTCGATGTTCTACAGTCGCGTCAAAGGCGAAATCGAAGCGGCGGTCAGCGCGTTGCCGTTTGACGGCGTGCAGATTTTTCGCCCGTCGTTGTTGTTGGGCGAGCGCGCGGAGCGCCGGACAGGCGAGCGCGTCGCCGAAGCGGCGCTGAACCTGTTCTCGTTCGTGCTGCGCGGCTCGTTGAAGAAGTATCGACCGGTTCAAGCACGCGCGGTCGCCGCCGCGTTGGTTCGCGTCGCGAAGCAGCACCCGGCGGGCGTCAACATTTTCGAGTCAGACCACATCAGCGCTCAGGCAAACTCGCGCCGGATTGAAACATCGTGAACAATCGCCCAGGCTCGCAACGCACATTCTTGTTCAAGTTAATCATGCTCGTGCTGTTCTTGCTGATCGGCGTGGGCGGCTTCGCTTACTTCATCTACTTGCGGTTCTTCGTACCGCCGCCGCCAACCGTGATCGGCTGGAAGGCGCGGGTGACGACGCTGGCGGGCGACGGCGCGCCGGGTTTTGCAGACGCCGCGACGCCCACCGGAGCGCGCTTCGCAGACCCGTTCGGCGTCGCGATTGACGACGACGGTAACGTCTTTGTCGCCGACGCGGGCGAGAGCAACCGGATACGCAAAATCTCGCCCGACGGCATCGTCTCGACGCTCGCGGGCGGCGCGGAAGGCTACACAGACGGCGCGGGCGCAGCCGCCGCTTT
>JBGTHJ010000404.1:0-6425 GCA_041746175.1 Pyrinomonadaceae bacterium
TCGACGAACACCAGTGCCTCGCTCGCCGCGTCCAGTTCGCCGACGGCGGCGCGCAGATTGTGCACCTTCTGCCCGCACGTCGTCGCGCGTCCGGCGACAATCGTTCGCACGCGCCGCACCCCGCCGCGCCCTTCGTATTCACGCCGCACTTCTTCAATCACGGCCAGCGCGTCGTCTTCGGAGTGGTCGACGACGAAGATGATTTCGTAAGCCGCGTAATCCTGCAAGAAGAGCGCGCGGAGGTTTTCCCGCAATCCATGATCGACGCCGCGACACGGCACGATGACCGATGCGAACGGCGCGAACGGCGGCCACGCTCGCGCTATCTCGCCGCGCACGTAGGCGAGGTAGCGCCGCCCGCCGACCAATGACACGATGCCCTGCCACACGACCAGTGCGGCGAAAATGTAGAAGACGACCATGCGAAATCAGCGACACTCAAACGGCGTGGAGTCATAACCCGTCGGGTCTGGAGTTGCGGAACCCGTCGAACATACCATAGAAGGCGCGCCAACGCGGAGCGGGCGGCGGGCGGAGGTTTGCGCGCGTGCGCGGCGTGCGCGTATCATCGGTCGAAGCAATTATTTTGTCCGGAGAGAGGTTTAAGAGATGCCTGATCTTGTTCATCGACCACGACGGCTGCGACGCCGTGAGGGGTTGCGCGGTCTCGTACGCGAGGCGCGCCTGTCGCGCGAGAGTCTGGTCTTGCCGCTGTTCGCGTGTCCGGGCGCGGGCGTGCGCCGCGAGGTCGCCTCGATGCCGGGCGTTCACAATCTATCTGTCGATGAACTCGCGCGCGAGGCCGCCGCCGCCTTCGACGCGGGCGTCTCCAACGTGATTCTCTTTGGCCTGCCCGAATCGAAAGACGAAACCGCGAGCGGAGCCTACGCCCGCGACGGCATCGTCCAGCAAGCCATCCGCGCCGTTCGTCGCGCCGCGCCTGAAATGGTCGTCATCGCCGACACATGCCTCTGCGAATACACCTCGCACGGTCACTGCGGCGTCATCCGTGAAGGCGAAGTCTTGAACGATGAGTCGCTCGAACTGCTCGCGCAAACCGCCGTCAGTCAGGCGCAGGCCGGAGCCGATATCGTCGCGCCCTCGGCGATGATGGACGGTCAGGTCGCCGCGATTCGCGAGGCGCTCGACGCATCGGGCATGGAGCACATTCCCATCATGTCGTACGCCGTCAAGTATGCCTCGGCGTTCTACGGCCCGTTCCGCGAAGCGGCGGGCAGCACGCCCTCGTTCGGCGACCGCCGTGCCTATCAAATGGATTCGGCCAACGCCCGCGAAGCCCTCCGCGAAGCCGAACTCGACTACGCCGAAGGCGCGGACATCCTGCTCGTCAAACCCGCCACCTGCTATCTCGACATCATGAGGATGGTGCGTGACCGCTTCGACCTCCCGCTCGCCGCCTATCATGTCTCCGGCGAGTACGCGATGATCAAAGCCGCCGCCGAACGCGGCTGGATCGACGAGCAGCGCGTGATGCTCGAAACCCTCACCAGCATCCGCCGCGCCGGAGCCGACATCATCATCACCTACTACGCCCGCGAAGCCGCACGCGCGCTCAACTAAATGAAGACTGTGCAAATTAGAATCATCCACGATGCCAAAACTGGTTGTGCCCAATAACGCTAGTATTCATACGGCTCGTTCATTTTTGACGAGCAGCCAGCCATATCGTAATGAGCGCTCGTCTGGGGTTCTGGAGCTCCACCCGCGATGGGCGCATGTCGATCCATTTGCACTCTCAGTGATCGCCGCGTGGGGTGGGTGGTGTAAGAGAAACGACATCAAAGTGGAAGTGGAGAACCTTGGGAACATGCCTACTACGCTGCCCGAATGCGTCTTTTCCAATATCTACCGTTTGAATATAAACCTTCGCTTATCGAGCATGAGGAAGCAGGTAGATTTCTTGCGCTAACGCAAGTACAAAATCATCACCAGCTAACGTCGGTTATTGCGAGCATTTCGGCACTCCTACATTTGGATACAGAGCCTGACGCGCTCGCTGCGGTGCAATATTGCGTGAGCGAACTATTGCGAAATGTGCTTGAGCATTCTGATTCTCCTGAAGGCGCTTTTGTGTGTGCTCATCGTTATGTAGGGAAAGGTCCCAAACGTGTTACCATCGCCGTGTCAGATTGCGGTAGAGGGATAGCGGCGCATCTCGCAAGTAATTTCCCTGAAGCTCTTGAAAGCGATAAGATAGCTTTAGGTCTAGCGATGCGTCCCGGTATTACCGGTGCGGTGCGAGGTGTATACGGAACACTGGAAAATGCCGGCGCGGGTCTTTTTATCACTCGTTCCATGGCCAAAGGAACTGGCGGATATTTTTTGCTGTTATCCGGTAGAGCAGCCTACCGGTTGCGACGCACAAACGATCCGGAGGAGCAGATACGTCTCTATTTTGAGGCATTCGACGAGCCACGTTATGATATATGGGAATTGCCTTCGACGTGGTTGGGCACCACAGTAGCCGTTGAAATACGAACGGACCGCATCGAGGACTTTCAAGGGTTTTTCCAGTGGATACGTCGGCAAATGCCCGCGCGTAAAACAATTTCCAAGAAGATTCGGTTCACATGATAAAAACAATTGAACTGAAACCGGGAATCGCCGGTTTTGCAGAAGATAAAGACCAGGCGCGATTGACCAGAATCAACACGCTACTTCCTGCGTTAGATCGTGGGGAAAGCATCATCCTCGATTTTCGTCATGTGAAGTATGCAACCCAATCATTTATCCATGCTCTTTTGGGAGAAGCCCTTTACAAATATGGCGAGGGGGTCTTGGATAAAGTCGAGTTTAGGAACTGCACGCCACAGTTACGGAGCGTGGTAGAGTTGGTTGTCGATTATTCTCTTAGCGGCTTTCCTACCGAAGCCGTCGGATAGCATCTCATTCAACCCGATTCCGCAATGACGTTTTATTTTTCTTGTTTCTATTATGAGACTGATCGAAGTCGGGGTTGTCGTTACAACGAGCAGTCCCGCTGAGACAACCGAGATAACATTGAGATCAACCGGGCAACAACTTTTGGAAAATCGCATGGTTCTGCGCAGAATCTAGCATTGCCTTACCCTTCACGAAACTCCCACTGCCGAGACGATGTATGGACGCTCACCGAGTCCGCCTCTCTTCCTATTTCACTTCGACTTCGAGCGGCGTGACGCCTTTCGAGTCGTAGGGGAAGTTCGAGATGTTGAGGCCGAAGGGTTGGTCGGCGGTCGGTTCGACGGCGAAGCGGAGCGTGAGCGGCAGCCCGCGCGCGGCGTCGGCGCGGACGCGGAGCGAGGTGATGCGCCATTCCTGAATAATCGCGGCGGGCGGTTTGACGAGCGCGACGAGCCGCGAACCGCTGTCGTGGCCGTTGATGAAGAGTGTGACGCGGGTGGAGTCGAGGCGTCCGTGCGCGTCGAAGGGGGGCGTCGGTTGGAGGTGTGCGCGGACGACGATTTCACCGATCCGCCGTCGGTCCTCACGCGCGGGCAAGACGTACTCGAAGAAGCCCGCGCCGAGTCCCCAAATGTACCCTTTACCGCCACCGAGTTTTTCAAAACGACCGCGCGCGGCTTGCTCCGGCGAGAAACGGTAGAGGAGCGTTTTGTCGTCGGGTTGTTTGAAGACGGGTTGGAGCAAGTCGGTGGTGGCGGCATCATTCGTCGGCAGATCGAAGGCGAACTGATGCGGGATGAGATGCTGTCCCGGGTCGAGCACGCGCGGAGGCGGGTCGGCATCATTGAGCGTCTCGAAGAGACGCGCGGCGCGTGCGAACTCGGCGCGGACGGCGGCATCGCGCGGGTCGTGGTGGGTGATGCCGTAGTCGCGTCGCGCATCGTGCGTCCAAATCCAGAACATCGCGCCGCTCGCGCCCGTCCGCGCCGCGCTCTCGAAATAGGCGCGAAACCATGTGGGCTGCGCGAGTTGGTTGAAGCCTTCGGCGGGGATGCCGAACTCGCCGACGATGACCGGCTTGCCGACCGTGCGCGCGGCGGCGACGCGGTTTTCGAGAAACAGTTCGAGCGCGGCGGGCGTCTCGACGTAGCTGTCGGCATCGTCACGCGGATAGACGTGCACATCGCAGTAATCAACATCCGAGAGTTGGTGTTCACGCAACCACTCGCGGCGTTCCCAAGAGAAGCGATAGCCCCACGTCCCCGGCGTGACGAGATGATGCGGGTCGAGCGATTTGACGTAGGCGCTCATCTCCGCCGTCCACGCGCGCCGCTCCGCCCAGCGTCCGGACGGGGCTTGTGCTTCGTTCATCAACTCGTAGCCGAAGATGACGGGGTCGTCGCGGTACAGTTTTCCGGTGACCGAATTGCGACGCGCGACGATGCGCTCGACGTGCGCGCGATAGAGACGGCGCGCCTCTTCGTTGCTGTAAAAGAGCATCGCGCGCTCGACGTTGACGCCGTGCGGAAAATTTTTGTCGGCGGCGTCGGCGACGCCCGCCCACTTGAGATACTGCGTGACGCCGCCCGTGTCGGGCCACCAGTTGGTCAGGCAAATCTGCACGCGCAGGTCATGGCGCGCCGCTTCGGCGAGGATGCGGTCGAGGTGCGTGAAGGCAGCTTCGTTCCACTCGTCGGGGGCGCGCCGGAAAGGGTTGGCGCGCAGCCAGTCGGGACTCGGCGACGAGGGGTCGCGACGGTCAATCTCGCCAAAGGCCCATACGCGCACGACGCGGATACCGTCCTGCGCCATCGCGCGCAAAGTGTCGGGCATCCGCGCGCGTTCGTCGTCGCCGTAGACGATGGCGGCGTTCGCACCGACGAAACGAAACGGCTCGCCGTCGATGACGAAACGCGCGTCGCGGGTTGTGACGAACCCACGCGGCACGCCGCTCTGCGCGTCGCGCGCCCCGCCTCCCGCAAAGAAAATCGCCGCGCAGGCCATGATCGCGAGCGCGGCTGGAAAAGCTGTTTTCGTTAGTTTCAAGAAATCTTTCAGAGCGCCAAAGCTAACCGACCACACCCCGCCGGCGTTCAGTGCGGCGGATTCGTGAGCCGGACGAAACCGATGATCGAGCAGACCGCCGCAAGCACGACGAACAGATTGAAGAACGCCCCGATGCTCAACACCAGATCGTTGTCGCGTTGCGCTACGGCGAAGCCGATGACGAGGATTTGCACGTGAAAAATCAAGAGACAGACGGCGGCCAGAGCGAACCAGCGCACCGCCGGGCCGAACGCGCGGGCGCGCGAAAAGCCGACCACCGCCGCCGCCAGCGAAGCGACCACGCCGCACACCAGCAGGACCAACAGGACGGGCTGAAACCACGTCGGCGCGCGAAAAGCCTGATCCCCTTGCGCGAGTGCGAACGATAAGGCGAAGTTCATCGGGCGTTTATCCTTTACGATGTTTGGGAAAAGCAAAGCGCCGCTTGCGACGGATGCAGACTTCTGCGACAGGCGCAAACGGCGTCAAGAAGTTCACTCTCGACGAGTGGATGAGAAGCAACCACCGCGCCGCCTCGGAGGGCGGCATGAACGGTTTCGCCTATCGGCGCAGAACGCCGCGCGATTCGGGAACGGTGACAGACCGCCCATTTCCTTACTGCGAGGTGATGTGAATCTCTTCTTCCTTGTTCACATGACGAAGGAAATAACCGAGCAGGCTGGCGCAGCCGAGAACCGCCGCACCGATGGCGTACCAGAGAAAAGTGGTATTGCCGTCTTCGCCCTCCGATTGGACGAACCTGATAAACTGCCAGACGGCGAATCCGATGGAGCCCAAGCCAACAACCCAAAACAGTATGTCTAGAACACGACTCATGTTGAACCTCCGGCGTTTGGTGTAAGTTACGTAGAATGATGACGAGAAGAAATCAATCCAACTGCCACGCCTGTTCAGTCCAAAACAGACCTGCCTCGTAAATTTTATTCGGTGTTCTGCGAAACAGCTTTGGTGCGTCGCCATGTTACCGCCCTCGCGCGCCAGAAGCAAGAAGGTTTTTAGAGTCGTTCCGGGCTAGAGAACCAGCCGTTTGTCGCCCGCGCGCCGGGTGATGCGTTCGCGGTCGAAGTATTCGAGCAACGGGATGGCATATTTGCGAGAGACGCCGGAGAGGTCTTTGAACGCCGCGACATCGACGAGACGTTCGGGCGCGTGACGTGCGGCATATTCGCGGAGCGCGGCGACGAGATGGGCGAGCGCGTCGCGGTGAAACAAGAGGTCGTTCGTGACGCGGACGAGCGCGCCATCCTCGATCAGCAGTTGCAGAATCTTGCGCCCGTGTTCGCGCCGTGTCGTCGCGTGGCCGGTCGCTTTTGCGAGCGCGTCGTCGAAGGTCGGGGCTTCGAGCGCGGCTTCGCGATAGACTCTTTCGAGGCTTTCGCGCAACTCGGCGTCGGCGGGCGCAAGCGCGAGGCTGTGCCCGCCCGCCCGCACCACGTCGCGTTCGGCGATGAGTG
>JBGTHJ010000405.1:0-6430 GCA_041746175.1 Pyrinomonadaceae bacterium
CGCGGCGAGCGTGCTGCCCGAAGGGACGACGTGGTGGCGCGACGCGCTCTGGCATCTCGGCGCCGCGCTCGATGCGAGCGGCAATCAAACCGACGCGCTCGCCACACTGCTGCGCAGCTACGACCGGCGCACGCCCGACCCCGCGCGCCGCGCCGTCATCGAGGGTTTATACCGCAAGGTCAACGGCTCGCTCGAAGGTCTCGAAGATAAACTCGGCGCGGCGTCCGTCTCGGTCTCAGCCGTTAGCCCGACGACCTCAACACCGGCTGCCACAACGCCCGGCACGCCATCCGACCCGAACGTGACGACGCCCGGCACTACCGCGACGACGACGACAACGAACAGCGAAACCGGCAACGAGACCGGCAACGAGACCAACTCCACAACCGCGCCGGTCAACGTCCCGTCTATCACGACGACCGAGACGAACAGCAACAGCACCACCTCCGCCACCACCACCACCATCATCGCGCCCGTCACCACCACCACCACTGCACCGCCGCTATCCGAACCAACACCCGAACCGTCGCCCGAACGGTCGCAGCCGACGCCGCCTGAACCGGCGGCCACGCCCGTCGTCACCGAGGCGGCGTCACGACGGAGACCGCGCGCGGTCGGCGGCGACATCAACAAAAACAATGGCGGCGCGTGTCGCATCTCGATCGATGAAACCGAAATCACACTGCGCAACAACGGCGGCTCGCGCACCGTCTCCGTCACGCTCGACGGCGCGGGCGAACGCCCCAACGTCTCGCCGACGACGGCTAACTGGGCGGACATCATCGTCTTCTCAGAGCCACAACCCGACCCCAACACCTTCCGCTTCACCATCACTTCCGTCAGCCGCGCGACCGGCCTTTATACGGTCGTCTTCAATTCTCCCTGCGGCAAACAACTCCTTCAGATCAAGGTCAACTAGAGCGCCGGGTGAATTTTTACCGGTGCGCGGCGAGACGCGCGGCGATGGTTTGTTTGGGTTGCGCGCCGACGAGACGGTCAACGAGTTGGCCGTCTTTGAAGATGAGCATCGACGGAATGCTCTGGATGCCGAACTGCGCGGCGGTGCGCGGATTTTCGTCAACATTGAGCTTGGCGATGCGGTAGCGTCCGCCCGATTCTTGCGCGAGTTGGTCGAGCACGGGCGCGACCGTGCGGCACGGCCCGCACCACGCCGCCCAGAAATCGACCAGCACGGGCGCACCCTTCGCTTTGAGCACCACGCCCGCAAAACTCGCGTCGGTGACCGTCAGCGGGTGGAGGGGATGGTGGTGGTCGCCGCCGCCCGCGCCCGCTTCCAGCCTCATCCCGCACTTGCCGCAACGGGGCTGTAACCCGCCCGCCGCAGCTTCGTTCAGACGATTTTTCGCGCCGCACCCGGCGCAACTCACAACGCTCATCAGCTTCAACCCTCCCCGTAAATCCCGCGATAGTCTCGCGCCCGTTTTTCGTAGTAAGATACCGTTGAAGTTTTTCTCCCGCAACATTTATCTGGCAAAGGATTACCGAACAAGATGCGTTATTTTCGCCCGCTCGCGCGCTCTCTCACGTCCGCTTTGATGCTCTGTCTCGTCGCTTCATACGTCGCCGCCGAAGCGCGCGCGGCGATCGTCCAAACCGTGCCCGACATCGAGTTCACGGTCTCGATGCCGCAGCCCCACACGCATCTGCTCGAAGTCGAGGTGCGCGTGCGCAACGCATCGGCTCCGGCGCAGACCGATCTCGTGATGCCGGTGTGGACGCCGGGGTCTTACCTCGTGCGCGAGTTCGAGCGGCATGTGCAAAACTTCGAGGCGAAGGGCGGCGCGGGTCGCGCGCTCGCGTGGAGCAAGCTGAACAAGAATACGTGGCGCGTCGAGACGGGCGGGCAGCGCGAATGGCGCGCGACCTATCGCGTCTATGCCAACGAACTGACGGTGCGCACCAGCGAACTCAACGACCGCCACGCATTCTGGAACAACACCGCGCTCTTGATGCACATCGACAAACAGTTGGGCGTGCCCTCGACGCTGCGCATCGTGCCGTTCAAAGACTGGAAGGTGGCGACCGGGCTGCAACCGCTCGCCGGCGAGCGCCACACGTTCGTCGCGCCGAACTTCGACGTGCTCTACGATTCGCCCGTTCTCGTCAGCGATTTCAAAACAATCTCGTTCGAGGTGCGCGGCACGCCGCATCGCATCGTCATCGACGGCGATCAGGCGGGCAGCAACATCGACCCCGAACGACTCCGCCGCGACACGCAAAAAATCGTCGAAGCCACCATCGCCCTGATGGGCGACGTGCCTTATCGCGATTATACTTTTATCCTCTTGCTCAGGCAGGGCAGCGGCGGCGGACTCGAACACCTCAACTCGACCGCGCTGATCGCCAGCCCGTTCGGTTTCCGTCCCGACGCCACCTACGTCAACTTTCTCTCGCTCGTCGCGCACGAGTTTTTTCACCTCTGGAACGTCAAACGGATTCGCCCCGACGCGCTCGGCCCGTTCGACTACACGCAGGAGAACTACACGCGGCTGCTGTGGGTCGCCGAAGGCATCACGAGCTACTACGAAGACATTTTGCTGCGTCGCGCCGGTTTGATTTCCGACCGCGAGGCTCTGGAGCGCATGGCGCGCAACATTCAAGGCATCCAAGATATTCCCGGCAGGTTGGAGGTGAGCCTCGAAGAGTCGAGCTTTGACGCATGGATCAAGTATTACAGGCCGGACGAAAACTCGATCAACTCTACAATCTCCTATTACGACAAGGGCGGTGTCGTCGGGTTGTTGCTCGACCTGCGCATCCGCGACTTGTCGAACGGCGCGCGCTCGCTCGACGACGTGATGCGTTATCTCTACACCGAGCACGCCAAGCGGAATCGTAACTTTACTCCCACCGATTTCCAGCGCGCGGCGGAGCTTGCCGCCGGTCAAAGCATGGATGATTTCTTCAGCCGCTACGTGCGCGGGCGCGCCGAACTCGATTACAACGCGGCGCTCGCGGCGGCTGGCCTGCGCCTCGACACGACCGGCGTGCCTCCGGTTGCCGCGAATCTCGCCCCGCAGAGAACCTTTCTCGGCGCGACGCTCGCGCAGGACGGCGACCGTCTCGTCGTGCGGACTGTCCCCGCGAACACGCCCGCCTACGAGCAGGGCTTGAACGCCAACGATCAGATCGTCGCCATCGACGGCGCGCGTGCCTCGCTCGGTTTCCTCAACTCGCGCATCGACGAAAAGCGACCCGGCGACGCCGTCACCCTCGCCGTCTTTCGCTTCGACGAACTCCGCACCTTCAACATCAAACTCGCGGGGCGCGTTGAGGCTCCGTACCGCATCGTGCCGGTCGCCAATCCGAACGACGAGCAGAAGAAAAACTATCAATCGTGGCTCGGCGCGGCTTTCCCCGCACCGCCGCCCGCCACGCGCGCCGCCGCCCCTGCTGCTGCTGCTGCTGCGACGGGAGCGCGCGATTAACGACGTATGAGCGAGAGCGTTTATAAATTCGATGCGCGGTTGGCGTCGGCTTCGACGCCGCCGTCCGGGTGGTACACCGACGCCCGTATTCTCGAACGTGAGCAGCGGAGCGTTTTCGGTCGGACGTGGCAACTCGTCGGGCGCACCGCGCAGGTCGCCGGAGCCGGTCAGTATTTCACGGCGATGGTGGGCGACGAACCCGTCGTCGTCGTGCGCGGCGCGGACGAACGACTGCGCGCCTTCTCGAACGTGTGCAGACATCGCGCCGGGCCGGTCGCGACGGGCGCAGGGCAATGTCGCGGCGCGTTCAAGTGCGGCTATCACGGGTGGAGCTACGCGCTCGACGGGCGGCTCGTCGGAACGCCGGAGTTCGAGGGCGTCGAAGGGTGGAGCAAGGAGGCGAACGGGCTGCCTGAGTTCGGCGTCGAGACGTGGGGCGCGCTCGTCTTCGTCAACGCAGAGCGCGACTGCGCGCCGCTCGCCGCGACGCTCGCAGACATCCCGGAGCGCATCGCGCGCGTCTTCAAGAGCGACCCGTCAGAGATGCGGCTCGCGGCGCGCAAGGATTGGTACATCGACTGTAACTGGAAGGTCTATGTCGATAACTATCTCGAAGGTTATCACATTCCAATCGTCCATCCGTCGCTCAACCGCGAGATCGACTATGCGCAATACCAGACCGAAACTCATCGCTTCTATTCGATTCAACATTCGCCCATCAAAGAGGTCGCGGGCGCGCGTCTGCGGCGCGGCGATGCATCATCGACGGACGAACCCGAAGCGCAGTTCTACTGGGTTTTCCCGAACCTGATGCTCAACGTCTATCCCGACAACTATTCGACCAATCTAATCGTGCCGCTCGGAGCAGAGCGCACGCTGACCGTTTTCGAGTGGTACTTCCGCGACGCCGACGACCCGGAGGCGCAAGCAGAGCGCGTGCGGCGCACCGTCGAGTTCAGCGACGAGATTCAACTCGAAGACATCCGCATCTGCGAAGCCGTGCAGCGCGGACTGCGCTCGCGCACCTACACGGCGGGACGCTATTCGGTCAAACGCGAAAACGGCGTCCATCATTTTCACGGACTACTCGCGAAGCACCTCGACCACCACGACGCCTTTTCCGAATAGCAACCGCGAAGGCGAGCGTACGTCGGTTCTGAAAACGCCGGAGCTTCCGATACGACCAATGACCAACGACACATACCAGCACATCAGTTTCCGCGTCGAAGAACGCGTCGGGCGCATCTCGTTCGCGCGCCCGCCGCTCAACATTTTCAACATCGCGATGATGCGCGAAATCGACGCCGCGCTGACCGAGTGCATGGGGCATCACGAGATGGTCGCCGTCGTGTTCGACGCCGCGCCCGACGTGCGCGCCTTCAGCGCCGGAGTCGCCATCGAAGAGCACGCGGCGGAAACCATCTACCAGATGCTCGAATCCTTCCACGCGATTTTTCGCACGCTCGAACAGATGGCGAAACCCGTGCTCGGCGTGGTTGACGGCGCGGCGCTCGGCGGCGGGTGCGAACTCGTCGCCGGCTGCGACATCGTCATCGCCAGCCCACGCGGTCGCTTCGGCCAACCCGAAATCAAGCTCGGCGTCTTTCCGCCCGTCGCCGCCGTGCTCTTGCCGCGCATCATCGGCGAACGCCGCGCACGCGAACTCGTCCTGACCGGCGAACTCATCGACGCTCAGGAAGCTCTCCGCCTCGGCTTGATAAGCTACCTCGTCCCGACCGACCAACTCGAAACCAAACTCGACGAACTGCTCGCACGGCTGCGCGAGCTTTCCGCGCCCGCGCTCGAATCGACCCGCCGCGCCCTCGATGCCGCGCGCGGTCATTCCTTTGAAGACGCGCTCGCACGCGTCGAAGACATCTACCTCAACGAACTGATGAAAACCGACGACGCCCACGAAGGCATCACCGCCTTCATGGAAAAACGCAAACCGTCGTGGCGCCACCGGTGACGGCGGATGCCGGATGTCAGGAGGTCGGAGGTTATGGTTTTGTCCGCGCCCAACCTCCGGCACCCAACCTTCGACGGCGATGCTTTGACATGTCGGCGCGGGCTTTCTATCATCACTGATTCAACCGGGGTCGAAGAATCAAGCAGGGCGACGAGGTAGAAGAATGCGCGATATTGAAACAGGTCGGACGCGGCGGGTTTGGCGCGGCGGCGCGCGGGTGGCGACGCTGCTGCTGGCGGTCGCGTCGGTGGTGTCGGTCGCGGGCGGATGCCGGACTCTCAAGGAAGCCGTCGGCGTCAGCGTCGCGCCGCGAAGTTTGCGCGACGTGCCCGCCGCGCGCATGGCCTTCCGGCTCGAACCCGACATCAGCACCGAGGCGCTGCCCGATTATCTCAAGAACGAAACGCGCGATGAGATGAGCGCTCCTGTCAGGTCAGACTTCGAGACGCGGCGCGTCGAAGAACGCCTCGTGCGCACCGTCAAATCACCGGACGGCCAACGCGCGCTCGCGCTCTACGAAACCGGCGCGACGCTCGAAGGCGATTTTCGTATCGACCTGTACGGGGCTGACGGGATGTTTATCCGCAACGTCCTGCCGCCGGAAATCGCGGCGACGTTTTCGCACGAGGTCGCATGGTCGCCCGACGGCCAACAGTTCGCGTTTATCGGCTTGAGGAATCCATCGGCGCAACCGACCCCGACACCATCCGATCCCGCCCAGGCTCAGGATGCACCGCTGCCGTCCGTCGCCGCCGACCCCAGCGTCGCGCAGCCGGCGCCGACCGTCGCGCCGATCATCCCGTCGGTTGAGGTCTTCGGCACCGAGCAGATTTACCTTAGCGACCGCGACGGCTTCAACATCCGTCCCGTGACCAAGCGCGACGGACTTATCTATTTTGATTTGGAGTGGTCGCCGGACGGCACCGCGCTTGCCGCGCTGGCCTGCAAAGAGGCGGAATGGAACGCGCGCCGCGCGGAGAGCCGGACGCCCGCCGGACGCCCGCGCATCGTC
>JBGTHJ010000406.1:0-7332 GCA_041746175.1 Pyrinomonadaceae bacterium
CGGCGATCACGGCGGCGACGTTCGCCTACTTCTACTTCGCCGGGGACGCGCGCGAAATCAACGCGGTGGCGGTGCTGCCGTTCGTCAACGCGGGCGGCGACCCCGACACCGAGTATCTCTCGGACGGCATTACGGAAAGTCTCATCAACAGCTTGTCGCAGGTCGAAAGCCTCAAAGTGCTGTCGCGCAACTCCGTTTTTCGCTACAAGGGCAAGGAGATCGAGCCGGAGGAGATCGGGCACGCGCTCGGCGTCGGGGCGGTGCTGACGGGGCGCGTCGTGCGCCGCGACGACGAAGCGCTTTCGGTCAGCGTCGAACTCGTCGATGCGCGCGACAACACGCACATCTGGGGCGCACAGTATAACCGTCCGATGTCCGACATCATCGCGGTGCAGGAAGAGATTTCGCGCGCCATCTCCGAACGGCTGCGGCGGCGTCTCGTGGCGGGCGGGCGCAACCGCGCCGCCGACGGATTCCAGCCCAAACGCTATACCGGAAACGCCCAAGCCTACGAAGCTTACATGCGCGGTCGCTTCTTCTGGAACAATCGCAACGAGGACGGATTCCGTAAGGCCATCGACTATTTCCAACGCGCGATCGACGCCGACCCGAACTACGCGCTGGCCTACGCCGGACTCGCCGATAGCTACGCGCTTCTGAGCGACTACAGCATCGTGCCGCCCCGCGAGGCGATGCCGAAGGCGAAGGCCGCCGCCGTCCGCGCGTTGGAGATCGACAACGCGCTCGCCGAAGGACACACCTCGCTCGCTTTCGTCGAGATGGCCTACGACTGGAAGTTCACCGAAGCCGAACGCGAATTCAAACGCGCCATCGAACTCAACCCGAACTACGCGACCGCGCGGCAGTGGTACGCCTCGTGCCTCTTGCAGATGGGGCGGTTCGACGAAGCCCTCGTCGAAATCGAACGGGCGCAGGAACTCGACCCGCTCTCGCTCATCATCAACGCCAACGCCGGATTCACGCTCTACTACGCGCGGCAGTACGATGAAGCCCTCCGCCAAATCAAAAAGACGCTCGACGTAAACCCCTCGTTCGGCGTCGCGCATCTCTACCTCGGTTATATTTATATGCAGCAACCGGGCGGCGCGCCACAGGCCATCGCCGAATTGCAGGAAGCAATGAAGCACATGGGCGACGATGCCGAGACGCAGGCCGCGCTCGGCTACGCCTACGCCGTCGCGGGTCGCCACAACGAGGCGAAAAAGATTCTCGAACGCTTGAACGCGCCGCCCGCCGGAGGCTACGTCTCGCCCTACTTCGTCGCCATCGTCCACACCGGACTCGGCGACCGCGAACGCGCGTTCGAGCACCTCGAACGCGCCTACCACGACCGTCATCCCGGCATCATTCTTCTCAAATTCGATCCGCGCTTCAACAGTCTGCGTGCCGACCCGCGATTCCCCGAACTCATCCGGCGAATCGAACAAGCCCCCTGATGACCCCAACCGCCGGTGCGACGCGCGCTTCAGACGGCTTCCAGTCGTTCAAGAAACTCCGCGAGTCGGGGCGGAAGCGGCGCGGCGAAGCGCATCGATTCGCCCGTGCGCGGGTGTTGAAAGCCGAGGTGCGCGGCGTGGAGGAACTGGCGACCGAGACGGGCTATCGCGGCGCGCAGAACGGGGTCGGAGATGTTGCGGTCGCGCCCCGCGCCGTAAACTTCGTCGCCGACGAGCGGATGCTTGAGCCACGCGAGATGGACGCGAATCTGGTGCGTGCGTCCGGTTTTGATCTCCACGTCGAGCAGCGTGAAACGCGCGTAGCGACGACGCACGCGGTAGAGCGTCAGCGATTCGCGCCCGCCGCGCACCACCGCCATCCGCGTCCGTTGGCGCGGGTCGCGGGCGATGGGTTGGTCGATGCGTCCGGCGTCTTGTGATTCGCCGTCGGCGAGACCGTGAACGAGCGCGACGTAAGACTTGAAAACCGTGCGGGCGCGAAACTGTTCGGTCAGCTTCTCGTGCGCCGTCGCGTTCTTGGCGACCAGGATGAGGCCGGAGGTGTCGCGGTCGAGACGGTGGACAAGTCCCGGTCGGAGCGCCCCGCCGCCGCCGCTCGCGGGCAATTGTTGGAAGTGATGCGCGAGCGCGTTGGCGAGCGTGCCGCCATAGACGCCCGCCGCCGGATGCACGACCATCCCGGCGGGCTTGTTGATGACGATTACATCATCGTCGTCGTACACGATGTCGAGCGGGATGTTTTCGGGGACGAGCGCGAGCGCGGGCGGTTCGGTGAGTTCGACTTCGACCGCTTCGCCGCCGCGCAGTTTGTGCGAAGCCTTCCGTGCGGCGCGGCCATCAATCGTCACGTCGCCGTCTTCGATCATCCGTTTGAGCGACGTGCGGCTCGTGCCCTCGATGCGTGCCGCGAGATACGCATCGAGACGTTCACCCGCCTCCGCGTCGCCGACTCGAAGCGTCAGCGTCTCGACTTCCGTCGCCTCCGCCTCCGGCGTCTCCTGCGGGTCGCGTCCGGTTGTCGTCGTCGTCGTTGGCATCGCTTGGCGGCTATCAGAGTCGCTCACGCTTGTTCGCCCCGCTTCCTCATGCGCGTAACGTGCCGGACATCGCGGCTTGCCCGCCGCCCGCGTGCGTCGCGCGTCGCCGTCGAATGATGAGCAGGACGAGTCCGCTCAAGCCGACGAACAGGCTGATGAGTTGCGACGTGGAAAGCCCGGTCACGGAGGTTATTCCGGCGAGGTCGCCGCGCGGGTCGTCGCGGAAAAACTCGATGGTGAAACGCGCGATGCCGTAGAGCGTCATGTAGAAAAGGATGACCTGACCGTCGAACGACTTCCGACGATGGAGCCAGATAAGGAACGCGAAGATGCCGAGCATCGTGAACGATTCGTAAAGCTGCGTCGGATGGAGATGGACATCGACGGGGACGCCCGTGATGCGGTGCGCGAGTTCGCCGAACTCGACGCCCCACGGCAGCGTCGTCGGCTTGCCCCAACAACATCCGGCGGCGAAGCATCCCTGACGCCCGATTGATTGACCGAGCGCGACGGCGGGCGCGAATGCGTCCGCCGTCTTCCACCAGGGCAAACCGTAGCGGCGCATCAACAGATACCCGGCCACCAGCCCGCCGAGAAAGCCGCCGTACCACACGCCGCCCGAGCGCAGGAAGTCGAGTGAGAGAAGATTCCACAGCGACGCCCGATATTCCGGCTCGACCAACAGCAGCAACAGCTTCGACCCGACCAACCCCGCCAGCAGCATCCACAGTCCGAGGTCATAAATGCGCTCGCGCGGTAACCCGTCGCGCGCCCCAAGCCGCGCCGCCACGTACAACGCCGCCAGAAACGACAACGCCATCAACACCCCGTAAGTGTTGACCGGAAAACTGCCGATGCGGAAAAGTTCTGGATACATGTGCTAACTCACCGTCTCAAAGTTCAAAGTCGAACACGCGGGCGACGAATGATAAGAGTCGAGCTTCGCGGCCTTTGGTTGTCGGTCATGATAAAACATCGAAGCGTCGCCGCTGCTGGTAAAATCGTTGCCCGCGTCAGCCACCGGCTTCGGTCTTCGGGGCCTGGAGTTTGGACTTTGAACCTTTGCCTTCGGCTTGTCGCCGTTCGCGTCGCTCTTCCATCACAACATCGTAGGCGAGCAGGAGCGCGCCCGCGCAGATGACCGCATCGGCGACGTTGAAGGTCGGCCAGACGAACGAGCCGACGTGAAAGTCGATGAAGTCGATGACGTAGCCGAGCCGCACGCGGTCGAGCAGATTGCCGTTGATGCCCGCCAGCAACAGCGCACACGCGCCGAGCACGCGGTCGTCGCTGCGCGGCGTGCGCAGGAAATAGACGAGCACCGCGACCGATGCCGCCGCCGCCAGCCCGACCAGCATCCAACGCCCGAACGCCCCCGTCTCCTGCAATTGCCCGAAGGCGATGCCGTTGTTTTCCGCGTACGAGAAATCGAGCAGCCCCGGAATGACGTTGACGACATCGCCCGTCCGTTTCAACGCGCGCACCGCCCACGCCTTGCTCGCCTGATCGACCATCAACAGGCAGAACGCCGCGACGAGATACGCCCCGCGCCAACCCATGCCGTGCCAGCGACTCAAGATGTTCGCGCCTCCCCCGCTTCGATCTCCGCGAGCGCCTCGACGCAGCGTTCGCACACCGCCGGATAGCGCGCGAACTCGCCGACCCGCGTCGAATAGTTCCAGCACCGCTCGCACTTCACGCCCGCCGCGCGTTCGACCCGGACGCGCACCGGCTCCGTCTGTTTCTCGTCGTCGGCGAGCGTCACATCGACCTGCGAGACGATGAAGATGTAGCGCAACTCTTCGCGATGGTGTTGGAGCAACTCGAACGCCTCGCGCGTCACTTCGAGACGGACGCGCGCTTCGAGCGAACTGCCGATGAGCTTCGCCACCCGCGCCTCTTCGAGCGCACGCAGAACCGTGTCGCGGATTTCAAACACGCGCGCCCAACGCGCACGCAACGTCTCGTCCGGTGCGGGCTCCGATTCGTGCACCACCACCACCATCGCCCGCGCGGTCGGGAACTCCGCGACGTGAACCGACGCGGGACGCGGCTCGATGCCGCTTTCCACGTCGACCCCCGCGACGCCAACGACCGGCGGCAGGTTCTCCCAGATTTCGTCAGACGTGAAAACGAGGATGGGCGCGAGCAGCCGCGCCAGCGCATCGGCGATGCGAAAGAGCGCGGTTTGCGCCGAGCGGCGCGCGTGCGACTTCGCCGCCGACGTGTAGAGCCGATCCTTGATGATGTCGAAGTAGCGCGCCGAAAGCGTCACGGTGCAGAAATGATAGAGCGTGTGATAGACCGTGTGAAACTCGAAGGCGTTGTAACCCGCGAGCACGCGCGCGACCACCGCATCGAGTTCTTCGAGCGCCCAACGGTCGATCTCGTGCATCTCCGCGTCGGTCACGGCATCATGCGCGGGGTCGAACCCGTCGAGACTGCCGAGCGCAAAGCGCGCCGTGTTGCGCAGTTTGCGATAGCCGTCCGAGACGCGCTGGAGCGTTTCGGTCGAACACCGCATGTCTTCGTGATAGTCGCTCGACGCGCACCACAGCCGGATGATTTCCGCGCCCGACTCTTTGATTACATCGTTCGGCGAGACGTTGTTGCCCGCCGACTTGTGCATCGCCTTGCCCTGACCATCGACGACCCAACCGTGCGTCAGCACCGTCCGGTACGGCGCGGCGCGGTGCGCGGCCAGTCCGACCATCAGCGACGAATTGAACCAGCCGCGATACTGGTCGCCACCTTCGAGATAAACGTCCGCCGGCCAGCGCAGGCCTTCGTAGTGTTCGAGCACCGCCACCGACGACGACCCGCTATCGAACCACACGTCGAGGATGTCGGTTTCTTTCGTCCACTCCGCGCCGCCGCAGTTCGGGCACGCGAAGTTCTCCGGCAACAACTCTCCCGCCTCGCGCGCGTACCACGCATCGGAGGTTTCGCGCTCGAAGATGTCGGCGACGTGACGGATGACAGCGGGGTCGGCAACCACTCCGTCGCAGCCCGCGCAATAGAAAGCCGGAATCGGCACGCCCCACACACGCTGCCGCGAGACGCACCAGTCGGGGCGTCCCGCCTGCATGTTGCGCATCCGGTCTTCGCCCCACGCCGGAATCCATTCGACGCGCGCGATCTCGCGCAACGCCCCCGCGCGCAGCGACTCCGGCGCATCCTCTTCGTTGTTGGTGAAGTTGCTGATGGCGCGTCCGTCTTCGTCCTGTTCGCCGTCGTGCGTATCCTTCGCGTGCGCGTCGAGCGAGATGAACCACTGCGGGGTGGCGCGAAAGATCACCGGGTTCTTGCACCGCCAGCAGTGTGGATAGCGGTGCGCGTAATCTTCGCTGAAGAGGAGCGAACCCTGTTCGCGCAAAAATTCGACGATCCGCGCGTTGGCTTCAAAGACACGCTCGCCCGCGAAGCGCTCGACCTCTGTGGTGAACCGTCCGGCGTTATCGACCGGGCAATAGATGTCGAGTCCGTAGCGCGTGCCGATGACGAAATCATCGTGACCATGACCGGGCGCGGTATGCACCAGACCCGTGCCCGCTTTGCCCGTCGATTTTTTGTCGCGCGCGTCTTTCACGTCGAGTTCGGTTTCGGCATCGGCCTCGCCGCCGAGCGTGACGTGTTCGCCGAGCATCACGAGCGAAACTCTATCGAGCCACGCATGACGGCATTCGAGACGGTCGAGCCGCGCGCCGGGAAAACGCGCGAGCGTCTTCGGCGCGCCGAGTCCGCACTTCGTCGCCACCGCTTCGGCCAACTCGCTCGCCACCACATAAACGTCACCGCCGTTGCGCTCATCCTCAATCGCCGCGTACTCGAACAGCGGGTTGACGGCGATGCCGAGGTTGGCGGGCAGCGTCCACGGCGTCGTCGTCCAGATGAGGAAGAAGACGCGACGACCGGCGAGCGCGGGGTCGAGGCTCGCGGGGTCGGTCGCGAGCGGGAACTTGACGTAGACCGACGGACTCGTGTGCTCGCGGTATTCGACTTCGGCTTCGGCCAGCGCGGTCTGGTCGTGGATGCACCAGTAAACGGGACGCGCGCCCTTGTAGACGTAGCCGCGTTCGACGAAGCGCGCGAACAGCCGCGCCGTCTCCGCCTCGTACTGGTTCGACATCGTCAGATACGGGTTCTCCCACAGCCCGAGCACGCCGAGCCGTTGGAAGTCGCGCGTCTGACGCTTCAGCGCGTCGGCGGCGTGCTCGCGACACGCGCGGCGGATGCTTGTCGCGGGCATCTGCGATTTCTTCTCGCCGAGTTTGCGTTCGACGTGCAACTCGATGGGCAGCCCGTGACAGTCGTAGCCGGGCACGTACGGCGCGTCGAAGCCCATCATCGTCCGCGATTTGAGGACGAAGTCTTTGAGAATCTTGTTGAGCGCGGTGCCGAGATGGATGTCGGAGTTGGCGTAGGGCGGGCCGTCGTGGAGGATGAACTTCTCGCGCCCTTCGCGCTCGCGACGAATCATTTCGTAAAGCCGCATCTCCGTCCACTTCTTGAGCCGCGCGGGTTCGCTCTGGCCGAGATTGGCCTTCTGCGAAAAACCCGTCTTCGGCAGGTTGATCGACTTCTTCAAATCGAGCGGTGCTTCGGTTGACATATAAACGCTTCTTCCTTCGGACGCGGTGTCCGTTGCTGCAAGAATCAACAATACTAGCGCACAGCAACGGCAAATCAAAAGTCGGGAAAATTGACAGTAGTAGGTCAATTGGAAATCTTCAGGTTCAAGCTGAGAGACTTCAACGCCTTGCGGAAACCCGCCCTTCGTCAAGGGTGTCAATGGTGGCGATTGCGCCCTTGACGAA
>JBGTHJ010000407.1:0-2121 GCA_041746175.1 Pyrinomonadaceae bacterium
CGCCAGCGTCCCGCTGTCAAGCGTGCTCGGAGCACGTTCAATGGTTCGCGTTCTCCGAACGCTCAATGCGAGCGGGACGCTCGCGCTCCCAGGCGCCGCCGCTCTTTTTATTAGCGCGACATGCAATTGCAACTTGCTATAGGCTTCGTGCTTTGGAATCGGCTTCGATAAGTTGGCGGGCGACGGCGATGAGTTCTTCCGGGTTGACGGGCTTGGCGAGGCGGCAGCGATTCGTCGAGCGATTCGTCGAGCGATTCGTCCGCGTCCTGCTTGGCGCGCTCGTCGTCGGGCGGGACGGGACACGGCAGCCAAAAAGTGAATCGCGCGCCGCGTCCCATGCCTGCCGCTTCGACCGCCACGCGCAAATCCATCGGCTCCGGGTCGAGCCTCAACTTGCCCGTCACGATGCGCGATATATCGAGCAGGTCGTCGATCAGCCGCATCTGCAAGCGCGCGTTGCGGTCGATCGCATCAAGCCCCTGCGCGGTCAGCGCGGTTCCTCCGCCGCTGCCGCCGCGCGGTCATCAACGACCCGCCCGGCCATCGGCGCTGGTTCGATCAACTGGTTGTCCATCACACTGTAAGCAGCGAGCCGTGAGCGTTCGGGACGAAAGCAACGCTTCGCCCACACCACACACGAACGCGGCAGAGTCGTCCGACGAAACCTCCGTCTGAATCGTTTCAATCTCCGGCTTGATCGATGGGGGGGGATTAGTGGAATCCGTCGCCAACATACTCCGAACACCAAATGCGTGTCTGTAGACTTGTCCGACCGGGCGATGAAGACGACGACGCTTCACGGGCATCGAACCCGGTGGCCGAAGTTACGCGCTCAACCCGTGTCGCGGAAATGAACCGGCGATGATAGAATCCACGAGTTGAACCCGAACGGCCACCCGGTCGTAATACAGCAGAGGTCAGAGGTCAGAGGTTAGAGGCGGCAGGTCAGCGGGAGCTGATATCGCTCGTCTCCATCGTCTTGCCTCGCACGTCCGCATTTTGAGAGGAGGCGTCGGCGCGAACCGCGAGCGAGTGCGACAAAGCTTCGCGCCCCCGGCACTATGAGCGAACTGAGTAACTGGCTTGAGCGGCTTGGCGAAAAGATTCCCGGCTACGGCGGGTACGTCCAACGCGAACGTCGCCGCGACATCGACAAACTACACCGCGAGCATCTGGCCGACCGGCTGCGCGCGCTCAAAACTCCGTTGACCGACGTGCTCCGCGATCTGACTTCGGGCGGGCGTCTGCTGGAGGTCGGCCCGCTTGACCGCGTGCAGAAGAAACTCGATCAGGTCGAGAACCGCGTGCGCTTCGCCAGCTACGGGTATTCGGGTTTCTTCGATGTCGTCAAGATTGAAGACGAACAACTCGACGCCATCTATCAGTTCGATCTGGCGCTCGTCGAAAAGGTCGAAGCCCTCGAAGCGAAGGTGCGCGACGTGAAGACCAAAGCGGGCGAAGCGGGCACGCTCAAAACCGCCGCCGCCGAGGTCGAGAGCGCCGTCGATGATCTCAACGCGACCTTCGACCGTCGCCGCAACGCCATCGACAGCTTTGGCGACGGCGGCCAAACGCCCGGCCAACCGATGTTCTCTTAGAAACAGGTGTCGGAGGTCGGACGAGAGAGGTTCCAGCAAAAGACGAAATCCAACTTCCAACCTCTGTCACCCAACACACAGTATCTATCTTTTCCGGTCATGGTTGAGCGGTGCCAAAATTGCGGTGCGGAGTTATTCGCGGGACAGCAGTTCTGCCGCGCGTGCGGAGCGGCGGTCGGCAACGAACGCGCGACGCAGATACTCCAACCGGGACACCCGACGGGCGACGCGCCGTCACCCGTCGCGCCGACACCATCAATCCACACCGGCCCGATTGACCCGCCGTACGGAACAGGCTATCAATCGAGCTTCGCCCCGGCGCAAGGTCGTCCGGTCGACCCGACGCCGCGACAACCCGGCTCGCGGCACGGCTGGTTGGTTGCCCTCCTCGCCATCGGCGTGTTCGGCGTCGCGGTGTTCGGCGCGCTGATGTACGCCATCTCGGTCAGACGCGCCAACGATAGAGCGGGCGTCGTCGTCAAACGCCCGAAAAGCGCGAAGCCCGCGCCGCCGCCGCCGCCGT
>JBGTHJ010000408.1:0-11652 GCA_041746175.1 Pyrinomonadaceae bacterium
CCGCCAGCGCCCCGCGCGCGACGTGTTCGCGGAGTTCGCGCGCCGTCCCCGCATCAAGACGCGGCGCGAGACGAAACGCTTCGTCGAGCGTCGCGGCATCGTACATCAACCCCTTCCACAGAGCCTGATACGCGAGCGCCATCGCGAGGCTGCCGCAGTCGGCGCTACGCAGTTCGATGTGCTGTTTGAGACGCGCGTCGGTAAAGAGCGTCGTCAGGTGGTCGGCCCAGTCGCCGAAGACGGGGCGTATCGAACCGCAGCCGCGTTCGAGAAAATCGCCGAAGCGCATCCCGGTCGCGGCGTCGGTGTAACGGCCTTCGCGTTGCGCGAACAGCATCGGCACGTCGAGCGCGTAGGCGACGAACGCGGCGGGCGAAAAATCATCCGTCACGGCGGGCGGCGCAAGCCCCGCGCGGTCGTCGTCAGTGGCGAGCCACACGGCGGCGCGCGTCGATTTGTAACCCGACGGACGCCCGTCCTCAAAAGGCGAGTTGGCGAACAGCGCGGTCGCGACGGGCGCAAGCCGGTTGCCGACGAGGAACTTTTTCGCGAGGTCTGCCTCCGAGCCGTAATCGAGATTGGTCTGCACCGCGCAGGTGCGCGTCATCATGTCCCACGCCCGCGCGCCGCGCCGCGCGAGATACGGGCGCATCACTTTGTAACGCCCCTTCGGAAACCAACGCTGCTCGTCGAGCGTGCGCAGCGGGTCGAAACCGGCGGCGACGAAGATGAGCGACTCGCTTTCGGCAATCTCGCCGAGCCGCGCGAGAAAACGCCCGACCTCGCGTTCGACATCGGCGAGGCCGCGTTGCGGCGCGCCGGAAAATTCTATCTGACCGCCCGGCTCAACCGTCACGCGGTCGCCGCGTCCGGCGTCCGCCTCCAACAGCACGCCGTCCTCGTAAACCAGATCGTTCGACGACGGCGCGAACCCCGCCAGCACATGCTGAACCTGCGACGGATTGATGCGTGCCATGTCGTGCGCGGCGTCGTAGCCGAACAACTCGAACTCGATACCCGACACCCACTCCGCGCGCGGCTTCGCCCCACGCCGCAGGTTCTCGACGAACATCGACGCCGACGATTTCGAGACCGCCCCCGTCAACAACGGAAACATCTCGCGCCGCGACGTTTGCCCGTCACCCACCCGCTCATCGACGCGCGGGGCGTCGGCCTTCTTCGCTTGCTCGTTCATAAACCCTCGCCAGATTCACCCGTCACATCGGTTGGGTTGCGCCTCATGTGGCAAAAAGGAGGTTGCTGCTGAACTGCTCGGCGCGGTCGAGCCACGTCCGCGCGAGCGTGAACCCGGCGCGCTCAGCGAGTTGCGATAGTTCCGCGAGGTCGTACTTGTAAGAGTTTTCGGTGTGGATGCGTTCGCCTTTGGCAAACCGGACGCGCATCTCCAGCGCGCGGATGTTGACCTCTTGCGGGCGCGTGCTTTGCAGATGCATCTCGACGCGCCCGACCTCTTCGTTGTAGACCGCGACATGTTGAAAATCGCGCGGGCGAAAGTCGGCGTCGAACTCGCGGTTGATGCGGACGAGGATGTTGAGATTGAACGCGGCGGTCACGCCGAGCGAATCATCGTAAGCGGCTTCGAGCGCGGCGGGCGATTTCTTCAAGTCGGCCCCGACGAGCAGCGCATCGCCCGCGCGGAGCACGCCGCGCAGCGCGCGAAGAAAAGCGTGCGCCTCTTCGCGGTCGAAGTTGCCGATGTTCGAGCCGAGAAACAGGACGAGCGCGCGTTCCGCTTCGCCGACGTTCTCGCGCACGTGCGCGAGCGCGCTGTCATAATCGCCCGCGTAGGCCGCGACGCCGAGCGCGGGATATGATTGGAGCAGCACACGCGCGCTCTGCTCCAGAGCCGTCGCGGAAATATCGACGGGCGTGTAGAGCAACCCGTCGGGCTGACGACGGAGCAGCGCCCCGATGATGCTGCGCGTTTTGACCGCGCTGCCGCTGCCGAATTCGAGAAGGCTCGTCCGCGCGTCGCCGAGCGCGCCGACAATCTCGTCGGCATCGCGGGTGAGGATTTCGTTTTCGGCGCGCGTCAGGTAATACTCGGGCAAAAGGCAGATGGCCTCGAAGAGTTCCGAACCGAGTTCGTCGTAAAAATATTTCGGAAAGAGTCGCTTGCGCTCTGCCGACAAGCCGCGTCGCACGTCGTCGGCAAAGTTGTCGGCGTTGGTCTTCGGCGCGAGGTGACGGATGCGCAGGCGCCTGGTGAGCGCGTCGGGCGCGGGTTGAAAAGCGTCGGCGGGTGGCGGCATATTGTCTTCTTTCTCTGACGATTGATGTCGCGTCCGAGTTGATTAAAGTTGCAAAGCCGCGCGGCGCGCCCTGCTTGTTCTGTGATGCTTGTTATAATAGCCGAACGAGTTTCAATATCAACTCGCGCGGGCGTCTCGTTTGTGTCACGAGGGCAGCGGCGCGCGGGCGATTTTTCAAGAGGGGGTCGAGATGTCGAACCAACGGGTGGAAGAAATTTCGGGCATGATGGAGCAAACGCGCGCCGACACGCTGGCGCTCTTTGACCTCGCGCGCGAGGAAGATTTGCGGCAGAGTCCGGGCGGCGGGTTCCGGCCAGTCATCTGGCATCTGGCGCACATCGGCGTCTTTGAAGCCTTCTGGCTGCTGCAAAAAATCAGAGGCGAGAACGCCCCCGATGAAAAGTGGGAGCGCATCTTCGACCCCATCCGGACGCCGCGCGAAGAGTCGAAAGATTTACCGACGCGGCGCGAGATGGAAGCCTATCTCGCGCGCGTCCGCAAGGGCGCGCTGCGCTGTCTCGATGAAGCGAACTTCGACGCGCGCGACCCGATGCTGCGCGGCGGCTACGTCTTTGATCTCGTCCTCGAACACGAACGGCAGCATCAGGAGACGCTCGCCTATCTTTTGCACATGCTCGACACGTCGCAGAAGTTGCGTCCACGCACGACGGCGTTTGCGAGCGGAGCTATGCCCGCATCGTTGTCCGGCGTGTCGTCGTCGCCGCCGTCGCCGGGCGGAATGGTTGAGGTGGCGGCGGGTGAGTTCGAGTTCGGCTCGACGTGGGAATCGTTCGCGTATGACAACGAACTACCCGCGCATCGCGTCTTCGTCCCGTCGTTCAAGATCGACCGTTTGCTGACGACCAATGAAGAGTACGCGCGCTTTATCGAAGAGGGGGGCTACCGGCGTCGCGAGTGGTGGAGCGCGGAGGGCTGGACGTGGCGCGAGCGCGAGGATTGGACGTGCCCGCTCTACTGGCGTTGCGACGGCGCGGTAGCGTGGAGTGCGCGCACGATGTTCGACGAAGGCGCGCTCAGCCCGCGTCATCCGGTGACGGGCGTCAGTTGGTACGAGGCCGAAGCCTACGCGCGTTTTATGTCGAAGCGTCTGCCGACCGAAGCCGAGTGGGAAAAGGCCGCTTCGTGGGACGACGCGGCGCAGCACAAACGCCGTTTCGCGTGGGGCGACGCCGCACCATCCCGCTCGCTCTGCAACTCTGATAACTTGTTTTGGGGGACGACCGGCGTCGGCAGTTTTCCCGAAGGCGCGAGCGCGTACGGGTGTCTCGACATGACGGGCAACGTCTGGGAATGGACTTCCGACCCGTTCAGGGGCTTCCCCGGCTTTGAGGCTTTCCCCTATCCCGAATATTCCGAACACTGGTTCGACGACGACCACCGCGTCCTCAAGGGCGGCTCGTGGGCGACGCGCGCCTCCGTCCTCAGAAGCTCGTTTCGCAACTTCTTCCGACGCCACTTCCGCATCGCCTTCGCCGGAATCCGCCTCGCCGAATAAAAACCATCCCTCGGTTCATCGACTCACCGGCTCATCGATTCGACAAAGGAACAAACCCATTCGGTTGCGTTCCCGTGTCGAATCGATGAGCCGGTGAACCATTGTGTGAAGGGCTTAGAGGTCAGCGCAGCATTCGGCGCAGCGCGTCGCTTTGAGCGGGATGGTCGAGAGACAGAAGGGGCAGTCTTTGGTCGTCGGCTCGCCGGTTTCGGCGTCCTGCTTGCTCTTGAGACGGTTGGCCGTGCGCACGATGAGGAAGATGACGAAGGCGACGATCAGAAAACTGATGACCTGATTGATAAAGATGCCGTAGTTGAGCGTCGGCGCGCCGGCGGCTTTGGCTTCGGCGAGCGTGGCGTAGCGCGCTGCGCCGAGGTTGTAGAAAAGATTCGAGAAATCGACTTTGCCGAGCAGCAATCCGATGGGCGGCATCAGGATGTCATCGACCAACGATGTGACGATTTTGCCGAAGGCCGCCCCAATGATAACCGCAATCGCGAGGTCGAGCACGTTGCCGCGCATGATGAACTCTTTGAACTCTTTGAGCATTCGTTCTCCCTGAAAGCGAACAAGCCCGGACGGTCGCGACGCGCGACGGATGATCCGGAATAATTTCAAACAGCAAACCTTCTTAATTCAGTTGACCCGAAAAGTCAAAAGCCGACGGCCAAGAGGCGACCGCGAAACGGCGACCGCGAAACGGGTTGAACGCCCCGGCGCACGCGCATGGAAATTAAGCGCAAACCTTGCCCGCGAATCCGTCGTAAGAGGAAATGTCTTTGGATCCCCGAGCGGCTGTTGCCTGCAACCCCTGTGAGCATTTATGAAATCCCTCTACACGTTCTATGCCGACGCGGTCAGGATCGCCCTGCAATCCATTTTCGCACACAAGCTGCGGGCGTTTCTGACGCTCATCGGCATCATCATCGGGGTGGCGTCGGTGGTGGTCGTCGGGGCGTCGATCAGCGGTCTGAACGCCTACGTGATGGAGCGCATCACGAGCGTGCTCGGCGTCAACCACTTCATGATCGCGCGGATGGCGCACGGCGGCGACCTCTCCGACGAGGAATGGGAGAAGCGCAACCGCCGGAACAAAAAGTTGGAGTGGGCGGATTACGAGTGGGTCGTCCGGCATTGCGGCGGGTGTCAGGAGGTCGGCGCGCAGATGGACACCTCGACCGACATCAAATACGAGGGCGAGGAAACGCTCGGCACGCGTATCGCGGGCGTCACGGCGAACATGGCGCAGATCGAAGACAAGACGGTCGTCGAAGGCCGGTTCATGCTGGCGAACGAGGTGGATAATTCGTCGATGGTCTGCGTGATCGGGATGGACTTGCGCGAGAAATTCTTCCCCGGTCAAGACCCGCTCGGCAAAGAACTGAGCGTGCGCGGGTTGCCGTTGCGCATCGTCGGCGTCGAGGAAAAACGCGGCGCGATGTTCGGGCAGTCGTTCGACAATATCCTCTACATGCCGCTCACCACATTCCGAAAAATCTTCGGCGCGCGGCAGGGCTTACAGATTCACGGCAAGGCGGCGGCGCGCGAACAGTTTCAAGCCGCCATCGAAGACGCACGCATCGCGTTGCGCAACAAACACCAACTGAAGGGCAACGAAGAGGACGACTTCGGCCTCGTCAACACGGACGAGGTCAACAACGACGTTGACTCGTTCACCGGCGCGATTGCGATGGTCGTGATACCGATAACTTTAATCTCGCTCGTCGTCGGCGGGATCGTCGTGATGAACATCATGCTCGTCTCGGTGACCGAAAGAACTTTCGAGATCGGGTTGCGCAAGGCGCTCGGCGCGACCAGAAAACAGATCCTGCTGCAATTCCTCATCGAGTCGGCTTTTCTGACATCGTGCGGCGGCGTGCTCGGACTCGTGCTCGCCGTCGGCATCTCGTGGCTCGTCGAGGTGACGACCGCCGTACCGATGACCGTCACCATCATTTACGTGCTGCTGTCGATTCTCTTTTCATGCGGCATCGGAATCATCGCGGGCATCTATCCGGCCTTCAAAGCCGCGCGGCTCGACCCGATTGTCGCGCTGACCCAGAACTGAGACGCGCTGGCGCAGAACCGAGACGCGCTGGCGCAGAACCGAGAGAGGACGCGAACTGCTGTGAGGCTGCCCAAATTCATCCCCAAAGAAATCGTGCTGATGGCCTTGAGCAGCATCCGCGCGCATAAGTTTCGCAGTGCGCTGACCGTGCTCGGCATCGTCATCGGCGTGATGGTCGTGATCGTAATCGCGTCGATGCTGACGGGGTTGCGGCAGAACGTCATCAAACTCGTCGAAGAGTACGGCACAAACAACATCTACGCCTTTCACCTCACGACCGGCTTTAGCACCGGCCCGCGCGACCGCAAAGAACTCCAGCGCAAGGTGCTGACGGCTGACGACGCCGAAGCCATCAGGACGCAGGCGGACGCCATCGAAGATGTCGCGCTATGTTCGCTCAACATCGGCTACTACGGCGGGCCGTTCGACGACACCATCAGCCACGCCGGGCGCGTTTATAAACGCGGCAACACGCAAGGCGTCTCGCCGAACTACGGGCGCGTCGTCAACATGTCGGTTTCGGAGGGACGATTTATCAGCGAGATCGACGACGAGTTTCGCCGCGACGTGATGGTCATCGGCATCAACGTCGTCGAGGCGCTATTTCCCGAACAGCAAAACAACATCGTCGGCACGAAAGTCAGGATGGGCGGGCGGACGTTCGAGATTATCGGCGTGCTCGAAAAAAGGAAGGGCAGCTTCTTCGGCGAAAACGACGAAGACAATGCGGTCTATGTGCCGTATCGTCTGGGGCGGATGATCGCCCCGGCGCGCGGCTTTCTGCTCCTGGTTATCCGCGCCAAGTCGGGACGCATCCGCGAGGCGGTCGAACAGTCGGAGGAGATTCTCAGACGACGGCGCGGGGTCGCTTTCAACGCGGCCAATGATTTCGACTTGAACACCGCCGATAAATTCATCGAACAGTTCGACAGCGTCACCGGCATGATCGGCCTCATCGCCATCGCCATCTCTTCCATCGGCCTGCTCGTCGGCGGCATCGGTGTGATGAACATCATGCTCGTCTCGGTCACCGAGCGGACGAAGGAGATCGGCATCCGCAAAGCCATCGGCGCGCGTCGCAAAGATATCGTCCGGCAGTTTCTCTACGAGGCGATGACGCTTACATTTATCGGCGGGATTATCGGAGTCGTGCTCGCGGTTTTGATAAGCAACCTTATCATGCTGCTCGTCCCCGCGCTCCCGGCGCAGGTTCCGCTCTGGGCGGTCGTCACGGGTCTCGTCGTCTCGATCACCATCGGCCTCGTCTTCGGCGTCTGGCCCGCGCTCAAAGCCTCGCGCCTCGACCCCATCGAATGCCTACGCTACGAGTAAAGCGCCGCCCGAATCCGCGACTCTGAAAAACTTACCTCCTGATCTAAAACAACTTCTTCAGAGAGAAACACCTTGTCCGGTGGCTTCTTGATACGCGGCAGGATACAAGAACGTGAGACATGTGGCATGATAGAAAAAGGGGGGAATAAAAGGATGAGCGAAAGCAAAATTAATCGAAGAGGTGTATGTAAATCTTTATTGGCTTTGGGCGGTTTGGCGCTCGGTTCCGTGGCGGCGAAAGGGCAAACGCCGACCACGATGTCAACGCAACCGCAGACGGGGAATGTACTGGATGACCAGAAAATTTCTGACGCCGTCAAACGTGGCGCGACGATGGAAGAAATCGCGCAACTGCGCGACCCGATTGCACGCACGCCGCAGGAAGCGCTGCGCGCTCTAAAAACGGGAAACGCCCGATTTTTCGGCGGTCAGGCGCGCCGCCCCGAAGCTTCCGCCGCCGAACGCCGCGCCCAGATTTTGGGGCAAACGCCGTTCGCCGTCATTCTGGCTTGTTCCGACAGTCGGGTGCCGACGGAAATCGTTTTCGACCAGGGCTTGGGAACTTTGTTTATTACCCGCGTCGCCGGAAATGTGGTTGAGATGGGGACGACGGGCAGCATCGAGTATGCCGTCAACCATCTCAAAACACACATCGTCGTCGTTCTCGGACACGAAGGCTGCGGCGCGGTCAAAGCCGCTTTGCTGCCCGCCGCCGAGCGCGCGCAGGAGACGCCGAGCATTCAGACTCTGCTCAATGCAATCGTGCCTGCGGTGTCGAAGCTTCCGAAAATCCGCGACGAAAAAGCCAAACTGCGCGAAGCCGTCATCGCCAACGTGCGCCAGCAGGTCTTTAACATCAAGCAACAACCGGCGATCCAAGCGGCCATCGCGAGCAATAAGATCGCCGTTGTCGGGGCGTTCTACGAAATCACAAGCGGCGCGGTTGATTTTTTTGAGACCGACGAAGATTTGCGAATCGCGCAAACTGATTACGACAGTTGTTCTTGGCGTTTGCACCTGACGTAATCGATCGAAAGTTTGTGGAACGTGAGCGCTGCCGGCGTTCTCATGATTCCGCTAAGGTGGTTGGCGAGCAATGGGGGAAGGATATATCTGAGTTAAAACCAATCAGGAGCGGGGACGTGAAGGACCGGAATCTAGTTATCATCCCACCCGGCTCGCCATCTAACAACGGCCTGCACCCGACCGCGAAATAGCGTGGCCTTCATGCGCGAGACTTGGCCGTAACGCAGTTGGGTGCGCGGCGGGTGATGCCGGGCGTCGGGCGTTTTGTGGATTCGACGGTAGGATAGTCTGAGTGACGATGAAAAAAGAATCCGCCGAAAAGTTGAGCTTTTTCCAAAGGCTATTTACAACAATCTTCCCGCGAAGTTGGGCTGAATCGTTGGAAGCGGATTCGCGCCGTTGGTTCATGAAATGTATGGAATGCGGTGTTGAGGAATCATACTGGGGTTTGGGTGGGATTCGTTGGAAGGCGACGGGTAATCAGAAAAATTACAGAAAGTGTCGGAGTTGCGGCAAGCGGTCTTGGCAGCAGACTTACAAAAAAGAGATTGGTCCACAATGAAGTTATGTGTCGGTAAAGCGTGCGCGTAAAGACAAACGCACGCCCGACAAGTCATTGAACCGGAGCGGCGATTGCGTCTCTGTCATGATGCTTTCTGCGATGTGGATGGCGTGGACTCGCGCCGCCCGCTGATGGATTCCAGCGATGTGTGAACTCGACGAGCCGTGTTGGGCGGTAATCAGCGCGCGCGGGCGCGAAGCGACGGGGATCAGCTACGTCGAAGCCGTCCGCGTTGTGCGCGAACTGGCCGCGCGCAAGTTGAGCGGTTTGTGCGTCGTCACCGCCGCCGCCGCCGCGCGTCTCGGCGTCGAACGGTTAATCACCGGCGACAGCGGGGAGGCGAAAGTCCGCGACGAGCGGGAGGTGGTCTGATGCGACGAGCGCGGAGAGGCTGCGGTGCAGCGTGAGGCGTTCGAGTTCGAGCTGCGCGTCGTGATAGATGTGATCGAGATGGAGGAAGGGGAGCGCGCCGGGATAGGTTCGCGCGCGTGGCAAGTGGCGGCGGATGTCGACGCTGCGGAGTTCTGCGGAGAGCAGCCGCGAGGCCAGCCCGCGCGTCCACTCGTTAAAATCTCCGAGCATGATGCGCGTTCCGCCGAGTCGCGCGTCGCGGAGGATGTCCGGGCTGACGAGGCGGCGTCCCTGATGCCGCCGCTCGACGAAGGCCGTGCCGAGATGGACGTTGAAGACGTGGAGCACGCCGTTGTGTCTGTCCATTTCGTCGATGCGAACGTCGGCGCGCAGGCAGCCGCGCGGCTCGCGCCCGCGCCATGTGAGGTCGTAATTCTCGACCGCTTCGAGCGGCAGCCGGCTCAACAGAACATTTCCGTACGCGCCGCCGTGTAGTCGGCGGTTCTCGCCGAGGCAGTAGTCGAAGCCGAGTTCTTCGGCGATGAACCGCGCCTGATGACGCTCGCGCAGCGCGCCGTCTTCGACGCTCAGCACCTCCTGCAACGCGATGATGTCGGCGTCGGTTTCGCGCAGGACGGCGGCGATGCGCTGCGGGCGCACGCGACGGTCAAGCCCGCGACATTTGTGCACGTTGTAGGTGACGACGCGCAGCCGTCCGCGCTTTTTCTCCATCACTGTTGACGCTCCAACAACCTGCCCAACTGTTCATGCGCGCGCTCGAAGATCGAGCGTCGCCGCCAGCGTTCGAGCGTAATCTCCGCGCTCGCTTCGCGGTCGCGTGCAAAGTCTTCGGCGATGCGCGCGGCGAGTCGCGGGTCGCGGGCGGCGAGGTTCACTTCGTCGTTCAACCCGAACGAGCGGTTGTCGAAGTTGGTCGAGCCGACCACGCTCCAGATACGGTCGATGACGAGCGTCTTGGCGTGAATCATCGCGGGTCGATACTCGTAGATGCGCGCTCCGGCGTCGAGCAGTTCGCCGTAGAGTCGGCGGCTCGAACGCCGCGTCAAAAGATGATCGCTCTTTGTTCCGGGCGCGATGATCTGGATTTCGACGCCGCGCTCGCGGATGGCGCGCACCATCTCGGCGCGCGCGCTCTTGTCGGGCAGAAAATAGGGCGTCGTAATCAGCACGCTTTTTTGCGCCGAGGCGAGGAGCATTTGATAGAGCATCCGCGCGTGCGTCGAGCGACCAGCCGACGGCGAACTGTTGATGATGAGCGCGCGCGGCGCGTCTTCAACCTCGTCGCAGAACGGGAACAGTTCGTGATTCGACAGCAACTCGCCCGACGCTTCGAGCCAGTTTTCGGCGAATGTTGACTGCAACCCGACCGCCGCATCGCCATCGACGCGGAACATCGTATCGCGCCAGCGCGGGTGGCCGTCGCGCGCGATCAGCCAGTGGTCTGCAAACCCCGAACCGCCGATGAAACCCACCGCGCCATCGACGACGATGATTTCGCGGTGCGTGCGGTTGTTGACGCGCGCGAGCGTTTGCCAGCGCAGCGGGTGATACCACGCGACGCGCCCGCCCGCCTCGGTCAGCTCGCGAAAGTAGCTGTTCCACGACGCAAAGCTTCCAATGGCATCGAGCACGAGCCGCACCTCGACGCCCTCGCGCGCCTTCGCGGTCAACGTCTCGACGAAGCGGCGCGCGACCTCGCCCTTCTGAAAAATATAGGCTTCGAGATTGACGCTGTGCCGCGCCGCGCGAATCGCTTCAAGCTCGGCCTCGAAATAAACCTCGCCGTTCGTCAGCACTTCGATGCGGCTCCGCCCGTGCAGCTTCGAGTCGGTCAAGGCTTCGAGCATCCGCAAAAATTCGTCCGACTCAATCATGGCGGACGGCGATGCTTCGATCCTGTAATCCAGCCCCGGCTCGAACAGCGCGAGAAACAACAGGAAGCTCAAGACGCCGATGGCGATCACCGCGATGACGAGAAACCAAGTTGAATCCATAATCAACCCAAGTATAAAAGCGAGAAGTCGAAGGTCGAACCGCAAGTCAAAGTTTGAGCAATCATGTTACGAGCGGCCTTTGCGTCCGGTCTTTAGACTCTGGACTCCAGGCTGTATTTCGTTTTGATGCGGACGCAGCGTTCGAGTCCGTCGGCGGCTTCGAGAACTTTGAGCCGGAGGTCACGGTCGAGCGCGGTTTCGCGGTGGAGAAAGTCGTGCACGGTGTCGCGCGCGGTCGGGTTGCACTGTCCGCCGAGGAAGGCGGCGAGCCACCCGTTGACGAAGAAGATTTTGCGCGTGCGTTTCAAGGTCGGCAGCTCTCTGAGCGCGGCATCGAGATACGGAAGCGTCAGTTCCGACTGGCGCGGCGTGTTGAAGGGCGCGACGCTCGCCTCGATCCAACTTTCGGCCAACTTCGGGTCGTTGACAAAGGCGTCGAAATATTTTCGCTTGACCGGCGCGCCCGCCGCGCCCGCGCCCGCTGCGAAAGCGTAACGGCGCGCATCGTC
>JBGTHJ010000409.1:0-4862 GCA_041746175.1 Pyrinomonadaceae bacterium
CATCGGGCGCGGGCGGTTCGTCCGGGAGTCGCGGCACGAGCACGGGCGCGGTGTAGTCTTCGTCGCCGGTGTCGAGTTCGCCTTCGGGGGGCGCGTCGTCGGGGGGCGCGGTGCCGGTTTGGGTCGGCGCGGTTCCGTTGATGAAGAGTTCGGTGCGCTTGTTGGGCGAGTCGGACGCCGCGAGTTGGCCGGTGCGGGCGTCGATTTCGGCTTCCTGAATACCCGCGGGCGGTTGCCAGTCGCCGCCCCATTCGGGGTGGGCTTCGAGCGCGGCGTTCATGAAGTCAGCCCAGATGGGCAAGGCGGAATCCGCGCCGGTCAAACCGAGTTGCGAGCCGTCGTCGAAACCGACATAGACCGCGCAGACGATGTGCGGCGTGTAACCGGCGAACCAGCCGTCGCGCGAGGTGCCGGTCTTGCCCGCGACGGTGTGCTTGAAACCACGCGCGCGCAACTTCGCCGCCGTGCCGCGATTGACCACGTCCTTCATCATCGAAGTCATGAGGTAGGCGACCTCCGGGGTGAAGACCTCGTTCTGCTGCGCGGAGGGCGCGGCGATGGTCGTGCCGCTGCCGGTCGTGACGCGTTTGACCGCGATCGACGTGGAGCGCATCCCCTGATTGGCGAAAGCGGTATAGGCCGAGGCGATCTGCAACGGCGTCGCTTCGTGCGCGCCGAGCGCCATCGACGGATACGCGCGCTTCGGCTTCGGTAGTCCCGCCTTCGACGCCAGATTCATCACGCGCCCCATCGTCACTTCCATCCCGACATCGACCGTAATGACGTTCAAGCTCCGCACGAGCGCGTCGCGCAGCGTGACGGGCTGGTTCGAGTAACTGTCGCCGAAATTGCCGGGGGCGTATTCCTGATTGTCGAAGGTAAAGGTTTTCGGCTCGTCGGTGTAGAGGGTCGCGGGCGTAATGACGCGCGGGATGGGGTCGTAAGCGGTGTTGAGCGCGGTCGCGTAGACGAAGGGCTTGAAGACCGAACCGGGCTGGCGCATCGCTTCGGTCGCGCGGTTGAGTTGGCTGCGTTCGTAATCGCGACCGCCGACGAGCGCGATGATTTCGCCCGTCTCGGCGTTCATCGCGACGAGCGCGGCCTGAAGCGTCCCCGGCGCGACGCGCTTGGCGTAAATTTTATCGAGCGCGGCGAGTTGTTTGACGACCGCCGCGTACGCCGCGCGCTGCAACTGCATGTCAATCGTCGTGTAGATGCGGAGACGTTCGGCAGCGTTGGTGTCGGCGAGGATTTCGCCGAGTTGGGTCTGCGCGTAGTCGATGAAATAGGGAGCTTCGGAGGCGTCGATACGCCCGCGCGCCGGAGCCACTTTTAGTTCGGACGATTGCGCCCGCGCCGCTTCGAGTTGCGTAATCGCGCCCGCTTCGGCCATCGACTTGAGCACTTGATTGCGCCGCTCGGTCGCCGTCACGGGTTTGGTGTAGGGGTTATAGCGGTTCGGGCTGCGAATGATGCCCGCAAGAAAAGCCGATTCAGCCAGCGTCAACGCGGTCACGTCTTTGTTGAAATATGCTTGCGCGGCTTCGCCGAATCCCTTGATCGAAAATCCGGCGCGCTGGCCGAGATAAGCCTCGTTACAGTAGAGCGTGAAAATCTCTTCCTTCGAGAGCCGCGTCTCAAGTATCACCGACATGTAGGCTTCGGCGACCTTGCGGCGCAGAGACTTTTCGGGCGAGAGCAAGAGATTTTTGACGAGTTGCTGCGTGATGCTCGAACCGCCCTGCCGCGCGATGGGCGAGTTGGGGTCGGCTTCGTAGCGACGAACAAGCGCGCGCAGGATGCCGCGAAGGTTGATGCCGTAGTGGTCGAAGAAGGTGCGGTCTTCGGTCACCGTGATAGCGGTGATGAGGTGCGGCGGGAGGTCGCGGAAACCGACCACTTTGCGCTTTTCTCGCGCGCTTCCCGTGACCGAGCTAATCTGTTCGGGTTCGAGCGTCGCGGCTTCGAGTCGCGCGCCCGTATCGAGGTCGGTCAGAGCGGCGACCGACTTGCCGCCCCGCGCAAACTGCACGCGCAGATGCGGGAAAAGACGTTGACTATCGACCACCGCATCGCGGCTCGGTTCGACTTCGACCGTCGCGCCGCTCGCGTTGTAGCGTCCGCGCGACGAGTCGGCCTGCTGCGTCTTTTCGACGTAGCCCGCGCGCTTCAGGAGCGTGATGAATTCGTCGGTCGTGAGGGGTTCGCCCGTCCTGAGAGTTTTCGGCGCGGCGTAGATTCCGGCTGAGCGTGTAAAGATTTCGCCGCGCAGAAGTTTGTCGATGCGCGCCGAGAAGATGGAGTAATAATAGCCGAGCACGCCGACCGTCACGGTGGCGAGAAAAACCAGCGTGATGATGACGGGAGGACTAAAGAGCCGACCGAGCCAACGCCGGAAGAATCCGGCGGGCGGCGCTTCGTACTTGACCACGCGCGGCGTCCGGCGACGGCGACCTCCCCCCGGCGGCGGCGGCGGCACAGAGCCTTTTGGTGGATAACGAACAGCCATCGGTATTGATAGTAACCCGTAAATCGTCCGTCGTAAATCGTGGATCGCGAATCACAAACCGGGCGCGTGGTTGGAGCGGTCGGGTTGACGGTTGACGGTTGACGAGCGTTGTTTGACACACCGTTTCGGTTTCGCTAACGTGACGGGTTCGTCAACGTCAGGTTTGATGCCGTCAACCGCCCGATGAGTCCGATACCTTTTATATCGAGTCTGACCAGAAGATCACGCTCGCGGCTCGGCTATTCGATTTTCGTGCTGGCGAGTTTGACCGTCTTCGGCACGATTGGTTTCGTCGTCATCGAAGGCTGGACGGTTTCCCAGAGCCTCTACATGACGGTGATGACCGTGACAACCGTGGGCTACGGGCCGCCGGGCGAATTGAGCGAGGCGGGGCGCAACTTCGCGACGCTGTTTATGATCGTCGGCGTCGGCGCGGCGGCCTTCGCGCTGTCGAGCACCGTGCAGGCGCTCGTCCAAACCGAACTGCTCGCGGTCATCGCCGAACGCCGCCGCCATCGTGAAATGAACAAACTACACGACCACTTCATCATCTGCGGCGGGGGTCGCGTCGGGGCGCGGGTCGCGCGCGAGATGAGCCGCGCCGGGGCCAACTACGTCATCGTCGAGAACGATAAAGAGAAGGCCGCGCGGTTCGCCGAAGAAGGCGCGCACGTCCTGCCCGGCGATGCGACGCTCGAAGAGACGCTGATTGAAGCGGGCGTCGAGCGGGCGCGGGGCTTGGCCGCCTGTCTGCCCAACGATGCCGACAACCTCTACGTCGTGCTGATCGCGCGCGACCTCAACGACGGTCTCCACATCGTCGCGCGAGCCATTGAAGAGCAGGCCGAGCCGAAGTTGATTCGCGCGGGCGCGAGCCGCGTTATCGCTCCGACGATTATCGGCAGCCACCGGATGGCCGAGTCGCTGATGAAACCCGCCGTTGCCGACTTCATCGATTCGATCGCGGCAGACAATCTCGACCTCGGTTTCGAGCAGGTCGAAATCGCGCCCCACTCCATTTACGCCGGAAAGAAATTGCGCTCCACCAACATCGGTAGAGAACTCAACACGGTCGTCGTCGCCATCCGCCGCCGCAACGGTGAGATGGTTTTCAACCCCTCCGGCGACGCGCACGTCGAAGCGGGCGACCTCTTGATAGCGATTGGCCGCGCCGAAACGATCATCGAACTAACCCGTCTGGCGCGCGAGCCTGCGCCAAAGACAAATTCATAAAGTCTAAAGTCGAAATAGCGCGCTTGATAAATTGAAGGCTATCTCCGAACTTTAACCGTGGACTAAATCGTCGCACATGGACTTTGTACTTTTACACTTTGGACTAACCTCTTGAGAATCCTCGTCACCGGCGGCAGCGGTTATCTCGGCGCACACGTCAGCCGTTTCTTCAATGCCGACGATTTTTCGCGACGCACTCAGCGCGACCTCCTGAATGAAGCCGATCTGTCGATGGTCGTCGATTACGATGTGGTGATTCACCTCGCCGCGCATCTCGATAAAAGCGCGGGCGCGGCGGACGAGTGTTTTCGCGTCAACGCCGAAGGCACGGCCAACATCGTGCGGCGGATGCAGCCCAACGCCGTGCTCATATACGCTTCGACCAAAGATGTCTACGGCGCGCACGCCGACTCTTACACCGAAGTTCCGGAGACTTGCCCAACCGACTATTGCGGGCAGTCGGCGCTCGAATGGTCGAAGCTTATCGGCGAGCGTTACGTCGATTACTACGCAGCGCGGCGCGGCGTGCGGGCGTGCATCTTTCGCCTGTCGGCGGTTTACGCGCGGCCTTCGGGGGGCAATGCGTCGGGCTTCGTCACGCACTACGTCGAAGCCGTGAAGCGCGGCTGGCCGATTCGTCTTCCGCTCGGTGGCGCGCCCGTCCGCGACATCCTCCACGTCGATGATTTTTCGCGCGCCTGCCGCGCCTTCATCGACTCCGGTATCGCGTACGGCATGTATAATCTCGGAGGCGGAAAGCAAAACGCGACGACGCTCAAAGGAATCGTCGAAACGGTCGGACGCCTGATCGAACTCGCGCCGGTCATCGAACCGAATGCAAAGGCCCCCGCGCCCGTCCCTCTTAACTATGTCTCCGACATTTCGCGCGCCCGCGCCGAACTCGGCTGGCGACCGGAGATAGGCGTCGAGGACGGTCTCAGAAGATTGTTGTAAGGAATCAAAGTTCACCGCGCGAACAGGATTGCTCTGCTCGGTGAACCGCCCAAAGTCTTGAGAGACAAAATCCTTCAGCCAGAAGTCATCGAACGCGTCGTGGTGCGCGGCGCGAACTGGGTCGGCGACGCGGTGATGACCGTCCCGGCGTTGCGCGAGTTGCGGC
>JBGTHJ010000410.1:0-4942 GCA_041746175.1 Pyrinomonadaceae bacterium
TGCCAGAAGCAACGCCGCGAGCGCGCCGCCGCCGATGCCGCCGATGGCCGGTGTTGCCAAACGCGTGCAGCGTGTGCCCGGCTGAGCCGTGCCCGCGCTGTCCTGATTTCCGGCAGCAACCTGCTTGACGACGTTACCGGCGCGCAATTCGACACGACCGGACTGGGTGTTGACGATGGTGTTGCCACACTCGACATCAACCGTAAACACACTCGGTTGAGACATGTCGGCAACCGCCGCACCGTCTTTGGTGTTGACCATCGCGGCGATGCCGGAGGGCGATGAAACGCGGATGCGACCGGCTTCGAGCATGGCGGTCACGCCGGTTTCGGTAAACATGAGACGCATGGTCGACTCGGGCAAAAGTTCGACGCGACCGAGTTTGCCGAGGCTGACGACGGCGCTTGACCCCTTCGCCGTGGTGATGGCGCTATCCGAAAAGACGGTCGCACCTGAAATGGCACTCGTGCCGTTGACGGAGACTTCGCCGACAACCGACAGATCGCCTGATGGCCCAGTCTGCCCTTGCTGCGGCGCTGCCAGCGCCACCATTGAGTACGTGCTCAAAATGGCAAACGCGAGCAAGAACGCGATGGGCGTACGGCTCCAAGTTCTGCTAATCATTACTTCTCCTCCCGTAGGTGAAAACATTCAAATTTTTTAGAGAGCGCGCTGCAAGTCCGCGGACTCGCTGAGAGACGATTTTTGTGTATGTCGCCAACCCGTCTCAAGAATCAACAGCCCCGCGCGGAACATCCCTTAAAAAAGCAGGCATGAGGCCACTGTGGGCTTCAATAGCCTCGCCTTTTTACATGAATCGCGGACTGATGTCAACAAACTTTTACGTAAAATCGGCGATTTGTGCGCCTTTTTACCCCCGATGGTGCCCGCCGACACACGGCGCGCACGTGAGGTCTCACACCCACCTCCGCGACCGGAAAAAGTACGTTTGGGGTTCCATCCCGGTCAGCGTCTTTCAAAAAATCAGGCTGTGAGCCGCACTGTCGGTGCCGGTCAAGTCGCCGGTCTATTCTTTGTAAATCGCGGTCAACGGCTCGCCGTTCGGGGAGATATAACCACGATACATGCCGGAAAGGTTGAATTCCGTCGTGAAGTTGCCGGTTTTGTCGAGGGCGATGACCCCGCCGCCACCGCCGAGTTTGGTCAACTTTTCCTGAATCACGATGCGCGCGGCTTCTTTCACCGACAGGCCACGATACTCCATTAACGCCGAGATGTCGCGCGCGACGCCGAGCCGTATGAAATATTCGCCGTCGCCCGTGGCAGAGATGGCGCAGGTGCGGTTGTCTGCGTAAGTCCCCGCACCGACAATCGGCGAATCTCCGACGCGTCCCCAACGCTTGTTGGTCATGCCGCCCGTCGATGTCGCGGCGGCAAGATTGCCCGCGTTGTCGAGCGCCACCGCGCCGACCGTCCCGAAATAGTTGCCCGCCGTCGCCGTCGCCGTATCGAGCCCTGCGCGCGTCCGCTGTGTTTCCTTCTTTCGCTCTTCTTCCTTGATTCGCCGGAGGTCGTTCAAACGCCGTTCGGTGCGGAAATATTCGGGCGCGACGAGCGCGATGCCATGCTCTTTCGCGAACTGTTCCGCCCCATCGCCAACCAACATCACATGCCGCGATTTTTCCATCACCATCCGCGCGAGGCTGATCGGATTCTTGATGTGTCTGAGACTGGCGACCGCGCCCGCCATGAGCGTCTTGCCGTCCATCACAGAGGCGTCGAGTTCGTTGGTTTCGGCGTTGGTAAAGACCGCGCCGCGTCCGGCGTTGAAGAGGGGCGAGTCTTCCATCAACCGGATGACGGCTTCAACCGCGTCGAGCGCGCTCCCGTTTCTTTTCAAAACCTCGTTTCCGGTCAGCAGCGCCTCGCGCAACGCGGCGTGATATTCGCGTTCGCGTTCGGGCGACAGGCTGCCACGTTCGATGACGCCGACCCCGCCGTGAATCAAAAGCTTGGTGGTCGGCGACGCGTTGTTGATCGTCAGACTGCGGCGCGTGCGCTGCGCCGGTGGTGGTGGTGGTGGTGGTGCACCTTTCGTCTCCGTGCCGAGACCCGCGCCGAGGGCAACGCCGCCGATGCCAGCGACCGCACTCCCGATAAACTTGCGACGGTTTTTGTTCATGACCTGAGTTGAGAAAGCAGGCTGTTGTTTCGCGGACGACGGAGAATTTTTAGAGCTTCAAGAAGATACTCTGCATGGTAGCAAATCGCTTCGCGTGGGCGCAACAACTTTCCTCCGCGCCGTTTCAGAAAGCGCGGGCTTCGCGCCAGACGCGCGGCGCGGCGCGGAGTTTTCCGACTAGGGTGAGATGTGCGCGGCGTGTGAACACGTCGAAGTCGGCGCGTTCGATTTCGTCGAGGATGCGTGCGTAGAGACGCGCGGCGAGCAGCACGGTGAAGCGCGCGTCTCGTTCGAGCAGCGGGATGCCCTGTTCGGCTTCGCGGTAAAAGTCCCGCGCGCGTGCGATCTCGAAACGCATCAGCGCGCAAAACTCCGGCGACACCTCCCCGCGTCGCAGCATCTCTTCCGTGACGCCGAACCGCCGGAGGTCTTCCTGCGGCAAATAGATGCGTCCTATCGCAAGGTCTTCGCCAACATCGCGGAGGATGTTGGTCAACTGCATCGCTAGTCCGAGAGCTTCGGCGTAGCGGAGCGTCGCGGGTTCGCGATAGCCGAAAATCTCCGACGACATCAACCCGACGACCGATGCCACGCGGTAACAATAGACGCGCAACTCCGCCCACGACTCGTAACGCTTCTGATAGATGTCCATCAGCACGCCGCGCATCAATTCCAGCGGAAGTTGTTGCGCGATTCGATAGCGCGTGAGCATGTCGCGCCACGCGACGAGCACGGGCGTGTGCGCCGCGCCGCCGCGATAAATCTCGTCGAGTTCGACGCGCCAACGCTCGACCGCCGCCCGCGCGCCGTCCTCGTCATGCACGCCCGCCTCGTCTACCTCGTCATCGACGTGACGACACAGCGCGTACATCGCATAGATCGCCCGCTGCTTTTCGCGCGGCAAGAAGTGCGCGCAGAAGTAGAAACTCTTGGCATGAACCCGCGTCGTCTGCTTGCAGTACCGGTACGCACGCGCGATCTCGGCGCGGCGCGGCGCGGTGTCGGTTGGGAGCGTCGCTGCGGTTAGCTTCGACATGCCGTGAGCGAAACTTCGTCAATCATCAATCGTCAAGACCGCGCCGCGCTCGTCTCACGGTCATCCCAAACGGCGCTTGACGATCGACCAATCACGATTTACGAGTCGCGATGTAATCGGCGAGTTCGGCCAGGAGGCGCGCCGGGCGCGCGGCGGGGCCGAAGTCGGTGGCGAGCAGCGTCTTGGCCTGTTCGACCAGCGAGGCGACGCGGAGGCGCGCGGTGTCCGCACCGCGTTCGGTGGCGACAGTCGTGCGGCGCGTGCCGTATCCGTCGAGCGCGGCGTCTTCGTCGATGTCGAGCACGTCGTCGCTAATCTGGTACGCCCCGCCGAGCAGTTCGGCGAAGCGCGAGAGCGAGTTGAGTTGGCGCGCGTCCGCGCCCGACAAGATCGCGCCAAGCCTGAGCGCGAGCCGCATCAGCGCGGAGGTTTTGAGGTTGCGGATTAACTCGACCCCGTCGTGCCCGTCCTCCCCCGCTTCGATGTTGGAGAGATCGACGGTCTGTCCGGTCACCATACCGTTCGTGCCGATGCAGGCGACGAGTTCGGCGTGCGCCCGGATGGCCTGCGCGGGTTCGGCGCGCGTCGAGTTGAAGACCAGACCATACGACGCGTTCATCAGCGCGAGGGCGACGAGCACCGAGAGACCTTCGCCGTAGAGACAATGGAGCGCATCACGCCCGCGCCGCTGCGCCGCATCGTCCATGCAGGGCAGGTCGTCGAAGATGAGCGAACTGGTGTGAACGTATTCGACGGCGGCGGCGGCGCTCAGCACGTCTTCCGCGCGCCCACCGACGAGTTCCGCGCCGAGCAGAGTTAACACCGGGCGCAGACGCTTGCCGCCGGGAAACAGTGCGTAGCGCATCGCTTGGTTGAAGCGGTCTCCAACCTCGGCGGGCGCGCACGGCAGATGCTCGGCCAAAGCCGCTTCGATCCACGGGCGCAGAGCTTCGAGGTACTCCGATAACTCCCCGCGTGTCGACGCTTGCGCGCGTGTGCTCATGTCGCTTGTTGAAAGAAACATTAAAGTTGCCGCCCCGGCTCGAAAAGGCATAGGAGGTTAAAAAACATGCGTTGCGGCGTTACTGCGCGCAGGTCACAAAAATGCGTCAGCGCGACCCGCCCGTGTCCGTCTAAACGCGCGGGCGCATTTGACGGGCACGGGGAATTCCGGGGAGCGAAAATCACGGAAACTTGCGGCTGGAAAACGACGCCTCGACGCCGTTGCGGCGTTCCGCTGGAACGATCCTTTCCTTACTGACTCATCGCGTCCGGCGCCGCATCTTCGAGCGCGCTGATCGCCCGGTCAATGGATTCGATCGCCCGGTTGAGGACATCGACGCGGCGCAGTTCGTCTTCGCCGAGCGCGCGTCCCTGAATCTGAATCTGCGCCGATTCGCCGTGCAGTTCATCACGGATGCGTTTCAGAGTCGCGACGGGATTCTCCGCTCCGGAGCTGCCATACTCTGTTTTAATAGACATTTTGATACTCCTCTGGGTTGGGTCAAAAACGCGAGCGAGGCAGCGCGGGCGAACCGGTTCCGGGTCGTCAAGCTTGTTCGATGTTTGCGCGAAAAAGTTCGAGCGCGCGTTCGGCGAGCGGCGCGGGCACGGTGATGCGAAAAGGATGCTTGGCGACGTAGGTCGGGACGCGGCGAACATCCGCGCCGAGCGCGGCGAGCGCGGCGACGGCGCGCTCGTCGTCCAACTCTTCGACCGCGAATTTTTCCGCCGCACGACGCAACGCCCCGCGCAAGCGGTCG
>JBGTHJ010000411.1:0-5301 GCA_041746175.1 Pyrinomonadaceae bacterium
GGCGGCACGCTGACGTATCGCGTCGCGTCGCCACCGAAGAGTTTGAATCCGCTGATGTCGTCGGACGAGGCTTCGTTCACGGTGGCCTTCATGCTGATGAGCGCGCGACTCGTCGAGTTCGACCACGACGCGCAAGCTTACGCGCCCGGACTCGCTGAAACGTGGCAGACCTCCGCCGACGGGCGCACCGTCGAGGCGACGCTGCGCGACGGCCTGAAATTCTCCGACGGTCAGCCGCTCACCGCCGCCGACGTTGAGTTTAGCTTCCGCGCGGTTTATGACGAGCGCACCGCCGCGCCGACGCTGCGCGATGCGCTGATCATCAACGACCGCCGCATCGAGCCGACGCCGCTTGATGCGCGCCGCCTCCGACTTGTGTTTCCCGAACCGGTCGCCGTGCCCGAAAACTACCTCGTTAACCTTCCAATCATCCCCCGCCACGCGCTCGAAGCGGACTTTCAGAAGGGCACTTTGCGCGATACCTACGGCGTCACCAGTGCCGACCCGCAGAGCATCGTCACCGCCGGGGCGTTCGCGGTCGAAGCGATTACGCCGGGCGAGCGCGTCACGCTGCGCCGCAACCCGCACTACTGGAAGCGCGACGCGGCGGGCGTTCAACTGCCGTATCTCGACCGTCTCGTTATCGAAGTGGTCGGCGACTCGAATGCTGCGCGCACGCGTCTGAGCGAAGGCGCTATCGACATCATCGACCGCGTCCGCCCGTCGGACTACGCGGAGTTTAGAAAACAAGGCGGTGCGGCGGAGGCGGGGGCGGCGGCGGTGCGCGCCTTCGACCTTGGCCCCGGACTCGGCACGGATCACATGTGGTTCAATCTCAAGGGTGGCGAGCGCGGCGCGCCGCCGCCCGCCGGCGCGGTCAAACACGCATGGTTCGCCGACGCGCGTTTCCGTCGCGCCGTGGCGCACGCGATTGACCGCGACGGCATCGCCGAAAATCTTTTGCAGGGACTCGCCACGCCCCTCTACGGTTTCGTCTCACCCGTCAACCGGGTTTGGGCAGCGACCGATCTTCCGCGCCCGGAATACGACCTCGAACGCGCGCGGGCATTGTTGCGCGAAGCGGGATTCGTCCAGCGCGGCACGGCGCAAGCCCCCGAGTTGTTCGACGCGCAGGGCAACCGCGTCGAGTGGACTTTGATCGTCCCTTTGGAGAACGAACCGCGCGTCAAGATGGCGGCGGTGATTCAGGAAGACCTCGCGCAACTCGGCATCAAGGTGCAGGTCGCGCCCATCGAGTTCAACGAACTCAGGCGTCGCGCCGCGCAGAGTTTCGATTACGACGCCGTGCTGCTCGGCATCACGACATCCGACCTCGACCCTTCGGCCTACGCAAATTTACTCGTCAGTTCGAGTCAAGAGCACCAGTGGAATCCGAAGCAGGCCAAACCCACGACAGAATGGGAAGCACGCATCGACGAACAGGTCGCCGCCCTCGCCCGCGAACGCGACGCCGGACGCCGCCGCGCCGTCTTCCGCAACATCCAACTCATCGTCGCCGAACAAATGCCCGTCATCCCCATCGTCGCGCGCCACATCACCTCGGTCGCCAACCAGCGCGTCGGCAATCATCGACCGAGCACCATCCTGCCCTACTCGATGTGGAACGCGGACGAATTGTTCATTCGACAGTAGGCATATTGCTGCGCCACAAAAACGCGAAACGCGGTCGCCGTTGTAGATCGGGCGACCGCGTTTCGCGTTTTCGTGTGCCGGGTTTTACCGCGCGGCGATGACCGTCATGGCGTGCGCGAGTTCGGCGCGCGTGAGATGCACCTGCGGGCGGAAATTTGACCCTTGAGCGGTGAGCAATCCGTGACGGAGCGCGACCGAAACGTAGTTGCGGTATTCGAGCGGAATCTGATTCCAGTCGGGGAAGATGAGTTGACCGCCGGTGAAATTCTCGGCTTCGGCGCGGAGTCCGGCGGCGCGAACGAGCACGACGGCGGCGGTGGCGCGGTCAATCTTGTCATCGGGGCGGAACCTGCCGTTGGCCGTGACGCCGGGAAAGAACGCGCCTTCGGGGGCGTGCTGGACGCTCTCGACGTAGTTCATCGTGGTCGTGTCGGTCACGTCCGAGTAGGTCGGATATCCGGGCAGATATTGCGGGGCGCGTCCGGTGCGGACGAGCGTCGCCGCCAGTTCGCCGCGCGAGACGCCGTGACCGGGGCGGAAGTTTTTGCCTTCGGGGAGCATCCCGAAGGTGTGCAGCATTTGACGAATCTCGTCGCGCGAGGTGTCGCTCAGGCCGTCGAGGTCTTTGAGCGGCGCATAAGTGATGCGGGTCACGTCCATGACGCCGTAGTATTCCTGCGGCGCCCCCACCAAACCAACCGTCTGCGCGACGCGCACGCTCCACGCGCCGGCCATGGGCGCGGTGATGGTCGCGCTCTCGCGCTTGCCCGTCAACCCCGGCACGTTGAGGACATTGGCATCAGCGCGGATCGTGTTGCGCGGATCGTAAACTTTCATGCCGAGATCGCTGGTCGGCGAAACTCCACGCCAGGCGATTTGGAAAGACGCTGACAGCGCGTCTTCGGGAACGGTCAGAGTGGTTTGGTGCGGCGCGCCGGGCGCGGCCATGCCGGAGAAGAGACGTTGGGCGTCCTTCACAAAAGTCACTTGCCCCTGATCGAGCGTCGCGCGCCACAACCCCGCGCGTCTGTGCGGGAAGGCGGCTTCGAGCACCGCCGCGTGCGCGTTCAATGCGCCCGCGCCGACTTCGTGCCCGTAGTAGAGCGGCAGCGGCGTCGCGGTGCGTTGAAGGATGTCGCGAATTTGCGCGGGCGAGAGCGACGGATTGGCTTCGAGCATCAAGGCAATCGTCCCCGAAACCTGCGGCGCGCTGAAACTCGTCCCGCTCGCGGTGGTATAGAACGGCAACCGACCGGCGGCAATTTGCGCCGTGTCCTGACCCGCTGCCGCACCGGAGACGCCCGTCACCGGCGACAGACCGCTACGCAAGCCGACGACGTTTTCGCCCGGTGCGACGAGCGTCGGGCGGAAGAGTTGGCTCCCCCAATCACCGCGCGAAGAAAACTTCGAGAGGCGTCCGCGCTCGTCCGTCGCGCCGACGCTGACCACCCACGGCGCAACCGCGTACGGGTTGAGCGTGTGCGGCCCCGGCCCCGTGTTGCCCGCCGAAAACACGACGTTGACGCCCGCGCGGGTCAGCATCCACGTCGCGATGTTAACGGGGTCGTTGGTGTCGTAGACCGTGTTGGCCGAGAAACTGCAATTGACGACGCGCACGCCTTCCGCCGCGCCGTTCTGCAAGAGGTAATCGAATCCGGCGAGGACGTGGAACAGGTTGACATCACCCGCGCTCAGGCCGAGCAACCTCGCGCCCGGTGCGACGCCCGCGAACTCGCCGCCCGACATCGAACCGCTGCCCGCGACGATGCCGCCGACAAACGTCCCGTGCCCGTGAAGTTGATCCGTGTTCGGCAGGTTCTCGACGTTGACCGGATAATGGAAGCCGACGGCGCTTGCGCCCATCATGTCGGCGAGTTTGACGTTGCGCGCAACGCGCCCGGCAACGTCGGCGTGCGTCGCGTCGAGTCCGGTGTCGAGCACCGCGACCGTCACGCCGTTGCCGGAATAAGGCTCGCCGTTGCCGCGTCTGCGGAGGTCGCTATCGGCTCGCGCGCGGAGCACCCCCGTCCGCAAAAGGTGGCTGTCCGCCGACCATTGCAGCGTCCGCACTTTGTAGATCGAACGGACGGCGGCCAACTGCGAGACCGTCAGCAACTGATCCGCCGTCGCCGTCATCGTCACCATCGGCAACTTGCGATAGCGCGTGCCGCCATTGATGCCCGCGCGTTGGAGATTCGTGATGTCGGTGTCGGTTACCGTTTGATGATAGACGACGACGCAGTTGACGTTGCTGTCGTCGGTGGCCCGGTCGAGCCAGATGGCGAGTTCGGGATCGAGACTCTGCAAGCCCGTTTGTTGACCGCCGTCGATGCCCGTCATCGTCACGCCGTTAGCCTGCCGGATGAGGACGGAGTTAGCGTGATAAGTCGTGCCGTCGATGCCGGTCATCGTCACTCCGTCGATGCCCGTCATGGTCACGCCATCGATGCCGGTCATCGTCACGCCGTCAACGTGCGCCGCGTGGAGAGAGTTGGCGCCGGGGTAACCCACGCCGTCGATGCCGGTCATCGTCACGCCGGAAGTGTTCACGTAGCGAATGCCGTCGATGCCGGTCATCGTCACGCCCTGCGTGCCTGTGACGAGCACGCCCGCGCTCGCCCAACCCGTGCCGAGCAGCAAGGCCAGAGACAGTGCGATAAATTGTCGTAAACTCTGCTGGACTTTGAGAGTCATCATTTTTTGGAGACCACGAGAAAGAAGGTGTGCTGTCTTTAGATTTTGGCGCGGCTCCGGACGGAAGGCTCTTCCCACGTCGGGAGCGGGATTTGTGCGCGTAGTCTTAATATTGTCAGTGAAATCAGACGCAACTAAAAGACCATCCAATATAATGTATTCAGTGTTCTTCATGTATTGTAATAGTGTTCTAAATTCGTGAATTATTCCCTACCGTGTTCCATTCCAAAACGCGCCACTCAAGCCATCAGCCCCCGGTAAATTTTTTGCGTTTCCGATGCGGGTTCGACGCCGAGTTCTTTTTTCAGGAGACGGCGTAAAGTCTCGTATTGTTCGCGGACGGCGGCGCGATTCCCAAGCGCAGCGTGGGCGCGCATCATCATGCAGTGCACGTCTTCGCGGAACGCATCGTCGCGCAGAATGCGCTGACCGAGGTCGAGCGAGCGCGGCCACTCTTCCGACTTCTGCGCCACATTCGCCAGCGTTTCCAACAACCGAAGATATTGTTGTCGATAATACGAGCGTTGCTCATCGACCCACTCGTCGTAGCTGCCCTGCATGAAGTCGCCGCGATAGAGCGCTATCGCCTGCTCGTACGAGTTGATGCAAGCGGCGTAGTCGCGGGCGCGGCGTGCGGTCTCACCCGCCGCGACCAGATTGTCGAACTCTTCAGTATCGATGTGATAGGAGAACTCAGGGTTGACCTGATAATCGCCGTCGCGGTACAGCAGAAAATTCTGCTTGAGCAGTTGATTGCTGTTGAGCGCCTTACGGATGTGCGACACGGTCGGGTGGAAATTCTTTTCGACGACGGCGAAATCCGCCTCGCCCCAGAACGTGTCAACGATGACATCCTTCGACGCCCGGCGATGCCTGCGCGACGCGATGAAGCACAGGATATCGCGTGCGCGCTTGGTTGTCCACGCATCGGCGGCGAGCGGGCGGGCGGGGTCG
>JBGTHJ010000412.1:0-9124 GCA_041746175.1 Pyrinomonadaceae bacterium
GGCGGCAAGGGAACCATCCCGAAGACCGAACAGGTCAAGGTGCGGATACCGGCGGGGGTCGATACGGGTTCGCGCGTGCGGATTCCGGGCAAGGGCGAGGGCGGGCGGCTCGGCGCGCCGCCGGGCGACCTCTACATTATCACCAACGTCGGGCGTCACAAACATTTCACGCGCAAGGGCGATAACATCTACGTGACGATTCCGGTGACCGTGCCCGAAGCCGCGCTCGGCGCGAAGATCGAGGTTCCGACGGTCGAAGGCAAAGCCCAACTGCGCGTCCCGCCCGGCACGCAGTCGGGTCAGAAGTTCCGACTCCGCGAGCGGGGTGTGCCGTCGTTGCGCAACCCGCAGGCGCGCGGCGACCAGTTCGTCGAAGTCCAGGTGATCCTGCCCAAAGTTTTATCCGAGGAGACGAAAGACCTCCTCCGCCAGTATGCGCAACTCAATCAGGACAACCCGCGCGTCGGCATGGGACTGGAATAGAGAGCGGATGTTGGATGTCAGAGGTTGGCGGGCGCCCGTCTCTGATCCGACATCCGACATCCGGCATCTGTTTTATGAAACGCAAAGGCAGCACATACACGATCAGCGCGGTGGCGACGCAGTACGAGATACACCCGCAGACGCTCCGGCTCTACGAACGCGAAGGACTCTTGAAGCCGTCGCGCTCGGAGGGCAACACGCGTCTTTATACCGACACCGACCTCGAACGACTCGAACTGATTCTCTCGCTCACGCGCGACCTCGGCGTCAACCTCGCGGGCGTCGAAATCATCCTCAACATGCGCGAGAAGATGGACGCCATGCAGCGCGAATTTGAACGCTTCTTCGACTATCTACAGACGCACGCCGAAGATTTCTCACGCTTCACGGACATGCCCCCGTCCCCCGAAGCGGGCGCGCTCGTCCCCACCACCCGCACCACCACCACCATTATCCGCCGCCGCCGCACCTGAACCTTACCCCCGAAAAGGGGCGGCCCCCGTGCGGAAGGGGCGGACGCGACCTCCGCACTGACTTCTGCAAGGGGTCTGTTATATAACAGGTCGATGAAGGAAGGCGCGGCGGTTGACGGCGCCCAAGCCCGGTAGATGATTAACAAAAATTCATTTAGCTCTGTGTTGACACTGCCGGGGTTGAGGGAACTCGCGTTTCAACGCGATGCGCTCGGTTTCCTGTCGTCGCTGGCGGCGAGAGACGGCGATTTTTGCGAATTCCGCCTGGGGCGGCAAACCTTTTTCCTCGTCAACGAACAAAGTTTGGCGCGTGCGGTGTTGGTGACTAAACAGCATAAGTTTCGCAAGGGGCCGGGGTTGCAGCGTGCCAAACGCTTGCTCGGTGAAGGTCTGCTGACGAGCGAGGGCGAGTATCACCGTCGGCAACGTCAACTGATTCAGCCAGCCTTTCATCGACAACAGTTGTCGGGCTATGCCGACTCGATCACGGGCTGCGCCTTGAGACGACAGACGGGCTGGCAGGATGGGCAGGAATTAGACATTCACACGGAGATGAAACGCCTCACCCTGATGGTTGTCGGGGAGACTATGCTGGGAACAGACGTGCAGGCGGAGGCCGACGAAATCGGCGACTTGCTCGGCCAGACCATCGAGATGTTGACGCCTCGCGCCAGCCCCGCCGCCCTTTTGAAGTCGCTGCGGAGAAAGCTCGGCGTGTTGCCGAACCGCTTCCCGCAGCTTCGCGGGCGGATCGACGAAATAGTCGGCGGGATAATCGCGAAACGACGCATGGCGGGTGAAAGCGGCGACCTCTTGTCGATGCTGTTGCAGCTGCGCGACGAGGAAGGAGCCTTGACCGATGCGCAGGTGCGCGATGAAGTGATGACGCTCGTTCAGGCGGGGCACGAGACGACGGCCAACGCGCTGACGTGGGCGTGGGTGCTTTTGTCGGAGCACCCCTCCGCCGGACGCAAACTGCACGATGAAATAGACGGGGTGCTGAACGGTCGTCGTCCTTCCGCCGGAGACGTGGCGAGCCTCGTCTACACGAACGCTGTCTTTATGGAGACGCTGCGGTTATACCCTCCCGCGTGGGTGCTCAGCAGGTCTGCCATCGAAGATGTCGAGTTAGACGGGCGCGTCGTCCCACGCGGCGCGGTCGTGCTCGTCGCGCCGTATCTCCTGCACCGGAGGCCGGACGTTTATGAGAGGCCGCTGGAGTTTTATCCTGAGAGATGGCTCGTCGAAGGAGGGGGCGGCGGCGAGGAGGCCGCCGCGCCGATGTTTCTGCCCTTCGGTTTGGGGCCGAGAAGATGCATCGGTGAAGGCTTCGCGATGATGGAATCGGTGCTTGTCATCGCCGTTTTGGCGAGCAAGTGGCGGATGAGATTGTCGCCCGGTTGTCGCGTCGAGATCGACCCGCGAATCACGCTCCGTCCGAAAAACCGCGTCCGCGTGGTTTTGGAGAAGCGTGAACTTCATCCCGCTTGAACCGCCGCGCCGCCCGCCGCCCAACAACGCGAAACTTGAAAAACGCGCTCATGCGCTCCTCAGGGCGTGCGCCGTTTCGGTCAACTGCCGGAGCGATTCCGCAACCGGAAGATAGTGGTCGCGGTAGCGAATCACACGGGAATACTTTCCGGCGGTGGCGAGCGCCTCGCCGTAGCGTTCGTAGAAGGGCGGCTGCCCGTGCGGGCAGCTGAAAGGCTTGCCGGAAGCGGGTCGGAGGCATTCGGTTCTGAACCCTTCGACGCCTCCGAGCAGGCCGACGACTTCCTCGACCTCACCGGCAAATGGAGCGAGCGATTGGAGCGAGCCTAGTGGCCGGCGGTCGAGTCCCGCGCCGACCTCGTCGGCGATGTCCGGGCAGGAACGCATCGCGTCGATCTTTTGTTGAAAAGTTCGGTCGTCGAGCCTGACCCTGATTGTTCCCGCCCGCTCGCGTGCGGACGAATCCTGCCGCTCGATGAGGGTGAATTCATAGTCGCGGATGGGCGCGCCCTTTTTTCTTCGGTTCGCAATCGCAATCGCCGCGCTGGTGACGGCACGGCAAACGTCGTGCGTCGGGCTGTAGCCCTCGGCGGCGTCGCCCGCCGTCATCGTGATTCCCTCATCCAACACGACACCGGCAAACCTGTGTGCAAGGTCGGCGAAGAACTGTAGGTTGCCTTCGAGCAGCGCGGCGTATATCTCGGAGTCGGTGGTGACGGCATAAAATCCGCCGGTCGTCGCCCCGACATCTTCGAGGATTTTAGCCGTCATGTTCAGACGCGCCGGACGCGACGGCGCGGAGCCGTCAGTCAGCGCGTAAACCACCGGCTTGTTCGACTTCATCCACCCGTAAACGCACAATTCGTGACCCGGATGCGCGACCATCAACGCAAATTTTTCCGTCGCGCCCGGTGTGCTCTGTCCGGTATATAGCCCGTTACTGTTACTCAAATGCCATCCTCCATCTTCGACCCATGCTCGCAAAGCGACCGCGCACGTCCATCGCGTCAAACTTGTGACGAGAGGTTAGGACGTGTAAAAATTCAGCCACACAATCCTGATAAACAAGGAATGTCCGATAAGCCGTTGGCGTGAACCCCCCGGCAAGATGCCCGTGCCTTCTTGATAATGATTGGAGCTATGGCGGGAATTCTACAATGACAAGGCGGGAAAGCACAGTACACACGTATGAAGGTAATCATTTGCAAAGGCCAGACGATGGGGCCGATAAGCGGGGCGGACGAAACTCTCGTCACCTATGCCACACAGCTACACAACGCCGGAGTCGCCGTCTCCGTGCTGCTCATGTTCCGGCGTCCGTGGGACGGTTATTGCTTGAGGTTGAAGGAGGCGGGCGTCGCGGTCGAGGGGCTGGCCTCGGAGGTGGCGGTGACATCTATCAGGGCTGGCCGGAGACTGGCCGCAAAACTTTTGCGAACCGTCCCGGCGCAAACACAACGACTCGTCCGGCGCGGCAGCCGGAGAGTGGCGGGCGGTTTATCGAAGCGCTACTACCTCCGGTGTCGTGAGCATCTGAAAAAGCAGAGGCCAGATGTGATCCACGTCATCACCCCCGACCCTTCCGCCGTCATCTTTATCAAGGCCGGGCACGACTTAGGGATTCCCGTGCTTTATCAGGAACTCGGAATCCCCTTTCACCCGCCGGAGTACGAGGCTTACTACACGCACTTTGCGTCGGTGCTGCCGCTCTGCTCCGAAATTGCGGCGCTTTCGCCCGCGCTCGCCGTAATGTGCCAATCGGCGATGAATCAGAGTCGCGCTGTTTCGGTGTTGCCCGTGATGACCGACGACACGGCCTCTCTCACAAAACGCGAAACGAGCGCGGGCAACCACCGCACGACCGCGTTCGGCTTCGCGGCGCGCGTCGAAAAACTCAAGGGTGCGACGGAGTTGATAGAGGCTTTCGGAATCGCTCACCGCGAGACCGGCAACATCAAGCTGTATGTGGCGGGCGACGGCTCACGGTTGGGTGAGATGTTCGACCGCGCCGCCGGGCTTAATCTCAACGGCGGATTCCAACACGTCGGAGTTTACGAGGATTCCGAAGGGCGCGCAGATTTTATGCGAAAGATTGATGTGCTGGTTCTGCCCAGTTATACGGAGGGGACGCCGAACAGCATCATCGAAGCAATGGCGCGCGGCCTCCCCGTGATCGCGTCAGCCGTCGGCGGCATCCCCGACATGCTCGGCAACGACGCGGGGCTACTCGTGCCAGTCGGAGACGCGGACGCGCTGGCGAAGGCGATGCTGCGGCTTGCGGAAGACGCCGGGTTGAGGGCGTCGATGGGGGCGGCGGCTCGCGTGCGTTACGAGCGTATGTTTTCACCGAAGGTCGTGGTTCCGCTTTTACTCGAAACGTACCGACGGCTTTCCATCGGCGGGAGAGCAAGCGAACGTCCGCCGACGGCGGCTCTTGCCTGACGCGCTCTTCGAAACACCATCGCCGGTGACAAACAAGCGCGGCCTCTGGATACAAGCGACCCCCCATGCATTCAACGCGTGCGAGTCGCTACGTTCTGCCGAACAGTCGTCTGACGCTTCTTGCGGCAAAGAGCGCATTCGAGGGAGCGCCGACGCGCTTGAATGTGGCGAACGGATGGAGCGTGAGGGCTGTCCAGAGGTTGCGCAGCGCTGCCGACGTTTCCCCGTGATTGAGCGCGCGTCCGGCTTCCCAGACGAGGTGTGTCGCCATGTTGAAGGAGAAGACGCGCCACGCACGCTCTCGCTGTCTCCGGCTGGCCTCTGCGACGCGCGGCAACTTCCGCCATTTTGTGATGTATGTTGAAGTGACCAGCCTGACGAGACTGGCCGCGTCGGAAGTGAACTGACCAGAGCGAGGATTGGCCTTGCGGTAGATGGCGACGGGGAGACTCAAGGCGATCACCGGGCTGAGTTCGGAGATGCGCAGCCAGTAGTCCCAATCCTCGATGCCCGGCGTCGAATCTTCCGGCAGCCCGACGGTGAAAAGCGATTGCCGGCGGAACATGGCAGCCGGACAGGGAACGAAGTTTCTCTCCATCAACCTCCAAAAGACATCGCCTTCGGGGCGCTCTGCGGGGTATTGCTCGCCGCTCAGCGTCCCGTCCGCAGCTTCCAGCAGCACGGGGGCGTAAACCATGCCCGCCTCTGGATTCTGTCGCAGAGCCTCGCGTTGTAAATCGATCGAGCCGGGGAGTCGCGCGTCGTCGTCGTCGAGAAAAGTGATGTACGCCCCGCGACTGGCGACCAAACCGATGTTGCGCGCGCCGCCGAGCCTCTGATTCCTCAGCGCACGCAGATACTTGACGCGCTCATACTTCCGGCAGACTCGCTCCGTCTCGTCCGACACGGAGGCGTCGTCAACCACGATGACCTCGACATCGCGCCCCGCCGCAAACGCGCTTTCGATTGCTCGCGGCAGAAGTTGCGGGCGGTCGCGGGTGGCGATAAGCACGCTCACCGTCTCGCCTCTGACGTGCCGGTTGGCGCTCGCCATACTCATTTCCCCGGACTCGACTTTGTTTGCGCCCGGTTCATTCATGGTCGTGGCGCGCGGAGTTGTGGCGACGAAGCGACATGTAGAACTGCCTGTAAACGAAAGGGCGCAGGGCGCGCAGCGGGCTGAGCCGGAGGCCGCGCACGAAATGCTTTACGGCGAACTTGAAATAGCCACGCGCGCCCCAACGGGCGGCGCGTTGGAACAGCACATCGGCGAAGCGACGTTTCGCCAGCTTGCGGATGCTCCGGCGCATCTGCTGTGTCGCGGCGCGCGCGCGCGGGAGTTTCATCAACACTTTTTGATGGCGGAGCGCGCGCACGCTGTCACGCGCAAAGTCGGAAGACCCTTGATCCGACGAGGGAGTAGGAAAGCGGTAAATGCCGACCGGCTGCTCAACGACGACGACGGGGAAAAGCTCCGCGAGCCTGACCCACAAATCCCAATCGTCGAGACCCGCGAGATGGCTTTTCAGCAACCCCACTTGAAGTATCGCGCTCTTTCTCGCCAGCACCGTCACGGGCAAGGTGAAGAAGTCCCACTGCATCAAAGCCCAAAAAACATCCGCGCCCGGTTCGACCCGTGGCGACGCCGTTCCGCCCGTCGGCTTGCCCGTCTCATCAGCGAACAGCGCGGTGCCGCAACACAGCGCGGCACCGCGATTGCGCTCCAACGCTTCGACCTGTAGGTCGAGCGAACCGGGCAAACGCTGGTCGTCGTCGTCGAGAAAAGCGACGTACTCGCACGTCGAAGCCAGCAGCCCGACGTTGCGCGCCCCCGCCACGCGCTGGCGACGTTCCAGACGGATATAAGTGATGCCGCCGAGACTTCGGCAGACCTCAGCCGTCGAGTCGGTCGAAGCATCATCGACGACGATAATCTCCGCGTCTTCCGACGCCGCCCGCGCGCTCTCTACGGCGCGCGGCAACAGGTGCGGCCTCGAAAAAGTCGGGATGATGACGCTGACGACGGGCATTTTCAATTCAACTACGCCATCGATAATTGTTCCCCACCGCCACGCGGCTGTTCATCGTTTCAACCGCCGCGTTTGAATTTTTAGACGCCCTCTTATTCGACGGCGAACAATTTTCTGATGGCGCGCCCGACGGCGGGCATGTGCGGGAGCTTGTTTCGCAGACGGAGCGTCAGCGATCTGTTGGCGAGTTCCGACATGAAGTGCTGCTGGCTGCTCTGCACGGCCTTTCCCAACCAGTGGAGATAGGCGGCGGTGGCGCGCAGTTCTTCGGCGGGGTCGGACGGGATTTCGCGCGCGTGTTCATCTATCACTTCTTCGTAGAGAGAAAGTATCTGGTCGAGCATCGCTTCGAGTCCGGCACGCGCGCGGATGTGCTCCGACACTTGCGCGGCGTCGGCGGGGTCGTACCGCGCGATTTGCGCCGCGACGTGTTCGGCGGTGAGCGGTGATTGCAGCGCACGTATCCCGAAGTTGAGACGGCGAAGACGGTCGAGTTCAGCGCTCGTCACCAATGGGCCGCCGCCGCTCGCGTCACAGAGGATGACCGAAGCGCCGACGGCGAGCGACTCCAACGCGCTCTTGCCTTTGGCGAAAACGAGGTCGTATTTGCCGAGTTCCAACTCCGGCCTGTCAATCGAATTTCCGACCGCCGAGCCAATCACATCAAGCGCGATGTTTGAACGCTCGCACGCGGTTCTGACGGCATGGGTGTGTGTGAACTCGGTCGCGTAGTTGCTGAAGACGAGCGCGCGGCGCGGCGCAGGCGGGAGCGGGCGTCGGGGGCGGAAAAGGTCGAGGTCAACCGCGTTCGAGATAATGCGCGTTCTTGTCTGGGGCACACCGCTTTCACAGACGAGGCGGTCGAGACACGTCTCGTCAACCGCGACGTACCGCTTCACCCTCGGAAGAACCGGCGGCGCATCAACCCAGAACGTCCAGCCGTGACAGAAGAAGACCGCCGGGACGCCTGAGAAATGGAGCACTGCGGCGGCAGTCTCAAGGTTATGTTGACCGTGAATGATATCGGGGGCAGCCGTCACCATTCTCAGGTCGTCGATGACCGGCACCGTCAGAGCGCGCATCTGCCGCGCCATCTCGCCCAGTCGCGGACTGTAGACGACCGGGTTGTGACCGCGTCGCAAAAGCCCGAGCGCCAGATCGCGGACGTATATGTCCGTGCCGGTTCGCCCCGTCAGAGTCGTATTAGTAATTAGTACCCGCATCCGCGCCTGTAAAAAACAGTCTGTCAAAGTGAATTTTGTTTCCGACAGTTATTTACATTCTTCCGCTCGATGATTCAAGTCGCGGCATTTGCCCGGAGGGTACCGGCAGATGCGCGGGCGACGCTGGCTCAGGCAAACCGAATCGAGCACAGAGCGATGGTCGTCGGAAGCGCCCGCATAAAGAGACCTTTCTATCCACCGCCACCGCACCGAATATTCCGACGATGATGACGACGCGAGCCGGAAAGAAAATCCTTATTGCATCAGCCAGCGGAACACCAGATAGAGCAGGAACAGAAGCAATACGATGACCGGAATCAAGAGCCAGCGGAGCATTCCGCCTGACCGCCCTGGCAAGGACGCGAACGACGCCAAAGCTCCCAGTAGTTTTAGTTGGTGCTCTCGCGAAACCATTTTGTCGTTCACCGGAATGGCAGACCGAAAAGTGCGATAAGCGAGGGGGGGCGCGTGCTCTTCGTGCGAGCCATTCTGAAGCGAGCAGAAAATATAACCGGCGGCGGCGCGTGTCAATAGCGCCGACCACCGGAGTCGCCCGTTCAAGTTGTTGACCGGTCTTTCGCTAAATCCGGCTGCAAAGCTCCGCACAGTTATGGCGTCGCGGGCGCGTAAAATTTGGGCTTGTGCCGGTCGGCTGACAGGGTATAGAGTCCGCGCCCGGTCGCAAGCTTTTGGGGATGCTGTGCACGCAAAACATGTGCGCGCACACCTCGCAAGCGTCTCTTGTGTCGTTATCTGTTCGATTACTCACACCTCGCAGGAGACCATCCATGAAGCGCCTCACACTGCATTCACAACACACGTCCATCATCGGTAGAACGATCACCGTCGGGGTCGCCCTGCTCGCCGCGCGCTGCTTGCTGTTCGCTGTTGCCGCGCTTCCGTTCTCTGCGCAAGACCTCGACGACGTGACCGTTGCGGGACGCATCGCAGACCAGAACGGCGCGTCGATTGCGGGCGCGAC
>JBGTHJ010000413.1:0-2149 GCA_041746175.1 Pyrinomonadaceae bacterium
CACCCGCCGCCGTGTCTTCGGGGGCTTCGGCGGCGAGCGATTCGAGCGCGTCGATGGCGACATCATGGTCGCGCACGCCCCCCAGCGCATCGGCGACGCATTTGATATCCGCGCTCAGCGGGCGCAAGTCGCGCTTGCGAAAGTACGGCGAAAAGTCTTTGAGCGCGCTGCGCAGTCGCCGCGAAGCGACGCGCATGTCGTGGACGCCCGCCGTGTCCGACCGGTCGAGCGCGGCGACGTGATATTCGCACATCTCGGTGAGGCGCGCGGCGATGACCAGCCGCGCGCCGTCGGTCGGGTTCGCGCCGTAATCGAGTCTGGCAATCTCTTTTGCGTGTGCCATAAAAGATGTGTGACGGTTCAGGCGCGGTCGCCCGCAGCGCGCGACTTGGGAGACCGTCTGAAGATGACTTTGCAGTTGAAAGCCTGCTCGAACATGTCGCGCTTTTGTTCGGCGGCGGCGAGTTCGTTTTCGCAATCCGACGCCGAACGAAGCTCGATGTAGACGGAATCTTTTTTGCGCACGCACTTCACATCCTGGATGCGCGCGTCGTGGCTGCGGTCGAGCGCGTCGGCGATGCGAAGAATCGCGCCGAGCCGCCAAACCGTTTCGCGATCCCACTGGTTGAGCGCGGCGAAATCGGGGTGCCGCTCTTTCGGCAGCGCGCGTGAATGATAGCGCGCGATGTTGGCGATGACATGGCGTTCGGCTTCGGAAAAGCCGGTCAACTCCGAATTCTTGATGAGATAGAGCGTGTGCTTGTGATGCGACTCGTGCGCGATTTGATAGCCGACATCGTGCAGCAGCGCGGCAGCCGACAACAGCGTGCGGAGGTGGCGACCGAGCTTGAACACGCGGGCGAGCGCGTCGAAGATTTTTTCGGCGAGCGCCGCGACTTGCAGCGCGTGACTCTCTTCGTACTGAAAACGCAGCCCGACGGCGCGCACGCCGCGCAGTCGCGGGTCGGATTCGTCGGGCACGGGCGGGCGCGATTCCGCGTCGAGTTCGCGCAGACGGTCGATGATGACGCCCTCGCGCAACGCCCAATCGCAGGTACGGAGTTGTTCGATGTTGAGAGCGCGCATCGCGGCTTCGAGAATCTGCCCGCCCGCGATGATGATTTCGGCGCGCTGCGCGCTGACGCCGGGTTGCTCGCGACGCTCTGCGACGTTCAGCCCGGTGAGCATCTCGTTGAAGCGTACGAGCCGCGTGAGATTGATTTCCGCGCCTGCCGGTTGTGCGCCGCGTTCGCGCAGTTCGGTCTGATTCTGGCGGCGAGTCTTGAGGGCTTCGCCGAGCGCGAGCGCGGTGCCGGAAGTGCCCGTCGAATGGTGCCAGCGCGCCCCGCGCAATTCGCGCGCGGGACGTTGCAGCGCGGCGCGCACCTCCTCTTTCAGCGCGCGCAGTTCTTTGGGCTTGACGGGGTCGGTCGTGATGAATCGTTCCGTCAGCCCGACCGCGCCGATGTTGATTGAAAAAAGTTGCGCGGGCACGCCGTCGGACACCAGCGAAAGTTCGGTCGAGCCGCCACCGATGTCGATGTTCAGAAGCGAATCGCCGCGCATCGCGCAGCCCTGCGAAGCCGCCAGTCCGATCAGCCGTGCTTCTTCGATTCCCGACAAGACCTCGACGCGGACGCCGGTCAAGCGTTCGACTTCGTCGATAAACTGCGCGGCGTTATCCGCCTGACGGACGGAAGCGGTCGCAATCGCGACGATGTTGTTTGCGCCGCGACCTTCGGCGATTGAATGAAAGCGTTTGATGGTATCGGCGGCGCGCGCGATGGCTTCGTCTGGGAGATACCCCTTGCGGAGGGTCTCGTGGCCGAGGCGCGCGACATCTTTTTCACGCGCGAGCACGGCGAAGGAATCACCCGCCGCCTCGACGACGACCATCTTGATTGAATTTGAACCGATGTCGATGGCCGCGAGTCTCATCCCTGTGACCGTCCTCCACACCCCATGCCCCATGCCCGCCAAACCCGGGCGTTCTCTAGCCGCCGCAAAACGCGGATTGACGCTGAAAAGAGAAGTCTCTTGATCTCCACATCAGAACTCAATCGCCCGATGCGCTTTGGAGCGCGGCGGCGGCGGGGGGCGACTTCGTTTCGCCTTCGGCGCGGCGTTGCGCGGCAGCGGCTCGCTTGCC
>JBGTHJ010000414.1:0-2424 GCA_041746175.1 Pyrinomonadaceae bacterium
AACAAAAGCGCGCCCGTTGCCGCCGCACCCGTCGTCGCCCCGTCGCCGCAGACGCCTGCGACGCGCGAACAACGTGAACAAGCGTACGCGAAACTGCTCGAAGGCCAACGCTACTTTGCAGCAGCGCGCGAGGGCGGACTCACCCCCGAGTCGTTGCGTCTTGCGCAGAGAGCCTTTCAGCAGTCCGCCGGGTTAGACCCCTCCCTCGCCGAAGCCCACACCGCGCTCGCCGAAATCGCGTTCTTCTTTCTCGACGACCTCGCCCAGGCCGAGCGCGAAGCCTCTGCCGCCGTCCGCGTCCGCCCCGACAATTTCGGCGCGCGTCGTATTCTTTCGCGCATCTACGCGCTCAAGAGCGGACTGCCCGAAGATAAACTCGACCGCGCGATTGCCGAGCGTGCGATTGCCGAACTCCGCGAGATCACGCGTCTCGAAAAGGACGACGCCGAAGCATGGGCGTTGCTCGGCGAAATTTATCTGGCGATGGAACGCGACTCCGAAGCCATCGACGCTTTCACGCGCTGGCTTGCCGCGCCGTCCACGATTGACGGTCGCTTCTTTCAGGTCTTCACCAAAGGACGCGAACTGACGACCGAGGTCGCTGCCGCGCGTCTGGCCGAAACGCTGCTCAAAGTTGGTCGCCAGGCTGAGGCGCTCGCCGCCGTCCGCCGCGCCATCGCCATCGCACCGGATAACGCCGACTATCTCGAACTGCTCGGACGCGCGCTTGAGGCAAGCAGCACCAACGAGCAGAACGTGCTCGAAGAGTTGCGCCGCATCGTCGCTCTGAACCCGGCCAACAACGCCGCCATCAGTCTGCTGGCACAGACCGAAGCGCGCTACGGTCGGATGGATGATGCCGTCGCGACGTTGCGCGCCGCGCTCGACAAACATTCCAAGAGTGACCGTGAATACCTCGCGCTGCAAATCGAACTGGCGCAGTTGCTCGGCGATGCGCTTCGCTTCGACGAAGCCGCCGCCATTTACGACGAACTCCTCAAAGCGCGCGGCATCGGCGTTGCGCCGCTCGCCTCTGACGGCGACAAAAGTTTCGCGGTGCTGATTCTGCAACGCATCATCGGGCTACGTAGACAGGCGGGGCAGGACGGCGAAGCCCTCGCCGCGATCGAGAGAATGCGCCGCTTGCTCGGCAGAGAAGACCCGTCGGCGGACATCCAGTACGTCACGCTGCTGCGTGCGCAGGGCAAGCGGCGCGAGGCTTTGGAAGTTGTCCGTGCGGCGCGTCTGAAGTTTCCCGAACGGGTCGAATTTCTGCGGCTCGAAGCCGCGACGCTCGCCAATCTCGGTCGCGTCGAGGAAGCCGCGACGTTGCTGCGCACGCGTCTCACGGGCGCACTCGCCGACTACGATGAGTACCTCGCTATCGCCAGCCTCTTCATGGAAGTCGGTCGCGGGCGCGAGGCAGTCGAAGCCGCGAACAAAGCACTCGAACTCGCTCCGTCTGCCCTTCCCAAACTCATCACGCAGGCGCTCATCGTGCTCGCGTCGGCGCAGGATCGCGCCGGGGATGCCAAAGGCTCGGAAGAGTCGCTGCGCCGCGTCCTCTTAAAAGAACCGAACAACGCCACCGCGCTCAACAACCTCGGCTACTTTCTTGTCGAGCGCGACGAACGACTCGCCGAAGCCTTGTCGATGATTCAGCGCGCCGTGCGCTCCGACCCGACCAACGCCTCATTCCTCGACAGCCTCGGTTGGGCGCACTACAAACTCGGACAACTCGAAGACGCCGAACGCCATTTGAGCGACGCCGCGCGTCGCTCGCCGTCCTCCGTGACCATTCAGGAGCACCTCGGCGATCTTTATCAGCGACGCGGCAAAACCGATCTCGCCCGCGCCGCGTGGCGCAAAGCTCTCTCCCTTTCGGTCGAAGCCAACGAAACGGCACGAATCAAGGCCAAACTCGGCAGCGACGCCGACAAATAATTCTGACGCCGCGTCCGTACAACGGCGAGCACTTTCCACACGCGAACGACCATTTCCCCGTACGATTTTTCCCAACAGGCGACGGTGAAAGCCGCCTCCCGGCCCATCTAGAAAGAGTTATTGACTGTTAAAACCGGGTGTTGTACACTTGCCAACAGTCAGCCAGTTGCCCCACCAGAGGGTCTGATTTCTCCTGGTCGATAGCCTCACGATAGAAATTTTTAAGCGAGGTTTCCCCCTTCATGCGGTTTTGCCAGTTGTCGCTCTTAAATGTTGCACGCAAAAGCGTGTATTTCGCCTTAGCTTTTTTTTGCACGGCGGTCCTGGCGAATTTTACGGCCTCGGCCAACGACAACTCGAAAAAGCTCGCGCGCCCGGTCGCGCGTCTCGTTTCCACGACGCGCAACGAAGAGATGCGTCCGCGTGCGCGGCTCATCACGTCGCGGGGCGTGGCGGCGGCGGGCGTCGTTCCGCGTCCGG
>JBGTHJ010000415.1:0-6650 GCA_041746175.1 Pyrinomonadaceae bacterium
GTTGCTGTGCTGCAAACAACAGCGCGGCGAGCCGTCCACCGACGTGCGCCTCGCGTTTCATCGCCAGCACCGCCGCCTGCAAACCTCCCCTGTACGCCCCGACCGCACGCGCCGCGTCGAAAGCCGCTCCGTCGCACCGACCACACCTCACATTCTTCAACCGCTCTTCCGCCAACATGCACTGCGCCGTCAACTCGCCGCATTTCCAGCACAGCGCGTCGGTCTCGGAAAAGATGCGAGTCTCGCGCCAGCACTCTGAGCACGCCGGCGCATCCCGCCGCGACTCGACGCTCCCACCGCACGCCGCGCACTCCAGAGGGAACGCCAGCGCCAACCCCGCGTCGTAGAGCGCGCTCACTTTTCCGGCGATACTCATCAGCCACACTATAAACCAACGGCCTTCTGTTTTGAATAATCCAAAACAGAAGGCCGGAATAATTGCCGCGCGTGCCGGTTGAAAAACGGTCTATTCTTCTTCGACGTTGAGCAAACCGCGCTCTTGCATATCCTGACAGCGGAGGCAGAAACGCGCCCACGGCACCGCATCGAGCCGCTTTTCCAGCACCGGCTCGCCGCAGTTGACGCAATCGCCGTACTCGCCCGCTTCGACGCGCTTGAGCGCCTCGTCGATTAGTTCGAGTAGCCCACGGTCGTTGGCCGACATCGAGATGAGCAGTTCTTTCGTGTAAGCATTGGCGGCCATGTCCGCCGGGTCTTGCGTGGCTTCGGCGTCGCGCTCGCGGCTCGACATCTCTGCTTCCGTGACCTGCCGGAACAATCCTTCCCGACGCTCCAAAAGCCGGTCACGATACGACTTCATTTTTCTTTTATCCATTATTCGTTGTTTGCTCCTCCGCCCCTACTTGCCAAAAAAATTGAACGACCGAACACGGGATGGTCAATCGTCAATCGACTGCTGTCACTTCTGATACGGCAACCCGCGTATGATGGTGAACGCCCGGTAGAGTTGTTCGACCAGCACAACGCGCGCCATCTCGTGCGTCAGCGTCAAACGCGACAGCGACCAGCGCACGTCCGACCGCTCTCTGACCTCGGCGGCGACCCCCAGATGACCGCCAACGACGAACGCTACCTCTTTTACGCCGCGCGCCTGCCACGCTTCGACTTCCGCCGCCAGCTCCGTCGAACTCCACTGCCGCCCATCAACGTCGAGCAGAACCGTTAGCGCATCAGATGCCAAAACCGAGGTGATTCGTTTGCTCTCTTCCGCAAGACAAACGCGCTCGCTCGCGCCCTCGCGCACTTCCGCCACCTCGCAGCGGACGAACCGCCCCAGCCTCTTCAAATAATCTTCGACGAGCGCACGCAGGCGTTCGTCTCTCGTCTTGCCGACCCAGATCAGACGAAAACGCATAAAGCGGAGGTCAGAGTTTAGAGGCTAGATGTCGCAACAGTTTTTCAAACACTTGCTTGACCGAAGTCGGCCACGATTCTGACAACGCTCGTCCCTGTGGGCTTCTCACGGAGCGTTAGCTTTTCCCGCCGCCGCCGCCGCCGCCGCCGCCGGTCAACTCCGGCGATAGCGTCACGCGCGCGGCGTCGCGCCAGAGTCTTTCAAGGTCGTAGAAGCGCCGCGCCTTGTCGTCAAAAATGTGGACGATGAAGTCGCCGTAATCGAGCAGCACCCACTCGGCGGCCTTGTAGCCTTCGATGCGCGCCGCCTTGCTGCCCTGACTTTTCAAACGCTCGGAGATTTCGTCGGCGATGGCCTGCACCTGCCGCGTGTTGGCGCCGCTCGCAATCAGAAAGTAATCCGTAAAGCTCGCAATCTCGCGGAGATCGAGCGCAACCATATCGAGCGCCTTCTTGTCGCTCGCGGCATGGAGCGCGGACAGGATGCGCCCGTCGAGCGGTTCATCGTTTCTCTCCGCCGGGACGCCGCCGCCGGTCGCATCCGCTGCCGTGTCTTTGTTGTCCGTCGCCGGCTTCTTAGCCGCGCGCGTAGTCGCGTCCGGCGTGGTTGGATTCTGTTTCATGCGCTTCCCTGTAGAGCCTGTATTTTTTGATGTAGTCCGCCACCGGGGGCGCAACCAGTGCGGACAAATCCGCCGCTTCCCTCTCCCGCACGACGCATCGAACCCCGGTTGACGAGACATCGACCGTCGCCGCATCCGTCAGAAATATCTTCGCCCCGTCACCCGCTTCGACCGCGCGTGTGATGTCTTCATTCGATGCGCCGCGCACGTCGACAATGCGTTCGCGGATCGGCTCCGAAACGTGCCCCGTCGTCAGTTCGTAACCGGGTCGCGTGACGATGAGTTGATCCGTCAAACTCAGTACCCGCTCCCACTCGCGCCACGTCGTAATCTCCTCCCACGAGTCCGCGCCCATGATGAAGAAGAGGCGCGTCGCCGCTCCCATCTCAGACCGAAAGCGCGCGAGAGTATCGACGGTGTAGGGCTTCTCCGGCGCGTCGAGTTCGACGGTCGAGATGCGTAGCCGCGAATCCTGTTGCGTCGCCAGCGCGAGCATCGCGTGCCGGTGCAATGCGGGCGAAACCATCGCGTTACGTTTGTGCGGCGCGACGTGCGCGGGGATGAAAAGAACTTCGTCGAGCACAAACGACTCCGACAGATTTCGCGCGACCGTCATGTGCCCGACATGCACCGGGTCGAAGGTTCCGCCGTAGAGGGCGATGCGCTGGCGTCTCGTCGTCGTCATCCGACATCACTTCCGCAGCCGTCCGTCACACACACACACTCCGTCAAACTTTCTCAGGCGCGGATGCCACGCCGACGATGCAAGATGAAAGAGTCGCTTCCGGAAGCGCGCCGCTCATCTTTCGACACTCACCCGACCGGCTTTTTGTTGGCCGTCTCTTCTTCGGCGGATTCCTCGGCGTACCGCGCTTCATACGCGGACACGTCTCTCATGTGCGGCGGAAGCATGGAATTATCGCGCGCCGCATCGCGCGCCGCTGCGCCCGTGGCGGCGTCGATCTCTTGCAGCGCGTGCGCCATCGCGCCCACAAGTTCGCGCACGCCGCGATTGGTGACGGAGGAAATCTCGTAGAAGTCGCGCCCGTCGGCTTGCGCGCGGCGACGCAGGTTTTCGAGACGTTCGGGTTCGTCGAGCGCGTCGATTTTGGTCGCGACGACGATTTGCGGGCGCGTCGCGAGTTGCGCGTCGTAGGCCGTAAGCTCGCGGTTGATGGTCTCGTAATCCTGTACGGCGTCGCGCCCCGAAATCGACGACACGTCAACGAGGTGGAGCAGTAGTTTCGTCCGCTCGACATGGCGCAGGAAGCGGTCGCCGAGTCCCGCGCCTTCGTGCGCCCCCTCGATGAGACCGGGGATATCGGCGACGACAAACGTGTGAAAGTTGCCCAAATCGACGACGCCGAGATGCGGTTCGAGGGTCGTGAAAGGATAGTCGGCGATCTTGGGTTTAGCGGCGGAGATGGTCGAGATCAGCGTCGATTTCCCGGCGTTCGGGAAGCCGACGAGGCCGACATCGGCGAGCAGTTTGAGTTCGAGTTGGAGTTCGCGTTCCTCGCCGGGGCTGCCGTCCTGATGATAACGCGGCGCGCGGTTGGTCGAGGTGGCGAAGTGCGAGTTGCCGAAACCACCCCGCCCTCCCTTCGCCGCGAGCCAGCGTTGGCCGTCTTCGGCGAGGTCGCAATAGAGGTCGCCCGTCTCTCCGTCGTAAACCTGCGTGCCGACGGGAACCCGCACCACCGTGTCATCGCCGTGCGGCCCGTAACGGTTCGAGCCTTCGCCGTGCCTGCCCCGCTCGGCCTTGTGTTCCGGGTTGAAGCGAAGATGGAGCAGTGTGTTGATCGAAGAATCGGCGACGAGCCACACGTCGCCGCCGCGCCCGCCGTCGCCGCCCGAAGGCCCGCCGCGCGGCACGAATTTTTCACGACGGAAAGCCGTCACGCCGTTGCCGCCGTGCCCGCCCTGAATACGAATTTTAACGCGGTCGATAAACACTGCTTGCTATCAATCTCCAGCCGCCAACTTCCAGACTTCCAAACTCCGTCAGTTTTTTGTTGACAACTAAAACGGATTGACGCCCGTCGCCGTGAGCTTGGCTACTCGGCGCGGGCGTCGCAAATGAGAACGGGAAGCTTCCGGTAAACTATGCGGCGACTGCCGTCGAGGGCGACTCTTGTTCAGACGAGCCGCCGACCGGTGCATTTGCGTAGACGCTGATGAACTTGCCACCCCGCCCCTTGTCTTCAAACTTCACCACACCGTCAATCAACGCGAACAACGTGTCGTCTTTGCCGCGCCCGACGTTCTTGCCCGGCTTCCATTTCGTGCCGCGCTGCCGCGCGAGGATGTTGCCGCCGAGCACGCGCTCGCCGCCGAATTTTTTCAACCCCAGCCGCTGTGCGTGCGAATCGCGACCGTTGCGCGACGAACCAACCCCTTTTTTATGTGCCATTTCTCAAACCCCCACCGAAATTTGTCCATTGATTCAATGAGGAAATGAACCAATGGGTCAACCGCTTTATCCGATTGAATCAATTTTCACCGTCGTGTAATCCTGTCGGTGACCCTGGCGGCGCTTGTACTGCTTGCGGCGCTTCTTTTTGAAGACGATGATCTTTTCGCCGCGACCGTGATCGACGACCGTCGCCGCGACCCGCGCGCCTTCGACGAGCGGCGCACCGACCTTCACCCCTTCATCACCACCGACGACGAGAGCTTCCAACTCGACCGATTCGCCGGCCTCTTTGCTGATCGAAGGCACGCGCACGGTTGCGCCCTCTTCGACGCGAAACTGTTTGCCGCCCGACCTGACGATTGCGTAAGCCATATTCTTATCCTCCTACCATCGGCAAGCCCAACTTGCCACAGAAAAGTCGTTTAGTATAAGGGCGATGCCGCTCATCGTCAAACAGCGGCGCGGCGTCTCAAAGTTTCTCTGTTTACGCCTGAATGTTCTCTTTCCGGCGTTCGGCGAATTGCTCCATAAACTTGGTCGAGTATTCACCGGAGCGGAAGAAGGGATCGTCCATGATTTCCAACTGGAGCGGGATCGTCGTCTTGATCCCCTCGATAACCATCGCTTCCAGCGCACGCTTCATACGCGCGATAGCGATGTCGCGCGTGCGCGCGTGGACGATCAACTTCGCGATCATCGAATCGTAGAAAGGGGGGACGAAGTAGCCGGGGTAAATCGCCGTATCGACCCGCACGCCGGGGCCGCCCGGCAAGTTGCAAGCCGTAATCAGACCGGGTGAAGGCGCGAACGTCTTCGGGTCTTCGGCGTTGATGCGGCACTCGATAGAGTGCCCGACAATCAACAGATCGTCCTGCGTATAGCCCAACTCGTCGCCCTCGGCGATGCGGATTTGATTGCGCACGATGTCGACCAGCGTGACCATCTCGGTCACCGGATGCTCGACCTGGATCCGCGTGTTCATCTCCATGAAATAGAAACGCCCGTCTTCGTCGAGCAGAAACTCGATCGTCCCGGCATTGCTATAACCGACGCGCTCGCACGCTTCGACCGCCGCGCGCCCCATCGCCGCGCGCAACTCCGCCGTCAGGACGGGCGACGGCGCTTCTTCGATAAGTTTCTGGTGACGACGCTGAATCGAACAATCGCGCTCGCCCAGATGGATGCAGTTGCCGTGCTCGTCGGCGAGCACCTGAATTTCGACGTGGCGCGGGCGTTCGATGTAGCGTTCGATGTAAACGTCGCCGTTCTTGAACGCCGCCGCCGCTTCGTTCGATGCCGTCTGCATCGCGGGAATCAACTCTTCCTCCGTCCGCACGATGCGCATCCCGCGCCCGCCGCCGCCCGCCGCCGCTTTGACGATGACCGGATAGCCAACTTCGCGAGCGATTTCGAGAGCTTCCTCTTCAGACCGCAGAGGGTCTGGGCTGCCGGGCAGGATCGGCACGCCCGCCTCCTTCATCACGCGGCGCGCCTCGACCTTATCGCCCATCATCGCGATGACCTTCGCGCTCGGCCCGATAAACTTGATGTTACAGGCTTCGCAGATTTCGGCGAAGTAGGCCGATTCGGCGAGAAAGCCGTAGCCCGGATGAATCGCATCGACGTTGGTGATCTCAGCGGCGGCGATGACCGAGGGGATGTTCAAATAACTCTGCGCCGATGGAGCCTTGCCGATGCAGATCGACTCGTCGGCGAAACGCACGTGGAGCGAATCGCGGTCGGCTTCGCTGTGGACGGCCACCGTGCGAATGCCCATCTCCTTGCACGTCCAAATAATGCGACACGCAATCTCGCCGCGATTGGCGATCAGGATTTTACTAAACCGGCGCACGCTCATTCTTTAGACCAAAGTCCAAAAGTCCAAAGAACAAAGTCCGGGGTCGATGAAAGTTTATGACCCCGGGCATTAGACTTTAGACTTTGTGTTATTTTATCTTCACTCCGAACAGCGGCTGGCCGTATTCGACGGGCTGGCCGTTCTCGACGTAAACCTTTTCAACCGTGCCGGACGTTTCAGCCTGAATCTCGTTCATCAACTTCATCGCCTCGATGATGCAGACGACCGTGTCCGCTTCGACGTGGCTTCCGGCACGAACAAAGGCCTCAGCCGTCGGGGTCGGTGAGCGATAAAACGTCCCGACGATGGGCGAAGTAATGATATGGAGGTCTTCGCTCTTGTCTGAAGTGACTCCGCTCGCGGTCGTCGCGGCGTTCGC
>JBGTHJ010000416.1:0-1931 GCA_041746175.1 Pyrinomonadaceae bacterium
TCGGCATGACCGGGGCGCGGTCGCTTGTCCCCTCGCGACTTCTCCGGCGGCACATCGCGCGGCGCGGAGTTCATCACCTCGGTCCAGTTCGCCCAATCACGATTCTCAATCATCAACGCGACGGGCGACCCCAGCGTCAAACCGTGCCGCACGCCGCTCAGGATGTCGGCGCGGTCGCGCTCGATCTTCATCCGCCCGCCGCGCCCGTAGCCCCATTGACGCCGCTCAAGCTCGCGGTTGACGAGTTCAATATCAACCGGCAACCCGGCGGGCAGACCTTCGAGAATCGCGACGAGCGCGCGACCGTGCGACTCTCCGGCGGTGGTAAACCTCATCATATTTTTAATCGAAGCGATTCACAGAACGGACAGGATACGCGGACAAGGTATATCAAATTGATGCGTGTTAAATTTGCGGAAGCCCGCACGCAGTAAGGGCGCAATCGTTTCGCCACCACCACCGATAACCCTTACTCCGTGCGGGCTTCGGCAACCATGCGTATCTGCGTAAGACCTATCTCTTTCATCGTGTCTATCCGGTGAATCACCTTTCACGACAGATACTCCTCCGCGAAGATGTTGCCGCGACCGAGGATGCACGCAGGGTCGAAGGCGCGTTTGAGCGCAGCCATCTCGCGCAGGTGTTGTTCGCCGTAGAGTTCGCGGAGATAGTCGCGTTTGATTTTGCCGACGCCGTGCTCCGCCGAAATCGTCCCGCCGAAGGCGACCGCGCGGCGGATGAACTTCATGTAGAGTTCGCGCGCGGCGACCGCTTCGGCCATGTCGCGCGGCATGATGTTGACGTGGACGTGATTGTCGCCGATGTGCCCGAAGATGACGTATTGTAGACGGCTGTGGCGCAAGCTCTCTTTGTAGAAAACGAGCATCGCGGCGAAATGTTCGTCAGGCACGGCCATGTCGGTCGAGACTTTGCGCTGCCCGTGCCGGACGAGCCATTCGTTGACGAGCACCGGGAGTTGGTGTCGAAACTCGCGCATCTCGGCGCTATCGTGTTCGTTCGTACCGAACCACGAATCATCGAGCAGCGCGTCGTGTCGTTGAAGCAGTTCCAGCCACTTCGCGAGCAGCGCGTCTTCCGTCTCGTCGGCGGTCTCCTGCTCGAAAAATATCGCCCCCGCCGCGCCGACGGGGACGAGCGGATATCGCTCGCGCAGGAAGTTGAGCGACTGTTCGTCAAAATATTCGATGGCGCGGGCGTCCACGTCGCCCGCGTCGTTGGCCGCCCGTGTCGCGTGCGAGCGTTCGCGGGCTTCGCGCACGAAGGCGAGCAGCGCGTCTTCGTCGCTGAAAAACACGAGGCCGCTCAGCACGCCCGCGGGCTTTGGCACAAGCATCACTTCAACTTCCGTGACGACGCCGAGCGTGCCCTCGCTACCGATGAACAAGTCAATCGCATCCATCCCCGGCGCGACGAAATAACCGGCGGCGTGTTTGCGCGTGCGGGGCATGGCGTACGAAGGCAGACGCGCTTCGATATCTCGCCCGCCCGCGACGGGGAGACGGATACGCCCTTCCGAATCGGCGAAGATTTCACCGCGCGCGAGGTCGAGCACGTCGCCGCTGGCGAGCGCAATCTGCAAACGTCGAACGTAGCGCCGCGTCGCGCCGTATTTGAACGACCGCGCGCCCGAACTGTTGGTCGCCACCGTCGCGCCGAGATAGCAACTCCACTCGGTCGGGTCGGGCGGATAGAACAAGCCCTGCGCGCCGACCGCCTTTTGAAAGTCGGCGAGTACGACGCCCGCTTCCGCCTTCGCACGCTGGCCCGTCTCGTCGTGCGCGATCTCCTTGATGCGCTTGAGCCGGTCGGTCGCCAGCACGATGCCGCCGAACGGCACGCGCCCCCCGACGAGTCCCGTGCCCGCGCCCGCAATCGCCACCGGAACACGTTCGCGCGCGGCGACGGCGAGC
>JBGTHJ010000417.1:0-3290 GCA_041746175.1 Pyrinomonadaceae bacterium
CATGGAGTCGGGCACGCCGGGGCGGAAATCGACGCCCGACGGTTGGCTCAATCGGTACCTGCAAGCGAACGCCGTCAGGCAGTCGTCGCCGTTCCGCGCGGTCGCGCTCGCGCAGAACATGCCGCGCGCGTTGCAGGGTCGCGCGCCCGCCGTCGCCATCTCGAACCTCGCCGCGTTCGCCATCCGCGCGGGCGCGTCCACGCCGGGCGTGCAGGGAAGTTTCGAGGACATCTACGAGCAAAGTTCGGGCGATGCGTTGGGCGGAACGGGCAAAGAGACCTTTGAGGCCGTCAACTACTTGAAGCGCGTCAACCCGGCGCAGTACAGGCCGGAGCACGGGGCGCAGTATCCGCGCGGTCGCTTCGGCGATGCGCTGCTGCAAATCGCGCAACTCATCAAGGCCGGGGTCGGTCTGGAGGTCGCCTTCACCGACCTCGGCGGTTGGGACACGCACGTCAATCAAGGCGCGACGCGCGGTCAACTATCGAACCTCTTGCTGCAATTCGGCGCGGGCATCAGTGCGCTCACAACCGATCTCGGCGAGCGGATGGACGACGTGGTGATTTTAACGATGTCGGAGTTTGGCCGGACGGCGCGCGAGAACGGCACGCGCGGAACCGATCACGGACACGCCAACGCGATGTGTATCGTCGGCGGCGGCGTGCGCGGCGGGCGCGTCTACGGAGAGTGGCCGGGACTCGACAGCGCGCAGTTGCACGAAGGCCGCGACCTCGCGCTGACCACCGACTTCCGCGACGTGTTCGGCGAAGTCGCGCTCAAGCATCTCGGCCACGCGAGTCTGCAAACGGTCTTTCCGGGCTACGCCGCCAACGCGTCGAAGTTTCGCGGTGTGCTCGGCTGAAGTTGTTCGCGCCGGGGCTTGGATCAAAACTTGCACACGGAGCGTCGCGGGCTAACGTCGCGCGTCTACTGACTGCTACTGCTGCTTCCGGCGGGTTCGTTAGAAAAGAGCATCTTGAGAAACGGCGGCGCGATGAGCGTGGTCGCGACCGCCATAAAGAGCACGACGCCGAACAGCACGTCGCCGACGACGCCGAGGCTCAAGCCGATTTGCGCGACGACGATGCCGACCTCGCCGCGCGGAACCATTCCCATCCCGACCTGTCCCGCGCGCCGCACCCCCATGCTCCACGCGCCCGCGCCGCAACCGATGAGTTTGGTCGCCACCGCGATCAACGTAATCGCCACCGCCAGCACCATCACAGACGGTTCGCGGAAAATGTCGAGACGTAGTTGCATCCCGATGTTGACGAGAAAGAACGGCACGAGAAACTCCGTCACGCCGCTCGTCAAGTCGTGCATCTCCGGATTGGTTTCGCTCGCTTCGGCCATCGCCATGCCCGCGAGGAAAGCCCCGATGATCGCCGCCACGCCGATGTAGGCCGCCGCCGCCGAAAGTCCGAGACACAGCACCAGCCCGACGATGAAAAACGATTTGCCGACGCGCAGGTTTTCAATCCCCGGCGCGGCGCGCGTGACGGCGGGCGCGCCGATAAACGCCACGAACAGCGTGAAGCCGACGGCCAGTCCCGCCGTCAAACCGATTTCCAGATAGTCGATAGTGCCCGCCGCCGCGCTCGCCACAACCGCCAGCACGAGCAGCCCGAGGATGTCGTCGATCACCGCCGCGCCGAGAATGATCCGGCTCGTCGGCGCATCGAGCAGCCCCATCGACGAGAGCACCCGCGCCGTGATGCCGACCGATGTCGCGACCATCGCGGTGCCGACGAACAGCGCCTGTATGTTCGCGCTCTGGTCGGACGCGCCGACCGTCCCCCACGCCAGCATAAACAACCACCCGCAGACGAACGGCACGACGACGCCGAGCACCGCCACCACCCCCGCCCGTTTCCCGACGCTGAATATCGCGGCGGGTTTGGTCTCCAACCCGACCGAGAACAGTAGAAAGATGACGCCGATTTCGGCGAGCGTATTCAACAACTCCGAAGGCGCGACCAACCCCAACACGCTCGGCCCGATGATGACGCCCGCGAGAATCTCACCGACCACCGCCGGTTGTCGCAACCGCTCGAAAATCTCCGCCATCAACTTCGCTGCCAGCAACATGATGAACAGCATCACGAGCAGTTTCGTCCCCTCGCCCGTCGCGGCGGCCAGCAATAGATTCATCCCTCCCCCTTCATCCTCCCGCATCAACTCGCGTGCGAGCCAAAACAAAAGCGACCAGTTTGATAATTGATGCCCAAATTGAATCGGGGGATTCTATCATTAAATAAAATGCCCGCACGTATCCTGCCCGGCAACCGCGCGCGGCTGTTCCGGATGACCTGCGTCGGTGCATCTCGAAATCGTCCTGCTCCTGAAAGTTGCTCGGGCTGATGCATGGAACAATCGGGGGGCGCACTGTCACACAAATTATTGGATGGCGGCATTTCGTGCGCGGGTGGGAGCGCGTCCGACTTGACCGGCGGTTGTCGTCTGCGCTACACCTCTCTGTGATTCGCGCTCGCACGAAAATCACGGCGGATAGGGGAACCAAGACATTGATGCACGGACTCGTGTCGCTGCTCGACGACAAACACTTCCGTCTGGTCGAGGAAATCTGGGACGAACTGGAAAAAGATTTCGGCGTCCGTAATCTCTACGTCACGCCGTTCCCGCACTTCTCTTATCAAGTCGCCGAAACGTACGACATGGAACTGGCCGCCGGTGTGTTGAGCGAAGTCGCGCGCTCGACCGCGCCCTTCAAGGTGCGGACGACCGGGCTTGGCATCTTCAACATCACGCATCCGGTGCTTTACGTCCCCGTCGTGCGCAGCCCGGAATTGTCCGACTTGCACGAGACGCTCTGGCGTGAAGTGACGCGGACGGCGACCGGTGCGACCGAATACTATCGTCCCGAAATGTGGATGCCGCACATCACGCTCGCGCACGGCGACATCGACATCGACCGCTTGACCGTCGCGGTTCGCGGTCTCAGCGGGCGAAATTTTCACTGGGAGATTAGCATCGATAATCTGTCAGTCATTTTTGACACGGGGACGGAGCAGGGCTTGCGGCATCGCTTCAATCTCGGCGACGGCGGGCTGATCGCTGCCGACGAATAAGTTGAAAAGAGTATGAACACACTTGACACGGAACTCGACGCGCTCGGCGTCTTCTCGCACCCGGACGACGCCGAGTTGACGGCGGCGGGGACGTTGCTGAAATTGAAATCGCAAGGCTACCGCACGGGCGTGCTCGACATGACGCGCGGCGAGATGGGGACGCGCGGCACGCCCGAAGGCCGCGCCGAAGAAGCCCTCGCC
>JBGTHJ010000418.1:0-2665 GCA_041746175.1 Pyrinomonadaceae bacterium
CGCGTGAAAACTCTTTCGCCGCCGCGTCGAGCTGGAGCGCGATGCGATGCGCGGTGCCGAGCGCCTGATGCGCCGCCGCGTTGTCGGGGCGGAGTTCGACGACCTGTTGGGCGAGTCGCGCCGCCTCGTCGGGCTGTTCGACGCTCAGATAAAACGTCGTCAGCACGAGCAGCCGTTGCGCGTCGGCCTTGGATATTTCCTCGATGCGCCGTGCGAGGTCGAAGGCTTCCGCCCGCGCGCCGCGTATGAAAAGATTGCCGGGCAACTGCGAGACGACGCCGACGAACAACTTCTCGGACATCTCCGCCGGGGCTTCGGCGACCGCCAGCCGGAACAACTCGACTCCCGCTGCCGTATCGCCCGCCTGCAACCGCTCGTCGCCGAGCGCGGCACGCGCCCCCGTCAACATCTCCGCCGCGCGTGACTTGACGGGCGACTTCGCGCGAGCTTTGATGAATGCGCGCAGACGCTCGACGCGCTCGCCCAAAGGCAACACCGAGATCGCATCCAGTTCAGCGTTCAACTCATCTTCGCTCGCCGCATCCGTCGCCGCCGTCGCCGCTGCTTCTTTCGCCCCACCGCCCGGCTTGTTCCCGGCCTTCGGGCGTTGCGCCACCACGACGCCAACGCACACGCAGACGCACCACACCACCAACAGGAACGACGTTGAAAGTTTCTTCATATTTCTCATAACGCTAATTGCTGAACGCTGATTGATTGGTGAAGGCTCACTTGATTCCTTCGGTCAAGACGCGTCCGGTGACGTTGCTCGGCGGCTGCACGCCGAGGAGCGTGGCGAGCGTCGGGGCGATGTCGGAGGGCGCAGCGGACTGGGCGTAACGACCACGCGCGATGCCGCCGCCCATGATGACGAGCGGGACGTGCGTATCGTAAGAGTAAGGCGAGCCGTGCGTCGCGCCGCCGTAATCGTTCAGATACTTGAAGGGTTCGGGGATGACGAGCACGTCGCCGCTGCGTTGCGCGTTGAAGCCGTGAAGCACGCGCCGCGCAACCGGGTCATTGGGCGAAATCGCGCCGCGCTCAAGTTGCGTGCGGGTGAAGACGCGACGGATGCCGGGCACGTTCATCGCCGCTTCGCCGACGACGCGCTCGATCTCTTCGCGCGCGATGTTGTCGCGCTTGAGCGTCGCCGGGTTAAAATAAAAGTACTCGTTCTCAAAACCCAGAATGTATTCGCTCTCGTTCCGGTCGTTGCACGCGCGGTCGTAACGCGTCTTGATGGCGTTGCAGACGGCGGAACGAAGCGCGGCGGGTTTGATGCGCTCGCCGGGAAGATTGAGCGACGCGGCGTGTTCGGGCGTCGGCGCGCAGCCGTGATCGGCGGTGAAGACGACGAGCGTGTTCTCTAAACCGATGCGCGCGTTAACGAAGTCGAGCAACGCGGCGATGCTTTGATCGACGCGCAAAGTCATGTCCATCGCCTCGTGGCTGTAGGGGCCGAAACGATGGCCGACGTAATCGTTAGCCGAAAAGCTGACCGACAGCACATCGGTGTCCGCGTCCGCGCCGAGGGCTTCGTTGGTGATGGCTTGCTTGGCGAAATCGAGCAGGAGGTCGTTTGAAAACGGAGAGTAGTTGAGCGCGCCGTAAAAACTCCGGTCGCAGCACGCGCTCGCGCCGCCCGTGATGACGTGCGGGAAGAAGTTGGTGTCTTTGGCCGACCCGATGTCTTCCCACGACGGGCTGTCTTCGCCGCTGCGCTGTTTGTAAACGGATTCGGGTTTGAGCCGTTCCCACGTTTTACCGAAGTAGGCGTCGGCGGGTTTGGCGGCGTTGAAGCGCGCGACCCATCCGGGAAGTTGGTTGAAATAATAGGTGCTCGAAACCATCTGCCCGGTGTTCGAGCTGTACCAGTAGGCCGCCGACGCGTGCCGTCCGACCGTCAGAATCGCGGCGCGGTCTTTGATCGACACGCCGATTACTTTCGAGCGACCCTGCGTGACGAGCCGGAGTTCGTCGGCGAGCGTCGAAGCCAACATGCGACGCGGGCTTGACGCCGCTTCGTTCGCGCCGCCGCCGATCAACTGCGCTGACTCGTCCGCTACGTTCGACACGATCTTGCCCGACGCGCGGTCGAACCATTGATTGCCGATGATGCCGTTCTCGGCGGGCCACGTCCCGGTCAACAGCGTCGCGTGGCCGGGCGCGGTTTCGGTTGGAATATGATCGTAGTTGGCGTTCGTCCACGACGCCCCCTCGCGTTGCAGGCGTCGCAAACCGCCCGCGCCGAACAGGTCGTCGAAGCGTTCGAGAAAGTCGTAGCGAAACTGATCCACGACGATGAGCAACACCAGTCGCGGGCGCGCCGCGTTCGTCGCAACCGTGCGACCGGCGGGCGACGTTGATGTGGCCGGCGGCTGCGCGTCGCGCGGGCGTCGTTGCGCCGGAGAGTCGGCGGCGGTCGTCAGCAACAGGAGCGAGAGCGACAGCAGGAGAGCCGCGAGGCGTCGAAAGTCGGGGATGTGTGTCATCAAGTTTTTTCCAAATCGACCCGGTTGAGTTTCGCGCCTTGCGGCGGCAAAACGTGAGCAGTCGTTGACGGCGAATCGGGACGGCATGATAACATTTTGCCGCGCGGCGGTGCGAGTCGCGCCAACTTTCGACGGAGCCGAAACCTTTTGGACGATCTCGACGCGGAATGGCA
>JBGTHJ010000419.1:0-2649 GCA_041746175.1 Pyrinomonadaceae bacterium
AAGATACTTCGCGCGCTGCGCGGGGCTGCCCGCGCGTTCGATGAGCGCGGCGGCGGCGAGCGTCGAAAGGAACGCGCCGGGCAGACACGCCCGCCCCATCTCCTCCGCGACCACCGCCAACTCGACCAGACCGAGACCCAAACCGCCGTACTCCTCCGCGACGGTCAGCCCCGTCCAACCCTGTTCCGCGATCAACCGCCACAGCCGTTCGTCGTGCGCCGTCTCGGTCTCCATCAACTCGCGCACGCGCTCCGGCTTGCACTCCCGCGCCAAAAATTCGCGCGCCGAATCCTTCAAAAGTTTCTGCGGCTTGCTGAGATCGAAGTCCATAAAATATCTCGTGACGGGCGACGGATTTAATAACTTTTCGGCAAACCGAGCACGCGCTCGGCGATGATGTTGCGTTGAATCTCGCTGGTTCCGGCTTCGATGGTGTTGCCGCGCGTGCGTAGATAAGCGTATTCCCACATCCCGTTGTCGAACTCTTTGAGTTGACCGTAGGGGCCGAGTATCTCCTGCGCGGTTTGTTGGGTGCGCTGGTTCATCTCGCTCCAGTAGAGTTTCTGCGTCGAGCCTTCGGGGCCGGGGATGCCGGTCTTTGAGAGCGAGGTCAGCGCGCGGTTCGTGTTGAGCCGGAGGATTTCGAGTTCGAGATAGGCTTGCGCGAGCTTTTGCCGGACGAGCGGATCATCGCTCGCCGGACGACCGTTGCGCTCAATCGTGCGCGCCCGCGCGATGAGGGCTTCGAGGTTGCGTTTGAAGATGACTTGAATCCCCGTGCCGAGATTGGCGCGCTCGTTCATCAACGCGGCGATGGCCGTCGTCCAACCCCGGTCGATCTCGCCGAGCGTCTGTGCGACGGGCACGCGCACGTTTGAGAAAAACACTTCATTGAAACCCGAATCGCCTGACATCTGCCGCAACGGGCGCACCGCGACGCCCTCGCTGTGCATGTCTGCGAGCAGGCAGGTGATGCCTTTGTGCTTGCTGGCGGCGTCGGCACGGGTGCGGACGAGGAGCAAACACCAGTCGGCCATTTGCGCAAAACTCGTCCAGATTTTCTGGCCGTTGATACGGAAGTCGTCGCCGTCGCGCGTCGCCTTCGTGCCGAGCGCGGCGAGGTCGCTGCCCGCGTTCGGCTCGGAAAAACCCTGACACCAGATTTCCTCACCCGACAAAATTTTCGAGAGATACCGCGACTTCTGCTCCGGCGTACCCATCGCGATGATGGTCGGGCCGACGAGCGAGAGGCCGATGGTTCCGATCAGCGGCGGCGCGCCCACCCGCGCCAACTCAGCCTGAAAGATCGACTGCTCCATCAGCGTCGCGCCGCGCCCGCCGTACTCCTTCGGCCACGCGATGCCCGCCCAACCGCCTTCGTAGAGTTTACGTTGCCAGTCGTGCAAGTATGCAAGATAGGCTTCGTTGTTTTCCGAACTGGTCGAGCCGCCGCCCGTCCATTCGGCGGGCACGTTCGCCCCAAGCCACGCGCGAAACTCGTCGCGGAACTGCTGCTCGTGCGGGGTCAAGTTCAAGTCCATGATGTCGCCTCTAAATCAAGCCGCTTCCAATTCGTCTATTCACATCTGAGTTCTTCGGATGTTACCTCACGTCGCCTGCTCCGTGCTCTGTCCGGCGCGCGGCGCTGACGCTTCCCAGAGCAACTCCGCCACGTCCATGACGCGCACATGGCGTTCGCCCTTGCGCGCGTTGATGCCGTCTTCCAACATCGTCATGCAGAACGGGCAGCCGACCGCGACCACGTCCGCGCCCGTCGCAATCGCCTCTTGCGCGCGTTCCTGATTGACGCGCTTGTCCGCCGGATCATCGACGAAACTCATCCCGCCCCCGCCTCCGCAACAGAAACTTTTGTTGTGGCTGCGCTCCATCTCGACCGCCGCTGCACGCGAAGAGATTTGCACCAATTCGCGCGGCGCATCATAGACGCCGTTCTGTCGTCCGAGATAGCACGGGTCGTGAAAAGTTATCTTCGCGTCTGACTCCGCCACGGGCTTTAGTTTGCCCTCTGCAACCAGCCGCGCGAGGTATTCGCTGTGGTGATAAACCTCGAACGCGCCGCCGTACTGCGGGTACTCGTTCTTGAACGTGTTGAAGCAGTGCGGGCAGGCGGTGACCACTTTTTTCACCGCGTACTTGTTCAGGTTCTTGACGTTCTCCTTCGCGAGCGTCTCGAACAAAAACTCGTTACCGATGCGCCGCGCCGGGTCGCCCGAACACTTCTCCTCGCGTCCCATGACGGCGAACTTTACCCCCGCCTGTTCGAGCAGTTGCGCCGTCGCGCGCGTGACGCGTTGGTTGCGTTCGATGAGCGCGCCGCCACAACCGACCCACAACAAAACCTCGGCGTCTTGCGCCTCGTTCGCCAGCGGGACGTTCAACCCCTCCGCCCAATCGAGCCGCGTCGCCTGCGTGCCGCTAAAGGGATGCCCGCGTTTTTCGAGCGACATCACGGCTTCCTGCATCGAGTCTGGAAAGTCCGCCTCTTCCATCACGAGAAAGCGTCGCATATCGACGATCTTCGGCATCTGCTCGATAAAAACCGGGCACGCTTCCATGCACGCCGCGCAGGTCGTGCATTGCCAGAGCGCGGCGGGCGACGTGGCGGGCACCGCGCCGATAATCGGCAGC
>JBGTHJ010000420.1:0-4089 GCA_041746175.1 Pyrinomonadaceae bacterium
CCTGCGTGCCCCACGCACGCTCAATGATTCGCGTAATGATTCGCGTTCTCCGAACGCTCAATGCGAGCGGGACGCTCGCGCTCCCGGGCGATGCCGCTCGTTCATGTGCTACATGCAATTGCAACTTGCTATAACTTCGAGAGATTCTCAGATTTCGGACTTTTTTTGGAGAGCTTAGGATGAGAAAGCTAAAGATGATGTCGCTGGCGTTGCTCGTCGCGTTGGGCGCCTCGACGGGCGCAGCAGTCGCGCAGCAGCAGCAACAGCGACAGACGAACCGCGACGCCGAGACGTTGATCCGCAACGCGACCTTGTTGACCGTCTCGCGCGGCACACTGACGGGCACGGATATGCTCGTGCGTCGCGGCAAGATCGTCGCCATCGGGCAGAACCTGAAGCCGCGCGACGACGCGCGCATCATCGACGCGACCGGCAAATACGTCCTGCCCGGCATCATCGACGCGCACTCGCATTCGATGAGCGATGCGATCAACGAGTGCACGCGCTCGGTCACATCGATGGCGCGGATTCAAGACGTGCTCGACCCGACCGACATCGCGCTCTATCGTGAACTCGCCGGGGGTACGACCGCGCTCAACATCCTGCACGGTTCGTGCAACGCGATTGGCGGACAGAACGCCGTCGTCAAAATCAAGTACGGGCGTCCCGCCGCCGACTTCCTCATCGCGGGCGCGCCGCCGGGCATCAAGTTCGCGCTCGGCGAAAATCCGAAACGCTCGAACTTCCCGCCCTTCGCCGGACAGCCGCGCCGCTACCCGCAGTCGCGGATGGGCGTCGAAGAAGTCATCCGCGACGCCTTCACGCGCGCGCGTGATTACAGACGGACGTGGGACGAACACCGCGCCGCCGTCGCGCGTGGCGAGAAAAACTTAATCGCACCGCCTCGCAGTCTCGAACTCGACCCGCTCGTCGAAGTCCTCGAAGGCAAGCGATTCGTCCACGCGCACAGCTACCGCGCCGACGAAATTCTGATGCTCATCAACCTCGCCGACGAGTTCGGCTTCAAAATTAGAACGCTGCAACACGCCCTCGAAGGCTACAAGGTCGCGAAAGAGGTCGCGCGTCACGGCGCGGGCGCGTCGATCTTCGCCGACAACTGGGCGTACAAAGTCGAAGCCTACGACGCGATCCCGTATGCGGCGGCGATCATGGTGCGCGCCGGGATCAACGTCTCGGTCAACTCCGACTCCGACGAACGCGCGCGCCGCCTCAACATCGACGCCGCCAAGATGATGAAGTACGGCGGCCTCTCCGAAACAGAGGCGCTCAAACTCATCACCATGAATCCGGCGTGGCAACTCGGTATCCAGGACCGCGTCGGCTCGCTCGATGTCGGCAAGGATGCGGATTTCGCGATTTGGAACGCGCATCCGTTCAGCGTCTACGCCCGCGTCGAACAAACCTTTGTTGACGGCGAAGTCTTCTTCGACCGTGCGCAAGACCTCGCCCGCCGCACCGAACTAGAACGCGAACGGCAGCGACTCGAAGCCCTCGAAGCCAACCGCCCGCCCGCGCAGGGCGGCGCGTCGCCGCGTCCCCCACGCGGACGCATCACCGCTTACGGCCACGACGACGACCACCACCAACGGCGCGGCGGCGACGACGACCAACGGAAATGAAGCCAGAGGAATCAGGAGCCGGAATGAAAAACAGCACGTCTCTCAACATCAACCCGCGAGCGCGCGGCGTCGGTTATTTCGACGCGCACCGCGTCGCCCGTTTCTGCCTGCTGGCGGGCGTGCTATTGGCAACGTCGGTCGCCGCGGCGTCGCACACGTCGCGCGCGCAGCAGTCGAGCAGCGTCACCGTCCAAACGATGTCGAGCGCGCCCGGAACTTACGTCATACGCAACGCACGCATCGTCACCGTCAGCGGCGCGGACATCGAAAACGGCACGCTCGTCCTGCGGGATGGACGCATCGCAGCGGTCGGCGTAAACGTCTCCGTCCCGGCGGGCGCGCAGGAAATCGACGCGCGCGGACTCAGCGTCTATCCCGGCATGATGGATGCCGGGTCGAGCATGGGTCTGGTGGAAATCGACGCCGTCAGCGCGACCATCGATACCACTGAAATCGGCGACCTGAACCCGAACGCGCAGGCCATCGTCGCCGTCAATCCGCACTCCGCGCTCGTCGATGTGACGCGCGTCAGCGGCGTCACCCACGTCGCGACGTTGCCGACGGGCGGCATCATTTCGGGTCAGGCCGCTGTCATCAACCTCAACGGCACAACGCCGCGCGAGATGTCTGTGTCGCCCTCCGCCGCGCTCGTCATCGACTTTCCACGCGCCAGCGCGGGCGGCGGCGGTGGTGGTGGTGGCGGCGCGGCGCAACCACCCCACTTGACCGAAGCTCTGAGCGCACGCGACCGCCGCGTCGACTCGATCCGCAAGCTGCTCCGCGACGCCGAAGCCTACGGACGCGCGCAGGATGCCTACGGACGCGACAATAAACTGCCGCGCCCCGATACGGATGTCGTGCTCGCCTCGCTCGTGCCGTTCGTGCGCGGCGAGCGTCCGGTCATCTTTCGCGCCGACCGCGAGCAGGAGATTCGCGCCGTCGTCCGCTTCGCCGATGAGTCGAAACTCAAGGCCATCATCCTCGGCGGCAACGAAGCCTGGAAAGCCGCGTCGCTCTTGAAGGAAAAAAGCGTCGCGGTGATTATCGACGGCGTGCTCGACCTCCCGCCGCGCGAAGACGACCATTACGACGTGCTCTACGAAAACGCCGCCAAGCTCCAACGCGCGGGCGTCGCGTTCTGCATCGCCTCCGGCGACACCGGCGCGCACGTCCGCGACCTTCCCTATCACGCCGGAATGGCCGCCGCTTTCGGTCTGCCCCGCGCCGAAGCCGTCAAAGCCGTCACGCTCTACCCCGCGCAAATCATGAACGTCGCCGACCGCCTCGGCTCGATCGAACAAGGCAAGCTCGCCAACCTCGTCATCACCGACGGCGACCTCCTCGAAGCGCGCACCAACGTCCGCTACGTCTTCATCGAAGGCCGCCAGATTCCGCTCGTCAGCCGTCACACGCAGCTCTACGACACGTTCAAGGACAGGAAATAAAAGGCGGAAGGCCGTCAGCAGAAAGCCGTAGGCAGTCAGAACAACTCTTCAGAGTCTTGACTGCCTACGACCTACTGCCCTTCGGTTTTATCTGACCGGCAGGAGACTGCGGATGAGTTCGTGTAGACGGTCGAAGTCGTAGGGTTTGGTGAGATAGCCGTCGATGCCGACATCGTACGCGGCGCGGCGAAAACCGTCCGTGTTGAAGGCGGTGACGGCGATGATGGGCACGCCTCTGAGCGACGGGTGGTCTTTAATTTTGCGCGTCGCGCCGAGGCCGTCGAGTTCGGGCATCCCGATGTCCATCAAAATCAGGTCGGGCTGCGTCACGGAGGCGACACGGTATGCCTCTTCGCCGTTCGACGCGGTCACGACGCGGTAACCCGCCTGCTGCAAAAACAGACTGAGCAGAACGAGGTTGTCGACGATATCGTCAACTACGAGCAGCACGAAATCCCGCTTCGAGACATCCTGCGTCGTGGCTTCGGTCTGGAGCGGGCTGGTGCGCGACGGCGACGCGACGACGCGCGGTTCCTCGTGTGTCGCTACTTCGTCATCGACGCCCGCCGCCGCGCTCTGCTGCGGCTCAGGAAGCGCGTCGCCGCACTTGACGCAAAAGCGCGTGTCCTCCGAGTTTTCGTGCGTGCATTCCGGACAAGTTATCATCGCTTTCCCCGCTGCCGTCAGCGATTTCGAGTTTACTACAGCGCGGTTCGCATCGGTAAACAACCCTGCTCATTCTCCACCCCCCTGAATGATTAATTTCGATGCGGGAAGGATCGCCGACCTGCCGACGTGTTGCCAGCAACGCCCCGTGCCGCGCACGCGCCGCGAGCACGGCGTCCCTTTCTTCGTCCGCGCCCCGCACATGGAAATCGTCTCGGATGCGTCGGTCGGGCGTTCGTTGACGCTGCCGTCCGCGCCGTAACGCATTTCGCCCGGAGCCGCCGCCCCGGTCGGCTGTCCACCTGCCGCCGTCCCCCCGCCAACTCCTCCTCCGCCGG
>JBGTHJ010000421.1:0-3931 GCA_041746175.1 Pyrinomonadaceae bacterium
GCTCGAAGCAGTCGGCGACGAGTTTGAATTGATCGTTTCCAATCCGCCGTACATCGCCGCAGACGATATCGAAGCGTTGCAGCGCGAGGTGCGCGAGCACGAACCGCGCCACGCGCTGACGCCGGGCGGCGACGGCTTCGGCGTGATTCGTCGCCTGCTGCGAGACGCGCCCCGGTTCGTTGTCGCGGGCGGTCATCTCGTCTTTGAAATCGGTTTCAATCAACACGCGGCGGTCGCCGCTTTGATCGACCCGCGCGCGTGGACGCTGCTCGACATCAAGCCCGACTTGCAGGGCATCCCGCGCGTCGTCGTCCTCCTCAGATGCGCTTGCTAGTCCCGCCTTCCGCGCCGTGTTAGAATCCGAAAACTCAAAAAAAGCGGATGTTAGCTGGCGGATGTCTGAGGGCAGGCGACGGCTGGAAGCTAACATCTGACACCCGGCATCTGCTCTTATGGATAAATTTCGCATCACCGGCGGGCGGGCTATTAAGGGGCGCGTGGCGATTAGCGGCGCGAAGAATTCGGCGTTGCCGTGTATGGCCGCCGGGATTCTGACCGCCGAAACCATCACGCTCCACAACGTGCCGTACGTCCGCGACTGCATGACGCAGCGACGCCTGCTCGAAGACCTCGGCGCGACCGTGCTCGTCCCCGACTTGCGGACGCACAAGATCACCGCCGCGCACATCGAAGTGCTCGAAGCTCCTTACGAGTTGGTCAAGACGATGCGCGCGTCGGTGCTCGCGCTCGGCCCTCTGGTCGCGCGGTTCGGCAAAGCGAAGGTCAGTTTGCCGGGCGGTTGCGCGATCGGGACGCGCCCGATTGACCTCCATCTCGAAGCCTTGAAGATGCTCGGCGCGGAGGTCACGCTCGAAGCGGGTTACGTCGTCGCGCGTGCGCCGGGGCGCGGGCGTCTGCGCGGCGCGGAGGTCAACTTCGACAAAGTGACCGTCACGGGGACGGAAAATCTGATGATGGCGGCGACGCTCGCCGAAGGTCGCACGGTGCTCAACAACGCGGCGCGAGAACCCGAAATCACCGACCTCGCCGAACTCTTGAACCGGATGGGGGCGCGCGTGCGCGGCGCGGGCACGCCGACCATCACCATCGACGGCATCGACGCGCTCGGCGGCGCGGAGCACACCATCATCCCCGACCGCATCGAGACCGGGACGTTTCTCGTCGCGGCGGCGATCACGGGCGGCGAACTCGAAATCAAAGATTGCGCGCCGGAGCATTCGGCCACCGTCATCGCCAAACTGCGCGAGGCGGGGGTCGAGATTGAAGAGGTCAATCAGAGCACGCTCAACGTCCGCCGCTCGCCGCAGGGACTTCGCGCGTGCGACATCGTGACCGAGCCGCACCCGCGTTTCCCGACCGACATGCAGGCGCAATACATGACGCTGATGACTCAGGCCGAAGGCCGTTCGCGCGTCACCGAAACCATTTTCGAGAATCGCTTCATGCACGCCTCGGAGATTCAGCGCATGGGCGCGCAAATTCAGATCGACGGCCACACCGCCGCCGTCGATGGCCCGACGCCTTTGACGGGGGCGCGCGTGCAGGCCTCCGACCTCCGCGCCTCGGCCTCGCTCGTTTTGGCCGGACTCGCCGCCGAAGGCGAAACCATCATCGACCGCGTCTATCACATCGACCGGGGCTACGAAAAAATCGAAGCCAAACTGCGCGCCGTCGGAGCCGACATCGAACGCCTCCGCGACTCGGTGACCGCGCCGCTGTCGCCCCTCGCGGAAGCATCCGGCGGCTTGCCTCCGGGCGAGTAGCATCCGGTTTTCGATCCGGCTTCCGAATCAACCACCCGCCTCGATTGCCCGGTTGCGGTGACGCTCTCGGTCGCGCGTCACGCGCGTCCGCACCACGCGAGTTGACGAAGCATGTGTGGATCATCTCGCGACATCCGATTTGGACGGAGCACAAGATCATGGCTGAACAAGATTGTCTTTTTTGCAAAATCGTGGCGGGCGAGATTCCGGCGAAGATCGTTTACCGGGACGAGCACGCCGTCGCCTTCCGCGACATCAACCCGCAAGCCCCCGTGCACTTGCTCGTCGTTCCGCCCGAGCATATCGCTTCGTTGAGCGACGCGCGCGACGGCGACGAAACACGGATCGGTCATCTGCTGCGCGCCGCCGCACGCGTCGCATTGGAGCAGGGCTTGATGGAGAGCGGCTATCGCACCGTCGTCAACACGGGCGCGGGCGCGGGTCAGACGGTCTTTCACCTCCACCTTCACGTGCTCGGCGGTCGCCCGCTGACGTGGCCGCCGGGATAGCCGCGCGCGCGGGGCTTATCGTTCTTTCGCGTGTTCTTCTTTGAGCAGCGAGGTTTCGTAGCGCACGTCGCCGAAGAGCGTGTCGGCGATGGCTTTGACGAAGCCGAGAATGGCGGGACCGAGCACGATGCCGGGGACGCCGAACGCATAGACCCCCGCCAACAGCGCCACCAGCATCCAGTAAAAATTGAATCGATGCGTGCCGCGCGAAGCCAGCAGCGGGCGCAGAAACATCGACGAGGCGATCGTCACCAGCACGCCGACGATGAGATAGACGGCGGCGGCGGTCGGCTGGTCGCGGAAGACGAGCAGGTAGATGCTGACCGGAATATAAACTATCCACACGCCGAGCAGCGGCAGAAAGCCGACGAGAAACGCCACCAGTGCGAGCGCCACCGCGAGCGGAACGCCGAACGCGAGGTTGAGCGCGAGGATGACGAGACCCTTCATCGCCTGGTCGATGAAGACCGCCCACAACGCCCCGCGCAACGCGCCGCCGACGTTCTCGTTGAGCTTTTCGTAGAGCGGTAAGTAGTCGCCGGGCACACGCACCTTGATGTACGAGGCGAGACGGATGCGCTGCGTCAGGACGTAAAAGGCTGTGAAGAAGAAGATGGCGGTCGAGGCGAGCAGCAGCGCGGCGCGCTCGCGCAGTTCGTTCGCGGCTTCGCCCGAACGCAGCACGGCCTCGCCGAACGCCTGTTGCAGACCTGAGCGCGCCTCTTCGTATTTAACCGGCAGGTAACGCGCGAACGCGCGGCTGATGGCGTCTGTGATTTCGTGCTGCTTCTCCTGAACGGTTTCGGCGTAGTCGGATAATTCGTACCACCCGTAACCGATGATCGTGACCAGCGGGACGACGAGCAGCGCGATGGTAATCAACGCGCTGCCCGCACGCGCGCGGAGGCGTCGCTCAAGCCACTCCTGCACGGGCAGCAGGTACGCGCCCGCGACCGCGCCAAGCAACAGCGCGACCAGCACCTCCTTGACGAGCAGCACAAAAAGGAGGACGGCGAGTATCAACGCCGTCCCGTATACCACGACGCGCTTGGCGTCGCCGACCCGCAGGTCTTTCAGTTGTCTTGAATCTCCGTCCGTCATCGGTGATTTCAATATAACACCCCGCGCCGGAGGCGGGTGAACCCCACGCGATGAAAAGTCCGGACTCATCGGGTTTCCGGCGGCGCACGGGGGCGCACCCGCTTGAGACATCCGGCAAGAGCGGCTAAACTGTCCGGTTCATTTTATTGAAAGTTTGTGAAGAGGGAGTTTGATGAGCAATAACGGCGCTAATAACTTTGAAGATTTTTTGCACGATCACGACGAAGCGGCATGGGAAACGGCGCTCGCCGATATCCTCTCGACGGTTCACGGAGTTGACCGCACGGCGACGCAAATCTGGTTTGCCTTTTTCCCGCTCGCCCTCTGGCGCGCTCTGCGCGAAGCCGACGACCCCGCAGAACTGGCGCGCACGCTCCTTTTGCAGGGAGACTATCGACTGGAGAATCAGATCGATTCTTCGCACGTCTTTTTGTACGGGCATCGCTACTGGCCGGAAGTCAAAAAGGCGGTCGCGGACGCCGCCGCAAACGCGCCGTCGGCGGGTTCGCTCGCCGGACAGATTCGCGAGGTTGCGGC
>JBGTHJ010000422.1:0-8253 GCA_041746175.1 Pyrinomonadaceae bacterium
CCGCGCCGACCGCCGGAGCCGCCGCGAGCCAGCCCAGCCCGTCCGCCCCGACGTGCAAAATCTCCGCCGCGAAAATCGGCAGCAAGGCCGTCGCCGAGGCGAAGAACGTCGCGACGAAATCGAGCAGCATCGTCTGCACCATGATCGGCGTCCGCCAGACGAACCGCAACCCTTCGGTCAGCGCATCGAGGTTGACCGCATTCTTCGCCGCGCCGTCTTCGTTGTGGCGACGACCCGCCACGCGCATCAACAACAGCGCGGCGATGACCGCCAGAAACGATGCCGCGTTCAAAGCGTACACCAACGCCGGCCCATACACGGCGAGCGACCACCCGGCCAGCGCAGGCCCCGCCACCATCGCCACCTGAAACGCGATGAAGGCGAGGCTCACCGCGTTGGGGAAATCCTTGACCGGTACGAGCGCGGGCAGCAGAGCCTGCCGCGCCGGATTGTCGAAGGCCGTCGCCGCCGAAGCGATGGCAGTCAGCACGTAAATCGGCCACACCGATGTCAGCCCCGCCCACGTCACCAACGCCAAAGCCGCCGCACACACGAGCATCAAAGTCTGCGTGCCGAGCATCAGACGCTTCCGGTCTACCGCGTCGGCCACCACGCCGCCAATCAGCGAGCACAACACAATCGGCACCACCCGCACCAGCCCGACCAGCCCCAACGCGAACGCCGATTTCGTCAGCAGGTAGATGTGCCAGTTGATCGCCACCAACTGCATCTGCGAACCCGTAATCGAGACAAACTGCCCGCCCCACAGCAGACGAAAATCACGATGCCGCAACGCCGCGAATGAGGAATCACGTTTTCGCGGGCGCGCGTCGCCCGCGTGCGCGTCCGGCGTCGGGTTGGTGTGTGCGGACACTTTGTCGAAGTTTATCCCCGGTCAGGATTCGCGTCGGCGGATGCGTGGTGGCGACCGCCGGACGCCGGAATCTTAAACGACTTTCTTGCTGACTTTGTGTCACCCTCGACGGCTGATGAAGTCAACGCTTCCGGAAAATCAAAAGGCGGCCACATCGAAGTGACCGCCTTTCTCTCAAATCCAGCCCAGCCCGATGCGTTTATTTGCACTTCGAGTAACCGCAGTCGCGGCAAAAGTCGCAGCCCGAAGCATGTTCGAGTTGGCCGCTGCATTCGGGACAAGTGCCGATCATCGAGTAACCGACGTAGCCCTGTGGTAGTGTCGGCGGCGCGACCACTTGAGCGACACCGACGGTCGCGGTCTTGTCGGGAGCGGCGGCGCGTGCGGAATCGGGTTGGCCTTGCAGACGCCGTGCGGTCAGCATCAGGCATTCGGCGACGGCCTGTTCCGGACTCGTCAACAGGCGTTGGTTGAACCAGACGGAGTGCGTGCCCGTCACTTTGTTGAGACTGTGCGCGACCTCTTTGACATCGAAGCCGCCCCGCAACATCTTGGAGGCGAGCAGTCCGACCCCGCCGGAAATCGGCCCCGTCGCAAAGACTTCGAGGATGCGCTCGCCGTCGTGATTGACCGTCACGTAGAGGTTCTGGCCGTCGAAAGAAATCTGCCATGTGCCGCCCTTCAGTTCGCGCGGGCGTTCGATGCGCACGTCCGGCGTGCTCTGCGCCCCGCGCGCGGCGGCGGATGACGTTGCCGACTCGAACGACGCCGGCGGCGCGCCGTCTTCCAGCGTCGCTTCGGTCGCGGCGACGTGGGTCGCAATCGCGGGGTCGGAGGCGGTTTGGCCCTTCGGCCCCGCGCTCTTGACCGTCGTCAGCACTTGCGACTCGCGCGAGCCGTCGCGGTAGTAGCTGACCGCTTTGCAACCGAGTTCGCGCGCCAGATGATAAAGATTATCGACCGATTCGAGCGTGTCGTCGGCTGAGCCGTTGCAGGTTTTCGAGACGCCGTTGTCGACGTTGCGCTGCGCCGCAGCGAGCACGTGGACGTGCTGTTCGGCGGTGATCGACATCGCCGAGATGAAGTAGTCGGGCAGTTCGTGCTGGTGCTCGACGACGTATTCGGAAGCGCTGTCGATGGAATCCTGATCGGTCTGGTCAACGTCGATGCCGAGGGCTTGCGCCGCGAGCGTGTGGACGTAGGTGCGCTTGCCGATGGTGTCCTGCCGGACGTAGGCCCACGAGAAATTCGGCTCGATCCCCGACGATGTTTCGGCGACGAGCGAGATCGTGCCGGTCGGCGCGACGGTCGTCACTTCGTAGTTGCGCGGCGTCAGCATGTCCGCCGGGATGCCGATTTCGTCGCGCAGGAAGCTGTCGTAAGTTTTCTGGTTGGCCTGATACTCAGGGAAGACGCCCTTCTCCGCGCCGAGCCGGCACGACTCCATCCACGCCTCGCGGCGGACGAAGCCCACCACCTCGTCCATCAGGTCGATTGACGCGGGCGAGCCGTAAGAGATTTTCAGTTTGATGCAGAGGTCTGCGAAGCCCATCACGCCGAGACCGACGGGACGCGTCCGCTTCACAACATCGTCGATTTCCGGCAGCGGCCAGGAGCATACGTCGATTACGTTGTCGAGAAAACGCGCACACCAATGCGTCGTTTCGGCGAGCCGTTCCCAATCGACGCGGTCGGCGGCGTCGTAGAACTTCGACAGATCAATCGAGCCGAGGTTGCAGGAATTGTTGAAGTGCAGAGCCTGTTCCGCGCACGGGTTGGTCGCGTAAATCGGCCCCATCGATTCGATCATGTGGTTGTGGCGGTTGACCTCGTCGATGAAGATGACGCCCGGTTCGGCGTAGCGGTGCGCCGAAGCGACGATGCGATTCCAGATATCCGGCGCGTAAACCATGCCGGGGCGCGGCGGGTCTTCGCGGCGCGCCTCCGACAGGTCGGTCGCGGCAAACGCCGCTTTGTCGCGGAAGGTGATGGGCGTGCCATCTTCGCGGCGATAGACGGCGTAGTTGTCGTCGGCGACCGGATCGAAAATCGGGTCGTTCCACAGTTCGCCGTCGAAGTTCAACTGATACCACTCTTTGTCATCGACGGCGCGGAGAAACTTGTCCGTCACCGTCACCGAGATATTGAAGTTGGTGAGCGAGTGCTGGTCGTTCTTGGCGTGGATGAAGCGGAGCACATCCGGGTGATCGACGCGCATGATGCCCATGTTCGCGCCGCGTCTGACCCCGCCCTGCTTCACCGTGTCGGTCGTCGTGTTGAAGATGTTCATGAACGAGACCGGCCCCGAAGCGACCCCGTGTGTCGAGCGCACCATCGCCCCCGACGGGCGCAGTTTCTCGAAGGTGAAGCCCGTGCCGCCGCCCGTCTGGTGAATGATGGCGGCGTCGGTGGCGGTCTTCATGATACCGGCTATCGAATCGGGCACGTCGAGGACGAAACACGCGGCGAGTTGACCGTTCGCCTTCCCCGCGTTGACCAGACACGGCGTGTTCGGCACGAACTCACGCCGCAGCATGATATCGCTCATGATGCTGTAGAACTGATCACGCTTCGGCACGTCAGTCTCGGCGAGACTGACGTGGCTGACCACGCGGCGCACCAGATCAGGCCACTCCTCAATCGGATTACCCTGCGAGTCCTTCAGACTGTAGCGATTGCTGATGACGCGCTGCGCGTTGAGTCCAATCGTCGCGGGCGGGGTTTGTGCTCCCGTGATGTCGAGGGCGGGCGGATTCTCTTTGGAGGAGTTCGGCTCGATAACTGTGCTCATCGTTGGTCTGCCTTTCCTGTGCGTGGGCGGGGCATCGTGAACCGCCGCGCGAGGCGTGCAAAAGTGTTTTCAAAAAAGACGCGGCGCAGCCGTCAAACTGTGTGCGCCGTCGTTGACTGTGGCTGATGTCTGCGGCTGGCTTGCGGGTTACGAGAGGCGACAAAATCCCTCTGCGGCCAATGTTTCGGGAAGGCACTGGCCGCCGACTTTTCCTCGCGTCCCAAGCGGAGCGCAATATAACTTTTTAATAGTAGGCTGTCAAGCCTCTTCCCCCAATATATTGTACCCGCCTGTCTTTTCAACCCAATACAGCGGACACTTTAAGAGTCTACTTCAACTCTTTGCGCGCCTTGTTTCAAGCACCCGAAGGCCGTCTGGGGATCATTGTAAACGGGTTGGCCGGAGGTTGGCAAAGGTGTCAGGCAGCGCTCCGGCAGGCTTGCCGGATGGCGCGTCGTCAAGGCAGACTGTCCGGCTCTTTGTGCATCTAAAGACGACCTGCGGGGATCAACACGAATCGGGGGAGAGACGTTGGGAAAATCAAAAATCATCACGGGCGACCGTTTGCTGCGAGCGACCGCGGCGGGCGGCACGGTGCGCTGTATGGCGGCGGTGACGACCAATCTGGTCGCCGAAGCAGCCGACCGCCACCGAGTTTCGCACACCGTCGCGGCGGCTCTTGGAAGGACACTGACCGGGGCTTTGCTGCTCGGCGCGGGTTTGAAGGAACTGGATCGTCTGACCGTGCAGATCGAGTGCGACGGGCCGGTCGAAGGTATCACGGTCGAGGCCAACGTGCGGGGCGAGGTGCGCGGCTACGTGCGTCATCCGGAGGCGGATGCGCCGCTCACCGCCGACGGCAAATTAGATGTCGGAGCAGTGGTCGGCGGCGGCATGTTTTACGTCACTCACGAGTCGGGTTACGACATCGGGTTGTATCGCGACCCGTATCGTGGTGCGGTGCCACTCGTCTCCGGCGAAATCGGCGCGGACTTCGCTTACTATCTCGCGAAGTCGGAGCAGATACCTTCCGCCGTGCTGCTCGGCGTGATGGTGCGTGCGCGCGAGTCGGGCGAAACGTTTGTCGAGGCGGCGGGGGGCGTCATGATTCAGGTGATGCCGGGGGCGGATGAGAAAACGGTCGCGGCCATCGAAGCCGCCGTCAGTCGCACGCCGCACACCACGCAGTTGATCCGCGAAGGGGCGCAACCCGCCGACATGCTCAGGACGGCGCTCGGCGGCGTCGATTTTGAAGCGCTCGAAGAGAGACCCGTCAGTTTCGCGTGCACCTGTTCGGACGAACGCGCCGTGTCGCTCATCACTTCGATTGACCCGCAGGAGTTGGAGTCGATGCTGCGCGAAGACCGGGGCGCGGCCATGACCTGCCACTTCTGCAATTCGACCTACCGCATCGACGAGACGACGCTGGCGGGCATCTTGCAAATGCGTCTATCGACGAGCGGGTAAAAAGCGCGGCGGGGCCGTTGACGAAAAGAGCAAGGCCGGACTCTCATCCGGCCTTGCTCTTTTCGTCGCGCTCAGATGTGTTGCGCGATCACTTCGCGGGCGAGTTCGAGGTGAGCAAATCGTAGTTGCCGATTTCGCGGTTGTGTGTGTCGAGCGCGCCCATCACGTCGGAGGTTTCTTCGAGCATCTGCTTGGTCATCGCGATGGAGTCGCTCAACTGTTCAAAGTCGAGCGAGGAGACTCTTTCGGGCGTCGGCAGCGTGACGACCTGATCGTTGACCAAGCCGAAGAAGTTCTCGATGGATTGTAGTTGACCTTCGACGAGTTTGACCGAGCGATCGATTTCGTTGAAAGCCGCGAGGCGACGTTTCAGGATTTCGACGTTGGCCTGCTGCACGCGTCGCGCGCGTTCGTCGGGCGCGCTCTCGACCGCGCGCGTGGCCTGCGTCAACTGATTCTGCACGGCCTGCCGGTTGATCGAGCGGAGATGCTTTTTGCGTCGACGGTACACGTCGAGCAGGTCGACGAAATCCTCCCAACGCTGTTCGAGGCTGGCGATGTTCGAGGGAATCTCTTTCGCGCCCGTGAACTTTTTGTAGTTGTCGAAAATCTGCGTCTTGAGCCAGCGCAAGTATTGCACGGCCTCTTTCTCGCGCGGGTCGAAGCTGTCGATGAGCCGTTCGCGGAGGCGGTTGCGCTGGTCGAGCAGACGCTTGTTGTTGCGCTTATCGACGAGCCGCTTGTAGAGCCGGTTGGCGGGCACGACGGCAAGATACGCGCCTTCGGTGACGAGCGCGGCGGCAATCGGGATGACCGATTGGGTGTAGGCCGCGGCCACCGCAAAACCCGCCAGTCCCCAAAAATTGACGGGTTCTTTGAGCGCCTCTTTCACGTACTCGATGTTTATCTTTCTCTCCGCCATAACCATCTATCAAAACCTGTAGTTCAACTCTGAAAGCGTGTCGCCGACGCCCCGGCGAGCCTTTTATTCGGCGGGCGGAAGCGCCTGAACTGGTTTGCTGTCGCCGCCTTGCAGCAAGCCCATCTCGCGTTTGTAGTCGAGCAGCTTATCCGCCAACTGCATGTCCAGAGCTTCGCGCTCGATCTCCTGCATCTGCGTATCGACCGAGGCCGCGCCGAGTTGCATCTTGGCATCGGCGGCGGCGGCGCGCCGGTCGATCTTGTCGCGCATCTCGTTGAAGGTCGAAGCGTCGTCGCCGAGATTGAACGACTCCATCGTCTGCGCGAGTTGCTCCTGCAACCTCGCCTGTTTCGACTGGTTGATGAGCTGCATCGCTTCGGCGGTGCGACGCTGCATCTGCAACACGTAATTGTCGCGCGCCTTGAGCGCCTGTTTGGATGCGAGCGTCGCGTGCTCTAGTTGCTGCCCCGTCTTTTGGAGATCGATTTGCGCCTGTTGGAGTTGGCCGATGTAGGCGGTGGCGATGTCGTCGCGCCCCATCTTGACCGACGCCTTGATCTTCGAGTCGAGATCGACGACCTGCGTTTCGAGCCGCTCTTTGTTCTTCGCAAGCAGACGCTCGGTCGCCATCACCTGCGCAACGGAGTTGTTCAACTCTGGCACGCGGTCGCGCATATCGCGAATGGTCTGCTGAAGTATGAGTTCAGGGTCTTCGGTCTTTTCGACGATGCCGCCGAACATCGCGCGCAACGAACGCTTCATTCTCGCCCACACTCCCATCGCTACTTATCCTCCACAACCGCGCCCCACCCGCCACAGTCAACGTGGTGCGCTCCGAAATTTTCGTGCGCTCGATAAAACCCGCGCAACTTCAAGAACACTTGTACGTCGCGTCATGTCCGTGGGTTGCACGCTCACCTCTGATGCCGGAAGACCTGCTCGGTATTGAGTATACAGGGTTCAGGCGCGACCTGCTAGAGCGGAAAGACAGAAGGCAGACGGCACGAGGCACAAAACAGAAAGCGAACCGCACAGGGCAAAAAGCAGGATGCGGTGACACTGCAAACAACCGAAGCGGTTCTCTTTTTACGGGTGACGGCCTTCTGTCTTTCCGATGTCGCGGCGGTAGTGCAGTCCGTCCCAGTGGATGTGTGCGACGGCCTGGTAGCAACGGTCGAGGGTCGCGGGGAGGGTCGCGCCGGTGGCGGTGACGCCGAGCACGCGCCCGCCGGAAGTGAGCCAACCCCCATCGTCGGCGCGGGCGGTTCCGGCGTGAAAGATGTGGACGCCGGACGCGCGGGCGGCGCGTTCGAGTCCGTCGATACGCGCTCCGGTGACGGGGCGTTGGGGATAGCCGGGCGCGGCGAGCACGATGCAGGCCGACGCTTCGTCGCTCCATTCGACACGCACCCCGGCGAGACGTTCGTGCGCGACCGCCGCGAAAATCTCGGCGAGGTCGGTGCGCAGGCGGACGAGTATCGCCTGCGCTTCGGGGTCGCCGAAGCGGACGTTGTATTCGAGAACGCGCGGCCCCTCGGCGGTCAGCATCAAGCCGACGAAGAGGATGCCGCGAAAGCGCAGACCGTCGGCGCGCGCGCCTTCGAGCGTCGGTTCGACGACTTCGCGGACGACGTTTGCGAGCGTCGCTTCATCGAGCACGTCGGGGGCGGTGAGCGCACCCATGCCGCCCGTGTTGGGGCCGGTGTCGTTTTCGCCGACCCGTTTGTGGTCGCGCGCCGGGGGCATCAGACGATAATCGCGCCCGTCTGTCCAGAGCAGCAGAGAGGCTTCGCGCCCCGCGAGCGCCTCTTCGATCACGACGCGCGACGCCACAGCGCGCCCGGCGCGTCCCTCATCCATCAACCCGCACACCGACTCTTCGGCTTCGGCGCGAGACGACGCGACGACCACGCCCTTGCCCGCCGCGAGTCCGTCGGCCTTGACCACGACGGGCGCGTCCGCCGCGCCGAACTCGCCGCTCCGCAAAATCTCACGCGCTTCGATGGTCGAAGCCGCGACGCGAAAACGCGCGGTCGGGATGCAATGGCGGCGCATGAAATCTTTGGCGAAGGACTTGCTCGATTCGAGCCGGGCGGCATCGCGCGGCGGCCCGCCGACGGGCAGGCCACGCCGCTCGAACTCATCCGCCAGCCCTGCGGCGAGCGGCGCTTCACTGCCGACGATGGTGAGTTCGACACG
>JBGTHJ010000423.1:0-21830 GCA_041746175.1 Pyrinomonadaceae bacterium
CGCCGGGTGCGTCGCGCGCGTTCGACGTGGTGGTCGAAGCATCGGGCGCGGCCAGCGGCTTTGCGCTCGCGCTCGACCTCGTGTCCCCGCGCGGCACGCTCGTTCTCAAGTCCACTTTTCAAGGCATGGCGGAGATCAACACGGCGCGTATCGTCGTCGATGAAATCAGCGTCGTCGGGTCGCGCTGCGGACGTTTCGCGCCCGCGCTCGAACTGCTCAAGGCCGACGCCGTCGATGTCGAAAGCCTCATCAGCGAACAGCACGCCCTCGCCGACGGGGTCGCCGCGATGGAACGCGCGGCGACCGGGGGCGTGATGAAGGTTCTGCTGCGTTGTTGACGGCGAGCAGAAAAAAACCGCGCCGTGAGCCGTCAACTCTTGCTGCCGACGGCCAACCGCTCTTCCATGAAATTCAAGTCACATCTCGCCGCCGACGCCGCGCTCGTCGGGACGACGCTCATCTGGGGTTCGACGTTCGTCGTGGCGAAGGACATCCTTGAGCGTTGGCCGACGATTTCCTATCTCGCGTTCAGGTTCACGCTCGCGGCGCTGGTGTTGGGCGCGTTGTTTCCGAAACCGTTCGTGCGTGCGCGGCGCGCGGAGTGGCGTGCGGGCGCGACGCTCGGACTGTTGATCGGCGGCGGGTTCGCGTTGCAGGCCGTCGGACTCTTTTACACGACCGTTTCAAAGTCGGCTTTCATCACGGGATTGACGACGCCGCTCGTGCCGTTTGTCGCATTCGCGTTCCTGCGTGCGCGTCCGAGCGTGGAGAATCTCGTCGGGGTGACGCTCGCGTCCATCGGCGGCGTGCTGATCCTCACCCCGCAGGACGGCGGCGCGTCCGTCGGCGACCTGCTGACGCTCGCCAGCACCGCGCTGTTCGCCATGCATATCACTTTGATGAGCGTCTACACGAAGCGTTACGACGTGGGGCAGTTGACCGTGTTGCAAATCACGGTTGCGGCGGCGCTGTTCGTCGGCATCCGCTTGTTGATCGAGACCCTCGGCGGGACGTTTGATTCCGGTTCGGTCGCGCGATTCATCGCGCACGAATCCGCGCCGCTGGTGTGGAGCGGGCGCGTCGTCGCGCAGCTGATCTATCTGGCGCTGATCGGAACCATCGTCACCTTCCTGTTGTGGACGTGGGGGCAATCGCGGATGTCTGCGACGCACGCGGCGATCATCTTTAGTCTCGAACCCGTGTTCGCCGTCTCGTTCGCCGTCGCGGTGCGCGGCGCGGGCGAATGGAGCGGGGGACGCGCGACGCTCGGCGCAGGGCTTGTTCTCGCCGGAGTCATCGTCTCCGAGGTGAGGTTGAGCAATCAGCACGGGGGAGTGAGCAGCGAAGAGTAAAACCGGGCAGCCCGGAGCGCACAGGCGTCCGTGTTCGCAATCGCGCGCCGGACGTTCTGTCCTTTGCGGCGCTGGTGTGCTTTGGTTATACTTGACGACCTCGTCGCCGTGCTTGATTCTCGCAAAGGTCAATTCACACGGATAGGCGGCATCGCTCTTCCATGTTGGGAGCGACGCTTGCACCCCCCGGTTGTATTTTTGAAGGTGGTGAAATTTATGTTGGAAATTCCCAAAGGCCAAACGACTGACGCGGAACGCGCAATCCTGCGCAAGCTACGAGTGTGGATTGCGGCGCTGGCGGTCTTCTGTCTGGTGGCCGGGGTCGGGGTGGGCGCGATGCTTTCGGGACGGCCAACCATCGCGCAACAGGCCGACATGCAGATTGCGCGCGCGCCCGAAGCTCTGTCGGCTTCGTTCGCCGAAATCGCGCGCCGGGTCGAACCGGCGGTGGTCAACATCGAGACGGTTTCATCGCCGCAGTCGGTCGCGTCGGGCGAAGACGGCGACGACGAGATGGATAAGGCGCTGCCGGAAAATCATCCGCTGCTCGACATGTTTCGCAACCGCTCGCGGCGTCCGGCGCGGGGCGTCGGCAGCGGCTTCATCATCGACCCGAAGGGCTTGATTCTCACCAACCAGCACGTCATCGAAGGCGCGACGCGCATCTCGGTCAAACTCCAGACGGGCGAGACGCTGCGCGGCGAAGTCGTCGGCGTTGACGAAGAAACCGACATGGCGCTCGTCAAGGTCAACACGTCGCGCGATTTGCCCGCCGTCAAGTTGGGCAACTCCGACGAGGCGCAGGTCGGCGACTGGGTGCTCGCCATCGGCTCGCCGTTCGGTCTCGAACAGACCGTCACCGCCGGCATCATCTCGACCAAAGAACGCCAGACGCCGTTCTCTTCGAGCTTCCAGCGTTTCCTCCAAACCGATGCGGCGATTAATCGCGGCAACTCGGGCGGCCCGCTCGTCAACATGCGCGGCGAAGTCATCGGCATCAACTCGCAGATCGCCACTTCGACCGGCGACTACAACGGCATCGGGTTCGCGCTGCCCGCCAACGAAGCCAGCTTCGTCTATCGCCAGATCGTCGCGGGCGGCAAGGTGCGGCGCGGTTATCTCGGCATCTATCTTGAGCCGGTCAAGGCCGAATACGCGCGCGTCTTCGGCTTGCCGGAAGCGAAGGGCGCGATCGTCCGCGACGTGGCCGACGAAAAAGGCCCGGCGGCCAAAGCGGGCATCCTGACCAACGACATCATTCTCGAACTCAACGGCCAGCAGGTCTTGAGCGCGCAAGACCTAATCAACAAAGTAGCCGCGATGCCCGTCGGCGAAACCGTGCAGGTCGGTTATCTGCGCGAGTTGAACGGCAAGCTCGAACGACGCCAGACCAGCGTGACGGTCGGCGAGCGTCCGGCACGCCCCGTCTCGACCGTGCGCGACGATTCGACGCCGAAGACGGGCGACAGCGCGAAGTCCGAGAAACTCCGGCAGCTCGAACGCCCGATCCTCGGTCTGACCTTGAGCGAACTGACGCCCCAAATCGCCAACGAGAAGAATTTGAAAGGCGTGCGTGGGCTGCTCGTCCGCGACATCGACCCGGGCGGCCTGGCCTTCGACGCGGGCTTGACCGAGGGCGCGGTGATTCAACGCGTCAACCGCACCGCCGTCGCGACGCTCGCCGATTTCGAGCGCGTCATCGCCACGCTCAAACCCGGCGACCCCGTCGTCATGAACATCGCCAACTACAGCAACGAACGCATCATCCAAAACATCGTCCAGTTCACATTCCAATAAGCTCTCAGCGGTCAACGGCCAGCGGTTAGCGGTCAGCCTCAAAAACTGACCGCTGACCGCTGACCGCCGACGGCCAACAACTCTATGGCACAAGCGAAAAAAGCTCTCAACAAAAACACCAGGCAGAACGGGCGCGCGAAGGCACGCACCGCCGTCAAAACTTATCAAAACTACATCGACGGCGAATGGACGGCGAGCGCGAGCGGCGAGACGTTTGAGAACGTCAACCCGGCGGATACGCGCGACATCGTCGGGCGGTTCGCGCTCTCGAACGCCGAAGACATCGCGCGGGCGGTCGCGTCGGCGAAGTCGGCGGCTGACCGCTGGCGTCGGACGCCCGCGCCGCGTCGCGCCGAAATCCTGTTCCGGCTCGGCGAGATTCTGATTCGTCACAAAGACCGTTTCGCCGCCGACATGACGCGCGAGATGGGTAAGGTCTTGAAGGAAACGGGCGGCGATGTGCAGGAAGCCATTGACTGCACCTACTACACCGCCGGAGAAGGCCGCCGGCTTCACGGCTTTACGACGCCCGCCGAGATGCCCGATAAGTTTGCGATGTGCGTGCGGCAGCCCGTCGGCATCTGCGGCTTGATTACGCCGTGGAATTTTCCGATGGCGATTCCTTCCTGGAAACTGATTCCCGCGCTCGTCTGCGGCAATACGGTGGTCATCAAGCCCGCCGAAGACACGCCGCTCTCAACCTATAACTTCATCAAAGCGTGCGAGGAAGCCGGACTGCCGAAAGGCGTCGTCAATCTCGTCACGGGCTACGGCGAGACGGTCGGCGCGCCGCTGACGGGTCACCCCGACGTACGGCTCATCTCCTTCACCGGCTCGACCGACACGGGGCGCCTCGTCGCCTCGGCGTGCGCCGAACGCAACGCCATCTGCTCGCTTGAGATGGGCGGCAAAAACGTCATCATCGTGATGGAAGATGCCGACCTCGACCTCGCGGTTGAAGGCGCGGTGTGGGGCGCGTTCGGCACGTCGGGTCAACGCTGCACGGCTTCGTCGCGGATCGTCGTCCACAAAAAAGTCTACAAGAAGTTTACGCAAAAACTGGTCGAGCGCGCCGCCGGTCTGCGCGTCGGAAACGGCGCGGATAGCAAAACCGACATGGGGCCGGTCATCAACGCCGATGCCGTCCACAAGATTCTCAGCTACATCGAAATCGGCGAAAAGGAGGACGGTGCAAAACTCGCGACCGGCGGCAAGCGACTCGACAAAGGCGACCACGCGCACGGCTACTTTATCGAGCCGACCGTCTTCACCGGCGTTGCGCCGACGATGCGCGTCGCGCAGGAGGAAATCTTCGGCCCCGTCACGACGGTGATTCCAACCACCTCGCTCGAAGAGGCGGTCGCTATCGCCAACGGCGTGCGTTACGGCCTGTCGGCGGCCATCTACACGCAGGATGTCAACCGCGCCTTCCACGCGATGAACGACATGTACACCGGCATCTTCTACGTCAACTCTTCGACCATCGGCGCGGAGGTGCACCTCCCCTTCGGCGGCACGAAAGCGACCGGCAACGGCCACCGCGAAGCGGGGACGCAAGTCCTCGACATCTTCACCGAATGGAAATCGGTCTACGTCGATTACAGCGGCAAGTTGCAACGCGCCCAGATCGACGAAGTTAACTTTGAATAGATCGTGAATCGTCAACCGTCGGTAGTCGAGACGACGACGACAAGAAGGTTCAGCCTGGCTGTTCATCGTGCAGGATTCACAACGCTGATGGGAGGGACTCTAAAGTGATTGTCGGACTACCAAAAGAGATCAAGGATAACGAGTATCGCGTCGGGATGACGCCCGCCGGCGTCCGTGCGCTGTGCGACGCGGGGCACACGGTCGTCGTCGAAACCGAAGCGGGGCACGGTTCGGGTTTTGAAAACGAACTTTATGAACGCGCGGGCGCGACCATGCTCCCGAACGCCGATGATGTCTGGGCGCAGGCCGAGATGATCGTCAAGGTCAAAGAACCGATTGCGCCGGAGTACCCGCGAATGCGCGAAGGCCAACTCCTGTTCACCTATCTACACCTCGCGCCCGACTTCGAGTTGACCAAACAACTGCTCGAACGCAAAGTCACCGGCATCGCCTACGAGACGATCACCGACCGGCGCGGCACGCTGCCGCTGTTGACGCCGATGTCGGAGGTGGCGGGGCGGATGGCCGTGCAGGTCGGCGCGCAGTATCTGGAGAAGATGAACGGCGGGCGCGGCGTGCTCTTGGGCGGCGTGCCGGGGGTGCCTGCCGCGCGAATCGTCATCATCGGCGGCGGGGTCGTCGGCACCAACGCCGCCAAGATCGCCGTCGGGATGGGCGCGCACGTCACCATCATCGACCGCGACCTCGACCGCCTCCGCGAACTCGACGACATCTTCCTCTCGAAGATTTCGACGCTCGCCTCTTCCGCCTACGCCATTCACGGCGCGATTTCCGAAGCCGACTTGATTATCGGCGGCGTGCTCGTCGCCGGAGCCGCCGCCCCCAAACTCGTCACGCGCGAGATGCTGAGCGACGTGCCGAACGGCGCGGTGATCGTCGATGTCGCGGTCGATCAGGGCGGCTGCATCGAGACGACGCGGCCAACCACCCACTCGAAACCGACCTACTACGAAGAAGGCGTGCTTCATTACTGCGTCGCCAACATGCCGGGCGCGGTGCCGCGCACCTCGACCTTCGCGCTAACCAATGCGACCTTGCCCTACGTCCTGACGCTTGCCAACAAAGGCTTCATGAACGCCGTCAACGGTGACGCGGGACTCAAGGAAGGCGTCAACACCTACGCCGGTAAACTGACCTACGAAGCGGTCGCGAGCGCGCAGGGTTTGGAGTTCACCGCGTTCGACGGGATGCTCTCCGGCACCTCTTCTGCCGCCGCCGCGTCGAACGACGAACTCATCGGAAAGCGAAAATAGCGGCGCCCGAAAACCGCCCGACGCCCCGCGCGGCGACGAAGAGGATCGCCACTCCTCTTCGTCGCCGCTTTTTTTCGTCGCACACGCGCAACCCACTCAGACGACTTTGCAAGGCTTCGGTGGAACGGTCTGCGCGAGCCTTTGGGCACGTCGCTGGACGGGTTTATTCCGCATCGATAATGCCGTTTGCGGGGTCGTGCAAAAAATATTGCAAGTTTGAAAAATCGTGCTATAGTGCCCGGACTCACTGAAAGCGGTGCTGATCCCGACAAAGCATTTCAGCTTTTTGGCGTTGCTTGCCTCTTCTCTAAATTGAAACTGAAAGTCGCCGGCCAGACCCGGTTGAAACCGGTCTGTTCCGCGCGTAGGTCTCTGCCGCCGATTCCGTGCTTATGAAAGTGTCGGCAGCCGTCGTCATACGCGAAAACTACCTCGCAATGGAGAGCGCTTCCGCGAGCAACTCTTCCTTTGCTCTGACCTTAACCCCTAACTTTCAGGAGAAGAAATGAAAAAGATCGTTGCGCTTTTTGCTATCGTTGCACTCGCTGTGGTTGCCTTCATGCCGTCAGCCTCGAAAGGGCAGGAGCAGGAACAACAATACAATATCGACCAGAAGCCCGCGTCCAAATATTTGAGCAAGGGCGACTCGAAAATCCCCGGACAGTACATCGTCGTGCTCGAAGATTGGGCGGCAGGCCAGCGCGGCAACTTTTCAATAGCTTCCGAGATGGGCGACATGCTGATGTCGTTCTACGGCGGCAAGAAAGGGCGTGTCTTCAAGCACGCGCTCAACGGTTTTACGGCTGAGATGTCGGAGAAGGACGCGCTCGCGCTGAGCGAAGATTCGCGCGTGGCCTACGTCGAAGAAGACGGCGTGATGACCGCCAACGTGACGCAATCCGGCGCGACCTGGGGACTCGACCGCATCGACCAGCGCGACCGTCCGCTCAACGGCACGTACGTCTATACGTGGACGGGTTCGGGCGTCCGCGCCTACATTATCGACACCGGCATCCGCACGACGCACACGCAGTTCGGTGGTCGCGCCTCTGTCAGCTACGACGCCTTCGGCGGCACCGGTCAGGATTGCAACGGTCACGGCACGCACGTCGCCGGGACGGTCGGTTCCTCGACCTACGGCGTCGCCAAGAGCGTCTCACTGCGCGCGGTGCGGGTGCTCGATTGCAACGGTTCGGGCAGCACATCGGGCGTCATCGCGGGCGTCAACTGGGTGGCGGCCAATCGTATTCTCCCGGCGGTCGCCAACATGAGTCTCGGCGGCAGCGCCTCGACCTCGCTCGACAACGCGGTCCAGAACGCGATCAACGCGGGCGTGACTTTCGCGGTCGCCGCCGGCAACGAAAATCAGAATGCGTGCAACGTCTCGCCGGCGCGTGCCGCCAACGCCATCACCGTCGGCTCGACGACCAGCACCGACGTGCGTTCCTCGTTCTCGAACTTCGGCACCTGCGTTGACATCTTCGCGCCGGGTTCGAGCATCACGTCCACGTGGTCAACCAGCAACACGGCGACCAATACCATCAGCGGCACGTCGATGGCGTCGCCACATGTGGCGGGCGTCGCCGCGCTCTACCTGCAAGCCAACACCAGCGCGTCGAACGCGACGGTGCGTAACGCCATCGTCAACGGTTCGTCAACGAACAAATTGACCAGCATCGGCACCGGTTCGCCGAACCGCCTCCTCTACTCGCGGTTCTTCTAAACGGCAAAGCGGGGACTTGTCGCTTGAACCCCCGCGACAAACGCCCGCCCGCACACGCAACACGACGCCCGCAGGTTCTCGAAAGAGACTTGCGGGCGTCGCGTTTGAAACGACCCGCCGCGAAGCCTGAGAGCGGCGACGGGTCGATGTCGGGAACGGTTGCGAAGCGTTCAGGATGGATGAACGAGCAGGCGCGCGATGCAGCCCGTGAGTTCATCCGGGCGGACGGGTTTGGCAAGATAGATGTCGGCGCGGTCGAGCCGGTCAGAGGCGGGCGCGGCCTGTGCGACGCCGCTCAACAGTACGACCGGAAGCCGTGCGAGTTTGGGATGACGCCGCAGGAAGCGACACAGCTCGTAGCCGTTGAGTCGCGGCATGATGGCATCGGTGACCACCGCATCGATGGCGGAAGAGAGCGCAGCTTTCATCGCCTCAAGCCCGTCGGCGACGGCGATGACGGTGTAACCCGCGCGCTGCAAAATCACCTGGAGGTAACGACGGACGGAGCGGTCGTCTTCGACGAGGAGAATGGTCATGGTGCGCGAAGTCGGTGCGGATGCGACCGGTAGCATGGGCGAGGCGTTGGCGACGTTCGAGATAACTATGTTCGAGATGCTCATTTCGGTTCAATCCTCGTCGAACGCGTTGTCGGCGGCGTCGATAAATTCTTGCGGGAGAAACGCGCCGACGCCGTTGGACGTGCAAGCGGCGTGCCCTTGCGTGGAGGTCGCGCGGACGGCAGCGCGGGCGGCTCTCCGGGTCGTCGTCGCACCGTGCGAAACGCGATGATTTCAGGTGTAGGAGACCACTCTTCAGGGAAAAACACGGAAACGAGGACGAGTCAGCCGGAATCTACCGGCTCTGAAAGATTCGTGATTCGTGACGAAGTTTGTCAATAACCTTTCACTTTGACCGCCCGTTCCGGTCAGATTGGCAACAAGTGTCAGTCAGCAGCGGGCAGACTGTCGGAGTATGGCGGACATCAAACGGGCGCGCCTTGAAGAGCGTGCGACTCGCGCGGAATCGTTTTCGCGCTCCGCTCGCGGGTTGAACCTGAAATCATCTTCAACGATACTGTCGAATTCAAAGAGGGGCAGCATTGCCGTCTGTGCCGGTGGCGAACCGGTTGTAAAACGGCTGACCGCCGATTGTTGAGAGCCAACGAACCATGTACGAATTTGCCGTCACACCGGCCATCACGCAGATCCGTCGTCGCGGAGTGACCGTGACGGATGTCGCGCCCGCCAGTCTCGCCTCGGAGCTGGAGCTTGAAGCGGGCGACCGCATCGTCAAAGTCAACGGGCGCGCGGTGCGCGACTATCTCGACTTCCGTTTTCAGACGGGCGGCGAAACCGAACTGCTCTTGAACGTCTTGAAGAAAAGCGGCGAAGAGTGGGAGATCGAAATCGAGCGCGACGAGAGCGAGGATTTCGGACTCTCGTTTGAGAACATCACGCCGCGCCAGTGCGCCAACGAGTGCCTGTTCTGCTTCTGCAAGGGCAACCCCCCCGACGCGCGCCCCGCGCTCTTTTTCCGCGATGAAGACGTGCGCCTCTCGTTTCTCTACGGCAACTACACGACGCTGACTTCGATCACCGAAGACGAGATGCGCCGCGTCGTCGAACAGCGACTCTCGCCGCAGTACGTCTCGGTACACGCGACGGATTTGCAGGTGCGCGCCTATCTGCTCGGCGTTGAAGAGGAACGCGCCGACATCTCCGGAAAGATGCGGCGAATGCTCGACGCCGGAATCGAGATTCACGCGCAGGTCGTGCTCTGTCCCGGCATCAACGACGGCGAGATTTTGGCGCGCACGATTCAAGACCTCGCCGCCGAATACCCGCGCATCAAAAGCGTCGCCATCGTTCCGCTCGGCCTCACGCGCTACAACACGGACGAACGTCTGACACCCATCTCGAACGAGTGGTGCGCGCGGATGATTCGTGAACTCAAACCGCTGCAACGCGATTTGCGCGCGCGTCTGGGGACGACCTTCGCCTTCCTCGGCGACGAGATTTATCTGCGTGCCGGACGCCCTCTGCCCGGTCGCGCGCACTACGGCGACTACCCGCAAATCGAAGACGGCATCGGGATGGTGCGTTCGTTCCACGAAGACTTTGCGAAGCTCTGGCGGAGGCTCGAACGCCGCCCGCCGCGCGACGCCGCGCGTCTCGACGGGGCGATTCTCACGGGCACGCTGTTCGCTCCCGTGCTGACGGAATTGATGAATCGTCTGAACGAGAGGTTCGGCACGCGGCTCCGCGTCGTCGGGGTCGAGAATCGTTACTTCGGCGCGGAGATCGTCGTCGCCGGGTTGATGACGGGCGAGTGCATCCTCGCCGCGCGCGCTGCACTGCGTGGCGAGTTCGTCATCATCCCGTCGAGCGCGCGCAAGTCGGACGAACCCGTCATGCTCGACGGGACGAAACTCGACGAACTCGAACGACAACTCGGCCTGTCCGTCCACGCCCTGGACTTCGACGGTTTCGCACGTCTGCTCGAATCGTAGCCAACCGCCCCCCACACTACGCAAAAAGCGAAAGCCCCGGAGCATTTCAACTCCGGGGCTTTCGCTTTTGTTAATTAACGAAACGTGAAGCGAGTTCAGTTTCGCGTCTCAAGCCATCTTAGAAGATAAACTTGATCTGGTAGCGAACCGTGCGACCGCCGCCGTCGGATGCCGGGGTGTCGGGGTTGAGGAAGCGACCCGCAACGGTGACAGCGGCGTTGGAGCCGATGGTTCCGCCGCCCGGCGTGAACGGGCTGATGCTGCCCTGTGTAAACTGCGGATGGTTGAACGCGTTGTAGAGTTCCGTACGGAATTCGATGCGCGTGTTCTCAGTGATCCGCGTCGTCTTCTGGAGGTTGATGTTGAAGTTATTCGTTCCCGGCGAACGCTCCGTGTTACGACCGAGCGAACCGTTGCGCGGAACGCTGCCCAGCAGCCCGAAGGTAAACGTCGGGTTGACGATGAACTCCGCCGTATTGGGATCAATCGGCGCGTTGTTCGCGTCAGGGTTGGTGTAACCGGTGATAAAGCCCTGCGCGTTTACGGTTGGGATGGCGCGGACGCCGCGCTGTCCGTTCGGGTTGTGGTTGGGGCGGTCGGTGCCGCCGATGCCGTTAGATTCGAGACCGTTGACGACCGTAAAAGGCACGCCCGACTCGAATATCGTCACACCCGAAATCTGGAACCCGCCGAGGATATGGCCGACGACTCCACGTTGTTCCCGGAAGAACGGGCTCTCGACAACATACGTGAAAGAAGCGATGTGCGTGCGGTCGAACAACGAGACGGCACGCTCGAAACGGTCGCCGCCGAAGACCGACGGAACCGCGAACAACGAAGTACCGGTGCTGACGCCGCCCTGCGTGAACACCTCGCTGGCGTTGTCGATGTTCTTCGACCACGTATAAGCGCCCGTGAACATAAAGTTGTCGGCGAAGCGACGCGTTACGTTGAGCTGCCCCGAATGATAGCTCGAGGAACCGCCGTTGGTGCGCACCGTGCGCCCACCTTGTGCGTTATCGAGACGACCGCTCTGCTGTGCCGCCGTGATTCCCGGAGGCGTGATGCGGAGGTTGGGCGGAACGAGCGGGTTCGCATCTTCGTTGATGAAAAGTTTCGTTCCCTTCGATCCGACGTAGGACAGGTCAAAGATAAGACGGTAAGGCAACTCGCGCTGGATGCCGAGTGACCAGCGTTGATAGTACGGGTTGCGCAGTTTCGGATCGATGAGCGTCTGTGCGCTGAGCGGATTGAGCGCCGCCGCCACCGTCGGGAACTGCGTCGTGAAATTGGGCAAGCCGCGCGGGCTTGCCCCGCTGACGACCGACGGAATGTTGGTCGAAATGATGTTGGGCGACGAGGTCGCGGCGTTCGAGGCGATGTTGTTGAAGAACGAATCGTAGCCGATCTGGTAACCGGCGCGAATCACCGATTTTTTGTCGCCGAAGAATCTGCCGAGCATTCCCTCGGTGAACGACGGCGAATAGGCGACGCCGAACGACGGCGCGAGGTTGTTCTTGTCCGAGGCAACCCGATTAGGCTGCGAGAAGGGACCCGACGTGCGGTTCGTCGCATCGACGTTGAAGAGACCCGTATAAGCCGGGGTGCGCAGCGTATTGAACGGGGTGCCGAAGTTCTCGAAACGCAGCCCGTAGCTGACCGTCAAATCCTGGGTCGCTCTCCAGCGGTCTTGCGCGAAGATAGCGATACGGTGGAGCGACGGAAAATAGACCGCGCTGCCGAAATCGCGCGCCGCGCCGGCGGCGGACGACCCGCCGAAGTTATCGACAAAGTTGGCAAGCGACGTGAATGTGCCGCTCGCTGTGCCGCCGGTCGCGCCGGTGAACGCTCCGCCCGATCCGAAGGTCAGTGAACCGCGCTCGTTGTAGGGCGCGGCCTGCGTCGAAATCTGGCGGAGATAGTCGCCGCCGATGCGGAACGTGTGGTCGCCCTGAATGTAGGTGATGGTGTCCTGAACCTGATAGTTGTTCGCGATACGACCTTGCGGGAAGGTGGCGGTGATGCCGAGCGCTGAGACCGACGAAATGTTGATAGCCGGAAGCTGACCCGCCGGGCCAGCCGCGTCGGTGATCGGGAAACCAAAATCGAGCCGGTTGTACGAGAGACGAATTTCATTCGTCGTGCTCGACGAGAAGATGTGCGTCTCAGCCACCTGGAAGTTGTAGAGGCGCGCGGTAAAGTCGGCGTCGAAGCCGGGGAATCCCGCCGTGCCGCCCCGCGGGGCATCTTGTCTGCTTGAGAGGAAGCGTCCCGAAAGCTGGTCGTTCTCGCCGATCTTGTGGTCGATGCGAGCGATCCACTGTTTGGTCGTGTCGAGCGACGCATAGTCGCGGAAGAAGGTGCCGAACTGGATGTTGCCGCGATCAACGCCGCCCACCAGAGCATTCGGCCCCAGCGCGATATTGAACGGAGAAGCATTGGCGACAGCCTGCGCGGTCGCCGCGAGATAGAGGTCGACATTGGCGTTGGCGCCCGCCGGGAACAACTGGCGGAGCCGGTCGCGGCCTGCCTGCGTGGCGGTGGTCAACTGCGTGCTCGCCGACGAGCGGAGCCGGTCTTCCTGATACGAACCGAAGAAGAATGTCCGGTTCCTGACGATGGGGCCGCCGATCGTGCCGGAGTAGATATTTTGCGTGCCGGAGTTGAGTCGACCGCGAGCAAGGATGGCGGGGTCGCGGGCGAGACTGCTCGTGATTGCATCGTCACGGGTCGAATCTAAAAAGAACGACGCCGTGCCGTGAAACTCGTTGGTTCCAGACTTGGTGATCGTGTTGACGACCGCGCCGCCCGCGCGCCCGAACTCTGAATCGTAGTTCGACGTTTGCACCGAAACTTCCTGCACGGCGTCGGGGTTGGTGATCTGGAATCCCTGACCGGCGACCGAGATGTCGTTGTTCTCCGTGCCGTCAATCAGGAAGTTGTTGGAACGACCACGCGCGCCGTTGACCGAAAAGGTTCCGACGCCGAAGCCGCCGCGATTTGACGAGACGCCGGGGAGCGTCAGCGCGAGCGCGACCGGATTGCGACCGGCGAACGGCAATTCTGTAACTTGGGCGGAACTGATGTTGCCGCCGCGCACGGGGGCTTCGGTTTGGAGCGCCGCGCCCGCTTCGGCCACCACGTCAACCGTGATCTGCTGGCCGCCGGGCTGCAACTGCGCATCGGCGTTCGATGTTTGGTTGGCGTTGACGATGATGCCGGTCTTCGTGACCGTGCCGAAGCCGGTGGCAGCGATGTCCACCGAGTAGGAGCCGAGGTCAACGGCGTCAAAGCGATAAAAGCCTTCGTCATTGCTCGTCGTCGTACGCGTCACACCGGTGCCGGTGCCGGTCAGTGTCACGGTGGCGCCGGGGATCACCGCTCCGGTCGGATCGCTGACGATGCCGCTGACAGTGCCGCGGCTCGTCTGCGCGATGATCGACAGCGAGAGGCTGAACAGCGCAACCATGAGCATAAAAGCTCGAATTTTCATTTAATTCTCTCCCTCCAAATTTTAATGGACGCGACACGCGCCATTGCCATAGAGACTAAGGGTTTACGATTTCGGGTGGTCGAGTCTTTATCAAAAACTCTGATCCCAACTACTTTAAAAACGCCGGTTCTCGAACTGCTTGCCCCAAAAGCCTTACCTTTTGTCGCTCATCCGAAAACCAGAAGGCGCCGCCGTTCGCACAGCATGTCAACACCCTTGAATAAAGCCGCTAAAACTTTTTTCGTTGATGCTGACATCCCGGTGAGGCTGCTGCGAAGCTGAAAGCTTGGGGCTAAATGCCTTCTAGCAATTTGAGAGAAAGCTTTTATTTAGTGCCTTATGATTTTCAGCGGCAATTTCAGTGCGCAAATTCTGCGCCAGAGGTTTGTCGAAAGTTAAGTAGCTGCCAGCTCACGACTTAACCGCACGAAGGCGTTCCGCTTAAACCATATTTTTGGAGATTCATCCAAAATATTAGAAATCCAAAATCCCCGCCAAATCGCATTGCAAACGAGTGCGCGACGAGGCTCCCCGCCCTTCGCTTCTGAATTTGGGGGTAAAACCAAAACGCCGAAACAACGTCCGAAACAAGATATATCCGATTTTTTGAATAGAAGATTCATAAAGTCGTAGATTCGCCGCCCTGACGGGTCGGCGCGTAGTTGCTCTGATACCAAGTTAACCTTAAACAGCTAAAGCGGTTGGAGTATGCGTAGAGGATTCGCCGGAGGGTCGCGCAAACGCGGTACGCAAGTTGCCGCCGTAGCCGCCGATGGCTATTTATCGAAAGGAGCGAAACGTGCTACACAACACTTTCCAAAGATTTGCAAAAGCGACCGGCATATTATTTCTCGTGCTGGTGTGCGTCATGTCAGCGCAGGCCCAGTCAACGACGGGCACCGTGCGCGGCATTGTGAAAGACCCGACCGGGGCAGTCGTACCCGGCGCGCAAGTAACGATTACTAACAATTCGACTACGCAATCGACCAGCACCCAAACCTCTGGGTCTGGCGAATATTCATTTGAGGGTCTGCTTCCCGGCGAGTACAGCATCACCGTGGAAGCCACTAACTTTAAGAAACTGTCTCTGACCGATGTGCGTGCGGAGTTGGGACAGACCACCGACGTGCCGACCGTCCTCCAGGTCGGTTTGGCGGGCGAAGTGGTCGAGGTTTCCGCGGGTGGCGCCGAGCTGGTTGATACCACCACGACGACGCTCTCCAAGACCTTCAGCACACGTCAGGTCGTCGAACTCGCGCAAACGAGCGTCGGCAACAGCGGCGTCAACAACCTCGCTTTGATCGCCCCGAACGTCTCATCGTCGGGCGGCGTCGGCGTCGGTTCGGGCGGTTCGGTCGGCGGTCAGCGTCCGCGCAACAACAACTTCGTGCTCGACGGCATCGACAACAACGACAAGTCCGTGACCGGCCCGCAGAGCTACATCTCGCCGGAAGAAGTCGCCGAGTTCTCGCTGTTGCAGAACCAGTTCTCCGCCGAGTATGGTCGCTCGAACGGCGGACAGTTCATCACGGTCACGAAGTCGGGCACGAACGCGTATCACGGTTCGGCTTACGGCTTCTTCCGTAACCGCAAGCTGAACGCCATCGACACGTTGTTCAAGAATGCCGGCGTTGTCCGTGAAGACAATGTTCCGGGCACTATCCGCCAGCAGCGTTCCGACTATTTCCGTGGCGGTTTCAACACGGGCGGCCCGCTCCCCCTGCCGCGCTTCGGTCAGGGCGGTCCGGCCATCATCGACGGCAAAGACAGACTGTTCTTCTTCGCTTCGTATGAGCGTCTGCAACAGGGCGAAGCGGCGTCTGCGGGTGGCATCACCACGCCGACCGCCGCCGGGTTTGCCGCGCTCAATGCGATTCCCGGACTCTCGGCGACGAACCGGAACATCTTCAATACCTACGTGCCGGTCGCAGGAGCGAACGACGCGGGTTTCATCACCGTTCGCGGCGTGCAGATTCCGATCGGGAATGTTTCGTTCGCCGCCCCGAACTTTGCGAAACAGAACCACGTTGTGACCAATGTCGACTGGAATCAGAGCCAGAACACGCAGCACCGGTTCCGTTTCACGCTGACCAACTTCTCCGGCATCGATACGGCGGCAAACCTGCCGATCTTCTTCGCGCCGGTGCCCGCCAAGCAGCGGCTGTTCTCGTACACCGCGCTGCATAACTTCTCGTCGAACGTGATCAACGAAACGCGTCTCGCGTTCCGTCGTTCAGAGCAGTCGTTCCCGGTGCCGGACATCCCGTACCCCGGTCTCGACGTGTTCCCGAACATCGGTCTGCTTGACCTCGGCATCGACATCGGCCCTAGCGGCAACGCTCCGCAGTCCGGCATCGAGAACAACTATCAGGTCGTCAACAACCTGACGGTGCTCGCGGGCAACCACTCGCTCAAGTTCGGCGGCGACTTCCGCAATATCATCTCGCCGCAGCGATTCGTTCAGCGCGAGCGCGGCGACTATCAGTATCTTTCGACCGACCGCTTCCTGCGCGACCTTAACCCGGATGCGCTCGGCGAACGCAACGTCGGCGGCAACACCTACTACGGCAACCAGCGAATCCTGTATGCGTTCATTCAGGACGACTACCGCGTGCGTCCGAACCTGACCTTGAACCTCGGCCTCGGCTACTCCTATCAGGGAGTGCCCCTCGGCGCGCAGTTCCAGGCGGCGAACTCGATCGCGTCGGTACCCGGCTTCATCGAGTTCAGAGCACCTCGGGCGCAGAAGAAGAACTTCGCTCCCAAAGTCGGCTTTGCGTACTCGCCCGACTTCAACGAGGGTCTGCTCGGCAGCCTGTTCGGTTCGAGCGGCAAAACCTCGATCCGTGCCGGGTTCTCGCTGGGCTACGATTACATCTTCGATAACCTCTACATTCTGTCGAATCCGCCGCAGGCGCAGCAGACAATCGACACGCGTCTCGACATCGACATCCCGAACTTCCTTGCCAACGGCGGCATCCCGCCGACTCCGCAGGGCGGTCTGAATGATGCCGCGACGGCGCGCCAGGTGACGGGTTCATTCATCCCCGATCAGGAAGTGCCCTACGCGATCACCTACACGGGCAGCATCCAGCGCCAGTTCTTGCAGAATTACTCGATCGAACTGCGCTATCTCGGCACGCGCGGCGTTCGTTTGTTGACGCAGAACCGCATCAACATTCAAAACCGCATCGGCCCCGGCTTCAGCTTGCCGACCTTCTTCGCGCGTCCGTCGCAGGATCAGATTAATGCCTTGCCGCTGGCGCTGTCGCAGATTCAGGCAACGTCAAACATCGTTCCGTCGTACCGGACGGCGGGCTTCAACGCCCAACCGCTCGTCGGCTTCCTGTCGAACGGAAACTCGATCTATCACGGCGCGTCGGCGTCTTTGACCAAGCGTCTCTCCGAAGGCTTCCAGATGACGGCGGCCTATACGTGGAGTCACTTGATTGACGACACGACGGCGGAAGTGTTCTCGACCGTGCTCAGCCCGCGTCGTGTGGAAAACTTCCAGAACCTCCGTGCGGATCGTGCGGATTCGGCGCTCGACCGTCGTCACCGTTTCGTGTTTTCGGGGATTTACGAACTGCCGCTGTTCCGCAACAGCGACAACTCGTTCGTCCGCACCGTGCTCGGCGGCTTCAACTTCGCCGGAACCTACACGGCTGAGTCGGGACAGAAAGCCACCGTCAGAAGCGGCAACGATTCCAACGTGAACGGCGACTCGGCTGGTGACCGCACCATCCGCAACCCGGCTGGCGTGCGTAATACGGCGAGCACGGTGTCGGCGCTCTTGCGTACCTGCACGGTGTTCAACCCCGACGGCACTTGTGCGCAAAGCAATGCAGCGCGCACGGTCGGTTATGTGGCGAACAATCCGAACGCCGAGTACATTCAGGCGGGCACCGGCGCGCTCGCCAACTCGGCGCGCAACACGCTCCAACTGCCGGGCATCAACAACATCGATTTCTCCATCTTCAAGAACTTCCGTTTTGGAGAATCGCGGAGAATCCAACTTCGTGCCGACTTCTTCAACGCCTTCAATCACCCGCAGTACATTCCGGGTTCGGTCAACTCGGTTGACCCCATCGGAACAACCGCGGTGACGCAGGTCAACACGATTACTCCGGTGACGGGTGACTTCAACCGTCCCGAAAACGTGTTTAGCAGCAACCCGCGCGTGATTCAGATGGCGCTTCGCTTTGACTTCTAATTACTGAAGTTTACTTGCGTGAGCAACGCTCGCGTTCCGGAGGCAGCAGAAATGCTGCCTCCTTTTTTTTGCAAGTCGGCAGCGGGCAGCAGATTTTCGCGGCGTGCTACAATCCGGCTCGTGCGGCAAACTCTCTCAGGCAGGTCGGCGACGGATGCTTGCGTTTAATCAACTGATGCTCGCCCCGCTCGGCGCGGGCGACCTCATCGACCGGACGGTGCGACTCTACCGGCGGCACTTCATGGCGCTGATCCGGGCGGCGGCTCCGCCCATCGTGGTCACGGCCATCGGCGCGGTGCTGTGGACAATCGGGGTGCGCGAAATTTCGGCGACCGCGAGCGGGGGGATGCTGGTCGTCTATTTCATGACGGCGGCGGCGGGCGTGGCGCTCATCCTCGTCGGCTATCTGGTGCACCTGATCGTGATGGGCGGGGCTTCGCGCAGCCTCGTCAGACACCTGCTGTGGGACGAGCCGGTGACGGCGCGCGACATCTACCGCAGCATGTTCGCGCGCTTCTGGAAACTGCTCGGCGCGACGTTCCTCGTCGGGCTGTGGGTCTCCATCTCGTCGGGGGTGGCGGTGGTCGCCTGGTACTTCGTCGTGCTGCTGGCGGTTTTAGTTAGCGTGCTGCTCGGTGCCACGTTGTTACCCTACTGGCTGGCGGCATTCATCGCGCTGTCGCTGGTGCTGGTTTCGGCGTTCGGCGCGTTGTATCTCTTCTTTTTGTTGGCGGGACGCCTCGCCTACGTACCGCAGGTGTTGCTGGTCGAAGGATGCGGGATATTCGATGCGATTGGACGAAGCGTGTCGCTCGCGCGCGGCAACGTCCGCCGGCTGATGGCGATGTTCATCTTCACCACCTTTACGACCTACTCGGCGTTGATGCTGTTGCTGATTCCGCTCGGTTGGTACGGCTATCTGAACGGCGTCGATCCTTTTTCGCTCAACGCCCAAGACCAACCGCTGTGGTACGCGATAGGCTCGCAGGTCGTCTGGCAGTGTGCGTCGATTCTGCTGACGCCGGTGTGGATGCTCGGCCTGTCGTTGCTCTACGTTGACGAGCGCGTGCGCCACGAAGGTTACGACATCGAGTTGATGGCGGCGCGTGTGTTTGGCGAGATGCCCGCGCTCGCCGATGGAAGAGTCGCTCCGATTGTTCCCGCGATCTCCGCCGCAACGACCGACCAAACGGAGATTTTTGCGAATCCCAAAGCATCCGACGGCTCTGTGCTGGGTTTGGCGAGGTCGGCAAAATGGTGACGCCGCGCGCGTGGTGTCGCGGTGGTGGGTCGGGGCGGGTCATCGCACGCGTCGTGGTGGCGTGCGTCGTGGTGTCGGGCGTGGTGCTGCTGCTGTGCGTAACTCCGCGCGCGGCGCGTGGTGGCGCAACGCCGCTCGAAGATTACGGCACGCGGGTCAAAGAGGCGAAAGAGTATGTCGAGGGCGTGCGCTGGTTGCACACCGAAGCCATCGAGCGCGAAGCCAGGGAAGACAAGGTGCTCGAAGAAATCGACGGTGAGATTGCCGGGGCCGAAACGCGGATGTTCGCAGAGGTGCGCCGCCTGTTGCCGCCGACCGAACAAGTCGAATGGGCGAACAGAAATTTGTCCGTCGATAATGGCTGGGTGCAAAGAGCGTTTGACGACTACGAGCAGAGCGAGGACACCTCACACGAGGCGCGCTATCTTGCGCTGACGCACATCTCGGAACGTCTCGGCGCGCTCGACGCGCGTCTCGCCGAACTCAAAGACGCGAGCACGGCGGCATCATCCCGCGACAAGGAAGCCGAGAAGGGACGGATGGCCGCCATCCTGCGCCGGCTCGAAACAAACAAGGCGACCAATCAGAACGAAAGCGCGCTCAACCGTCTCATCAAGCAGATGAAAGAGTGGGTGCAAAGCCTTCTTCCAAGTCCGTCGCGAATCGTGCCGGGCGCGAGTCCGTGGCTTTCGCTCGCCGCGCAAATCTTCATCTACGCGCTGGCGGCGAGCACGATTGCGTTTGTGCTGTGGAAGTTTAGGGCGTCGATCTTTCGCCGCCGCCGCCGGCGACGAAGCGCGGGAACGGACGAAGCCCGCATCGTGTTGGGCGAACGACTCGCGCCGGATCAAACCGCCGCCGACCTCCTCGCCGAAGCCGAACGCCTCGCGCGTGGCGGCGACCCGCGCGGCGCGATCCGCAAAGCCTACGTCGCGTTGTTGTGCGAACTCGGCGACCGCAAAATCATCCATCTCGCGCGTCATAAAACCAACCGCGATTATCTCGGCGCGGTGCGCGGGCGCAGTGACCTCTACAGCGAAATGAAGCCGCTCACGTTCAACTACGAAAAGCACTGGTACGGCTTTGAAGTCGCCACCGATGGCGACTGGATGGACTTTCGCGCGCGTTGCCGGAGCGCGATGAGTTCAAAGTCATAATCCAATAGTCCAAAGCCCGAAACCGTATCGGATGTCTGAATACAAGACCATGTTCAAAGTCCAGCGTCCAAGGTCAAAAGGCGAAATCAAGCAGAGAGGTTCCGACTTCAGACTTTGGACGTTGGAGTGCGGACGGAGCTTTTATGCGTGAACGAATCGTCATCGTCGCGACCGTTGCGCTGTTGCTGGTTGTGCTGGCGGCGCTCAACGCGGCTTCGTACGTGCGGGTTGACGAGCAGCCGGATACAGAGTCGAAACCGGATCGCTCGACCATCAACGCCGGGGCGACGGGCGCGCGCGCGCTCCACGACTTTCTCAACGAAGCGGGGCACAAGGTTGTGCGCTGGCGCGAGCCGCCCTCGGCGCTGTTGCGTGAAGGCGCGGCGTCGCCCGCGACGTTCGTCGTCATCGGCACACTGCGCAGGCCGTTCGAGAAAGACGAGACGGAAAGCGTGTTGCGTTGGGTCGAGCGGGGCGGGCGGTTGGTCGTCATCGACCGGATGCCGAACCCCGCCTTGCTCCCGGAGGCGGGCGGGTGGCAACTCACTTCGGAGATAGTCAATTATCCCGACGAAGAAGCGAAGCCGGACGACGCCGGGAAGATGACGGCAGGGATGCCGCCGCAGATGCCCATCCAACCGACGCGTCTGACGCGCGACATCGAACACGTTGCGCCGTCGCGCTTCGCCGGTCGGCTCACGCTCTACGAGATCAAACCGGACGAAGATTCGGACAAAGGGGACGGCATCGACACGCCGCCGCCGGTCGCAGCGGAGGCTTCACCGACGCCGGTCGATGTCTGGAAAGAAATTTTCGGCTCCACAGACCAGACCGATTCGTCGTCGCCACCGCCGCCGCCTAAACCCGCTCCCGGCACGACGCCCACGCCGCTTCTCTCCGGCCCGGTCAGACATTTCGCTTACGCGGTCGCGGATGATGAGGGCGCGAGCGGGGAAGGCGCGTTGCTCATCGATTACGCACACGGCGCGGGGCGCATCGTCGTCTTGAGCGATCCGTTCATCGTCTCGAACGGCGGCATCAGCCGCGCCGACAATCTTCAACTGGCTCTCAACATCGTCACCGACGCGGGCGGCATCATCGCCTTCGACGAGTTTCATCAGGGGCGCGCCGCGTCGCAAAATTACCTTATCGCCTACTTCGCCGGGACGCCCGTGCTGGCGATGTGCGCGCAGTTGGCCGTGATCGTGTTGGCGGTGGTGTGGAGCCGGGGGCGACGGTTCGCGCGGCCTCTGCCCGCCGCGCGGGTTGACCGCCGCTCGAAGCTCGAGTTCGTCGCTTCGATGGCCGAACTCCAACAACGCGCGCGCGCCTACGACCTCGCCATTGAGAACATCTACACCCGCACGCGCCGCGCGCTCGCGCGTTACGGCGGCGCGCCGT
>JBGTHJ010000424.1:0-1702 GCA_041746175.1 Pyrinomonadaceae bacterium
CGCACGCCGCCGTGCTTCCGGTCGTCCGGCCAATGGCGACGGCTCGACGGTGCGCACGACGACGCCGCGCCGTCGCTCCATCACGTAAAAGGTCGCGCCCGTCACGCGCGCATCTTCGCACAACACGAACGGACGCGGCGCGAGCGGGTAAACCGGGTGCACCGCTTCGAGGATGCGATACTCGCGCGCCATGTCGTGCGCCTTCGGCGGCACAGGTCCGAACGGCGGACGCCGCAGCACAAACTCCCGGCTGCCGAAGCGCAGCAGATAGGTCAGGTTCGAGTGCCCGCCGGGAAACTGCTCGACGGAGAACGGCGCGCCCGCGTCGAACCCTTCGCCCGCCACGACACTCAGACGCTCGCGCACGTACGCGGCGAGCGTCTCCCAATCAAGCTGCTCGCTCGCGCGGACGGGTTTGGTATCCGACGTATCGACCATCTTCAAAACTCACCCGGCGTCGTCACTTCGCAATCAGGGACGAACGATGATGCATGGCTAGGGACGAAAGATGATGCAGGTCGTCGTGGCGTGGGCGTAGAGTTTGCCGCTCGCGTCAACCACGCGACCCTCGGCGGTGGCCGTGCGCCCGCCGACGTGGATCACACTCGCCTCACAACGGACGCTCCCCGTTTCGGATGTCATCGCGCGGACGTAGTTGACCTTTATCTCCAGCGTCGTGTAGCCGACGTTCGCGGGCAGCATCGAATGCACCGCGCAGCCCATCGCCGAATCGAGCAGCGTCGCGGCCAGCCCGCCGTGCACGACGCCAATCGGGTTGTAGTGATACTCTTCGGGTTCGACCGTAAACACCGCGCGGCCCGCGCTCAGTTCGCTGAGGCCGAAATTCATCAGCGCGCTGATGGGCGGGCGCGGCAGTTCGCCCGCGACGATCTTCTGCAAATATTCAAGCCCCGACAATCCGCGTCCGGCTTCCACCGCCGCGCGCGGGTCTTCCCACGTAAACGTGCGCGTGCGGGTCGTGTTATCTATCGTGTCGTCCATGTTTTTCCCCGTCAGATATTATTGTGGCGCGCTCAAACGTAGTAGCGCACCAGCCACTCCGCCACGCAGCACGGCTTCTTGTCGCCGCCCTCGCGCTCGACCGTGACGCTCCACGTCGCCTGCACACCGCCGCCGCCGCTGATTTCCTCTAACCCGGCGAGCGTGAACCGCCCGCGAAGACGCGCCCCGGCGGGCACGGGTGCGACGAAGCGGACGCGGTTCAATCCGTAGTTGAGACCCATCTGCACGCCGCCGACCGACACCGCGCGCATCATCAAATCGCTCAACAGCGAGAGCGTCAGAAAACCGTGCGCGATTGCTCCCTCGAACGGCGACTCGCGCGCGGCTCGTTCCGGGTCGGTGTGTATCCACTGCCGGTCTCCGGTCGCCTCCGCAAACTGATTGATGCGCTCCTGCGCGACTTCGAGCCAATCGCTGACCGCGACTTCGCGCCCGACGTGCTCGCCCAGTTTTTCGACGCTCTCGATTTTCGTCATCGATGCACAACCTCTCCCGCTTCAAACGCACACGCGCCCTCGCGAGCCTCCGAACACCATCACGCGCGCGACCAGCCGACGGTTTTTCAGTCTTGATATTTGCCCAACTCGATCCGCGCGATTGATTCGACGTGAACCTCGTCGGGGCCGTCGGCGAGCCGGAGCGTGCGCGCGTTGGCCCACGCCGCGGCGAGCGGAAAATC
>JBGTHJ010000425.1:0-10736 GCA_041746175.1 Pyrinomonadaceae bacterium
CGCGCCGCCGTCATCACCGCGCGCCGCGACGGACGCGCCGCGCGCTGCCAACGCCACAGCGGGAGCAACACGCCACGCGAAATCCATTCGTGAGCTTTTCCGGTCAAACTTTGCACGACTTCTTGCCCATCTCTCCGGTGAGCCTAGACATTCGACCCTTCTCCCGTCGTCGCCAGCGGTTCGACCGCGCGGCGTTGGAACATGTGTCGCACGCGCGCGAGTTGTCGCCGCGCCGTGGCGCGTTCCTCAAGCGTCGGGACACCGACGAGCAGCAACGCCGCGAGATAGACGAGCGAAAACACCGCGCCGCACGCCGTGAGCACGAAGAACGGTTTGACGCCTCCGGCGGCGGTCAACAGCGCGGCGCGCACGAACCACGTCACGACCGCCGCCGAGAGCGCGGCCAGCGCAATTTTCCCGACATCCTTCAGCACCCACGCATCGCCGCGCTCGACTCCGACAACCCGCGCCAGCCGGACGGCGGTCGCCAGCCGCACGAAAAAATTGATCGTCACCACCGACGCAATGGCTCCGACCAAACCGAAATACTGTGTCCCGAACCACAATGCCGGAAGCAGCACGACGAGCAGCACGGCATTGAGTTTGACGATGAAGTGACGCTCTCCGGCATAGGCCCGGACGATGGGGTCGAGGGTCAGAATGCTCAAGGGCAGCATCGTCAAATTAATGGCAAAGATGGGCCAACTATCGAGATAGCGCGTCGTGAACAGCACGGTGATGAACTCGACGCCGACGACGAGCAGCAGCGCGTAGAGCGGAAAATAGATGGCCGCGAGTTTGCGCGTCACGCGCGCCGTAAGCCGGACGATCTCGCGCGTATCGCACTGTTTTTGCAACACGCTGATGCGCGGAATCATCACCGAGCCGACCGAGTCGCTGAGAATGCCGACGAGCGGGAGTTGAAAACACCCGATGGCATAGACGGCGAAGGTCGCCGCGTCGAAGCGATACGAGACGACGTAGTTGTGAATGTCGAGCTGAATCGTGTAGAGCATCCCCGCGAGTCCGAGCGGGATGGCATAGCCCAACTGCCGTCGCATCATCGGCCACTCGAAGCTGCGCCAGAAGCCGCGAAAGCGCGAGCGGAGATAAACGAGCAGGATGATCGTTTGCAACGCGCCCTGCACCACTGCGGCGTAGGCCAGCGTGCGGACGTTCGGCGCGATGAGCGCGGCGGCCAACAGGAGCGAGGTTTTGGTCAGTTGCGCGAAGATGATGAAGACCGTCGCGAGCCTCAACTCCTGATGCGCGATGGCGACGAATTCGAGGAACGACGAAACTATCCAGAGCAGCAGCACGACGCCGATGAGCGGCGCGAGCGCGGTCAACTCCGGCCCGCGAAAGATCGCGGCGAGCAACGACGGACGCAGGACGAGCGTCAGGCACGCGACCGCGCCAATCAGCGTGTAGAAGAGCAGGATATTGACGACGACTTGTCGCTGCTTGTCAGGCTCGCGCGGTAGAAAGAAGAACGCGCTCATCGCAAAACTGAGCGGGAGGAGCGTGACCGCCGTCCCGACGACGAGGAAAACCTGCTTGTAAAGCCCGAACTCGTAGCGGTCGAGGCGACGCACGAGCAACAACGGCAACGCAAAGCTGAAGACGAAGGCGAGCGTCTTGGCGCACACCATCCACAAGGCGCGGCTCGTCATCGACTCGCTTTGTTCCGTCCGGTTGGTCAAGGCTCTCCCTCGTTCGCGCGCTCTTCAAACTCGCGTGGCGGCGCGCAAAATTACGCGCTCGCGAAAGTGCGAAAAACTTCGCGGCGCGTTCGGAGACGATCGCCCGAACGCGCCGCGCCCGCCGATTCGTCGCACCACGATTTTCGTCTCCGAAGCGTTCGTCGTCGTCATCGTCATTAATCCTCGCCTCTTTCAAAGGGTATCGATATCGGCGACGCTTCGCGTATCGGCTCCCAACTCGCGTAGCGTTCGCCCCGCGCAAACTGGTAGAAACCGATCAGCGACGCGAGATTGGCGAGCACGAAATATTGCGGCATCGCCAGCGCTCGATTATGAATACCAACGCGCTCGAGCAGCCACGCGACGAGCGCGAGCGCGTAAAAAGCGAGTTGCGCCAGCAACACCACGAGATAGAAAGTCGAACCCGGCGCGAGCGCCGCCGCTGCCGCCAGGCCCGCCAGCAAAAAGATCGGCGCGAGATAGCGCAGAACTTTATGAGAGACGAGTTGGACGGCGTAAAAGCCGCTTCGCAGCGGGTTCATCATCGCGCGATGACGCCAGAGGTCGGTCAGCGTCTGCGCGATGACACGCACTCTCATGCGGAGTTCCTTATCGACGCGACGGTTGGTTTCTTCCGTGCAGACGGCGGCGGGTTCATAAACAGCGCGCAGTCCCTGCTCGACCATTTTGGTCGCAATGATAAAGTCGCTGCACGCCTCTTCGTAGAGCGGCACGTAGGCCGCGCCCCGCACCGCGTAGAGACAGCCCGACGCGCCGACGAGCGAGACGATGCGACTCTCGCGCTCTTTCAAAAAAGTTTCATACCCCCAGTAGGAACGCGCCCCCGTGCCGACGGTTGAAGCGGTCGGGTCAACGTAGACGAGCCGCCCCGCGACGCAGCCCACTTCCGGGTCGGCGAAGTCCGGCATCATCACGCGCAAAACGTCCGGGCGATAGAGCGTCGTCGCGTCGGAAAAGAGCACGATCTCGCCGCGCGCGATTTCGACGGCGGCATTCTGCGCCGCCGTTTTGCCGCGCCGCGCCGCTTGTCGATGTAGCCGCACGCCGCGCGCGGCGAACTCTTGGGCGATTTCATCCGTCCGGTCGTTTGAACAATCCGACGCGACGATGATCTCAAATTTGTCTTTCGGATAATCAAGCGCGAGCGTGTTTTCGAGTTTCGCGGCGAGGTCGCGCTCCTCGTTGTAGGCGGTGATAATGATACTGACGAACGGCTCGAAATCCCGCCGTCTGACGGGTCGCGACCGCACGCGGCTGACCGCTTCGAGCAGCACGGGATAGCCGACGTAGGTATAACAAAGCGCCGCGCCGCTCAGCCAGAACACCATCTCCGTCAACTCGTAAAAGCTCGTCATGGCATCACCGACTGCGACGCGCCCGCGCCCGTCGAAAGCCCGCGCCCGTCGTCGTCGCCGCGTTCGCCCGCCGCGCGTGCGACCTTTGTTTCGACCAGCCTGCCAACTTCCCTCCCGATCTCCGCCTCGTAAATCCGGCGCAGACAGACGGCGTAACCCACGAGGTAATAAACATACCACTGGTACGCGACCGAGCCGAAAAAGCTGCTCACCATGTAGGCGACCAAACTGGCCTGCAAGCCGATAGCGAGATAGTAAAAATGCGAAGTCCGTCGTTCCGTGAAGGTCTCGCGTTCGATCAGTCGCAGCCGCTTGAGCGGCGTCAGCATGAACAGCACGTAACACGTCAGCGCGGTCAACCCCATCTCCGCCGCCACCTGCGTATAGGAATTGTGCGAGACGAGTTCGTGAATCGAAACGATGTGAAAATTGCCCATCCCGACGCCGAACACCGGGTTGTGCAACGCGATGTTGAGCGACCGCAAGAGAATTTCCCAACGCTGCGACGCCGAACCGTTATCGCTGCCCCGATCGAAAATCGTCGCCATCCGCTGCGTGTACTCACCCGGTGCGAACACCACGAACGCGGCGGCAGCGACGACGAGAAGAATGACGAAGAAGATGCGATTGTGTCGTGTGAGTTTGAAGATCAGCACGACCGCCGAAGCCGCCAGCGCCAGAAACGCGCCGCGCGAAAAAGTCACCACCACACCCACCGCGATGATGGCCGCCACCGCCCCGTACACCAATTTCTTTATCAAGTTGCGTGTGCCGAACCACAGCGCGATCATGATCGGCAAAACACTCACCAGATGAATCGCCATGTCGTTCGGGTTGCCGAAGATGCCGCCCAGCGTGCCGGTCGCGCGATACCCCTCGACCACTCCCGTGCCGGAAACATAACTCCGCAACGCTTCCACACTCAGCAAACAACTCACCGCCACCGCGAGAAAAAGAATCCCGTTCAAACGTCGCTTTGTGCGCACCGTGTTGACGATCACGATGAAGATCAGCACGGCCTTCAAAAACACGTCGGTGAAAGTATCCCACGCCTCGCCCGGACTGATCGCCAGCGGAATCGACAGCAACGCGGTCAGCGCGAACAACATCACGATGTTTACTTCGCGCGGGCGGGCGGTCGGATTTCCCTCCAGCGCGAATTGCGACGGGAAGAAGACGGCGAGCGTCGCCATCGCCGTCCAGAACGCCAGAGTTTTCAGCGAGGCGAGCGTGGGAAACAGTTCGTACGGACGAAAGTAGAGGACGCAGGTGAACAGGAACAGTCCCGCGTAGCTGAACGCGTGACCGCGCCGGAGCACAAACGACCCGTTGGGGTTTGATAAGAGAGTCGCTGTCGGAGGGTCGGATTCACTCGACGGACGCACGCCGTTCGCGTGATGGAACGCGGTCGTGTCGGAAGCGTCGGCGGGGGGCGTGGCGACGTGTCCGCTGTCGCCGCCATCACCGCTGTAGCGCCTCCATTCTGCGCCGGGGGCGTCGTCCGGTTGACGCACCCGTTGCGACGACGGCGCAACGGGTGCGTACTCGGAGACGTGGCGATTCGATGGCATCTGCGGCACTCTTCCCCCTCGTTTGATGGGCGGCGCGCTGGCGTGCGCGCCTCCGGCAGTTAAAAAGCCACGCGGAGGCGGGGGGCACTCCCACCTCCGGCGACTAGTTTAACCTTTCCCCATTGTAAAGCACGTGTGACGGCTTTGGGCAGTTCTCCTGCTCGATTACAGAAATTCTATCCACGCGCGCGGGTACATCAACCCCGCGCCCGCGTCTTCAGGATTTAGACCGCGACCCTCTCTTTGTCGCCGACCACGACCAGCAAGCGTACGCGCGCGCGCAACGCGGTCTCGAAACGCCGGGCCTCTTCGACCTCGGAAAACGAGAGCGCGCGCAACTGTTGCTCGATGCGGCGACGGTAATCCGAAACGAGCGAGTCAGAGACGTGGAGGCGCGCGGCGGCTTCGAGTTGCGTAACGTTGAGCGGGCTGAGATAACAATGCCAGAGCACGCCGAGCATCCGGTCGTACTGCTTGGTCTTGCCGCGCACGGCTTCGTGCAGTCCCTTCAAAAACTGATCGACAAAGCCCGCCGCCGCCGTCTCCGATTCTTGCCGGAGCAGCGACTGCTCTGGATTTTCGCGACCATCAACCGGCTCAAACTGGCGTCCCGTATCATCGTCGTCGTTGCCGCCGAGCGGCACGAGATAGATGTCCATCACCGGCAGCCGCGACATCACCAGACTTCGCAAACCCCGCACGTCAACCGGCGCGTCGCACGCTTCGAGCACCGAGATAATGAGGTCTTCGAGGTCGGAATTGCTGATGATGATTTGCGCGTCGCCAGTACAACCGACCATCCGCGTGTCGCGCTGGCGCACCGGAATCAACTGCACGCGCTGTTCGAGTTCCGGCGCGGCGCGACGCGGCTTGTCGCGGCGCCATTCGTTCAGTCCGTAGATGCGGTCGACGAGCCGGCGGTGCGGTTCGTCGCCGCCGCTGCTATTGCTGTTGCCGCCGTCGTTGCCGTCGAAGCGTCGGAAGTTGGCGCTCGATTGAATGATGGTCGAGATGCGGCGCGCGAGCCGATATGATTCGGGATGCCGTTTGCGCAGTTCGGCGGTGAGCAGATTGGTCAGTTCGATCTGCCCGATTTCGCATTCGACTTCCGCGTCCGACATCTGCGTGTCGAGGTAGTGCTGGAAACGCGACTTGCTGAGCAGCGTGACGAAAAGCTCCTGCGTGAGATCGACGTAGGCGCTGCCCCGGTCGCCCTCTTCGACAAGCAGCCCGGCGTTGTGCGAAGCGCGCACGAGCGGATGATTGCTGACGAGTCGCTGCAATTCCGTCCAGAGCCGGTTAACGTCGGAGCGACGCAACGACTCGATCCACGGACCGGCGCGATGGTGTGTGCGCTCGGCGCTCGCACGCTCCGGCAATCGTGACTGTTCTTCGGTGGCGCTTGTCATTGGGTTATTTATACTATGGTTCTGGTCGCGAGAGATTGCCGCCATGTTAATCGTCGTAACAATTATCCGCAAGCAGGGTTGAAGAGGCTAAGAGAGTTTTCTGCGGGGGGCGTCGAGCGGGTTCTTGACGCACAAGGGTTGCCTCGCAACGTGCTCAACCGTTTGCGCTCAGGTGCTCGAACTTATCGTGAAGCGGACGGCAGGACTCTCCACCGATGATGAGAGGACACGCGCGGGCGCTCGTCAGTTGTGTCTGTTGTTCGACTTCGCCGGGGAATCCGCGCCGATTGACCGCAAAGGAGAAAGGGCGGTCACCGCGAAAGGAGCCGGGAGAAACTGCGCTCTCCAACGACAAATGGATGTTACCAGCAAACCCTTAATTGAGCAACATCTTTTTGCACTATCCCCAAGCCGTTGAAAAATCAGGAGAAAAGCCGGAGAAGCACAGTAGGTGCGGAGTGAAAATATGGAAACGAGACGCGATTGGCATTTTCATTTCAGGGATTAACGAAGCGACCGTCAAGGGTTCTACGGCTGTGCGTCTCCACGTCACTGAAAAGCTTGCCCCGACCCGTTTGCGCGCTGTGCCTTTTGGCTTGCTTCGTCCGGCTTGGTTGAATGTGTCAAAAACCAGACCGTTTATTCCAAGCCCTAACCGGGTAAGCTGATCGTGGAGGAGGATCATGCGTTCTGCAAGCACAGCCAAATTCCGCAAGCGGAGAACCTGCCCCCCCGCCGAACGACTTTTGCGCTACACAATGTCGGACACCGCGCGCGGCGCAAGCCGGAAAATCGCCGGGCATCTCGCCGCCTGCGATTTCTGCGCGGCGGAATTAGAACTTCTCAAACGCCATCCGCCTATCGGCGAGCAATGTGTCGCGCGAATCGAGATTCCGGTCGCCCTGCGCTGTCTCGCCGAAAGCCTGCTGGCCGAGCCGTCTTACATTGCCGTCAGATTTATTCTCGCGACGTTTGAAAAAGAGCCGCTCTCGCTGACCGACGCCTGAGCGCGCACGTTCACTCTCCAACCCAAAGAAAACTCAGCCCCCCGCCTCATTTCAACATCCGTCGAAAAAAAATTCCGTCGGGCGCGAGCGCGCGTCAGCCCACAGTTTCAAACAAACCTGAAATACGATGCGCGCTTGATCTCCCTTACGCCCCGCCGTCGTAAAGGGCGTCGATGAGCGCGCCGTACTTCTCGTCGACGACGCGACGCTTGACCTTGAGCGTCGGGGTCATTTCGCCGCCGTCGATGGAAAATTCTTCGGGCAGGAGCGCGACGCGGCGCACGCGTTCGTAATCGGCGAGCGTCGAAGTCAACTTCGCGACCTCGCGCTGCACGATTTTGACGACCGCCGGATTCCGACTCCATGCGGTGCGCCGCGCCGCGCCTTTGGCTTTCGCGCCGTCGGCTGCTTCGGCTTCGGGCATCGCGGCGGTGAGCGTCTCCCAGTCGGGGACGATGAGCGCGGCGGGCTGCTTGCGTCCCGCGCCGACGACGACCACCTGATTGACGAACGCGCTCTGCTTAATCAGGCTTTCGACCAGTTGCGGCGCGACATATTTGCCGTTCGACAACTTGAAAAGCTCCTTCTTACGGTCGGTGATAAAGATGCGCCCCTGTTCGTCCATGCGTCCGACATCGCCCGTCTTGAACCAGTTGTCGGCGGTGAACACGGCGCGCGTCTCTTCTTCCTTGTTGTAGTAACCACGCATCACGTTCGGCCCGCGCACGAGGATTTCGCCTTCGTCGTCGAGCCGCACATCAATGCCGGGAAACGGCAACCCGACCGAGCCGACCTTGTTGTTCTCTGGTCGGTTGGCCGACACGATGCACGTCTCAGTCATGCCATAGCCCTGCAAGATTTCGATGTTCGCGCCGAGAAAGGCGTAGGAGAGAGCGGGCGAGAGCGAGGCTCCGCCGGAGACGAAAAATCGCAGACGCCCGCCGACGCCCGCGCGCCATTTTGAAAAGACAAGCAGGTCGGCGATGTCCTGTTGAATTTGGAGCAGGGGCGGGATGGGTTCGTCGGCGTCCTTCAGCGCGGCGTAGCGTTGCCCGACGCCGAGCGCCCACAGAAAAATCTTCTCCTTGCGCCCGCCCTCCGCCGTGCCCTTCTTGACGATGCGGTGATAGACCTTCTCGAACAGTCGCGGGACGGCGGTCATAATCGTCGGGCGGACTTCGCGCAGATACTCGCCGACCTGATCGAATGATGCGGCGTAGTGGACGGCGACGCCGTTCCAGCAAAAGACGTAGAAGACCGTCCGCTCGAAGATGTGCGAGAGCGGCAAGACCGAGAGCGACACGTCGGTCGGCAAAACGGGCAGCGCGCTCGAAATCGCCAGCACGTTCGAGACGAAATTCCCATGCGTCAGCATCACACCCTTCGGCTCGCCCGTCGTCCCCGAAGTGTAGATGATGGTCGCCAGATCATCGCCGCGCACATCGCGCAGAAGGCGTTCAAAGGCTTCCGGCTCAAGCGCATCGCGTTCGACGCCGCGCCGCTCGATTTCGGCGAGCGTGCTGGTGTCGCCCGCGTCGGCTTCGTCGGCGTCCGTATCAAAGAAGATGAGCTTCTCGACGCCGCGCGCGGCATCAATGCCGGGGCGCGCGTGCTTGTAGATGCGACGGTTCGAGACGAACAACAGACGCGCGCCGGAGTCTTCGAGGATGTAGCGCACCTGATCGGGAGCCTGCGTCGTGTAGATGGGCACGTTGACCGCGCCGAGGCTGAGAATCGCCAGATCAACAATCGACCAGTCGGGGCGATTCTCCGAGAGCAGCGCGACGCGGTCGCCCTTCGCGATGCCGAGCATCCGGAGTCCCAGCGCGACGGCGCGCACGCGCTTGATGATCGCCTCGCCCGAAATGCGCAACCACTCGCCGTCGCTCTTGAGATTGACGGCGTCTTCTTTACCATCCCGGCGAAACGCGCTCAGACAAAGCTCCGGCACGCTCGCGGGGTAATGCGTTTGAGATGTTTCGGCCATAGCTTGAGGTTAGACGCCAGAGGTTGGTTGTTTGCTGTCAACCAGCCTTTAGCCGCAGCTTTTCAAAATAGACGACGGTTCTCTTCAGTCCGTCGCGCAGGGGGATGTGTGGCGTCCAGCCTAAAAGCTGTTGGGCGCGTGTGATATCGGGGCGGCGTTGTCGGGGGTCGTCTTCCGGTAGCGGACAGTATCGCACTTTGATGTCCGCGCCGCACGCGAGCGCGATCTCTTCGGCCAACTCGCGCATCGTGAACTCGCCGGGGTTGCCGAGGTTGACGGGGTCGTGGACGGCTTCGGCGTCCATCAAACGCATCAAGCCTTCGACCAAATCATCGACGTAACAGAACGAGCGCGTCTGCTCGCCCGTCCCGTAGATGGTCAACTCGTCGCCGCGCAGAGCCTGCACGATAAAGTTTGATACGACGCGTCCGTCGTGCTCCTGCATCCGTGGCCCGTAGGTGTTAAAGATGCGCGCGATGCGCGTGTCCACATGGTTCTGACGGTGATAATCCATCATCAGCGTTTCGGCGAGTCGCTTGCCTTCGTCGTAACAACTGCGCAGCCCGACCGGATTGACGTTGCCGTAATAGCCTTCGGGTTGCGGGTGAACTTGCGGGTCGCCGTAAACTTCGGAGGTTGACGCTTGCAGGATGCGCGCGCGGACGCGCTTCGCCAGACCGAGCATGTTGATCATGCCCATCACGCTCGTCTTGACGGTCTTGACCGGATTGTACTGGTAGTGAATCGGCGACGCCGGACACGCGAGATTGTAAATCCGGTCAACCTCGAGCAGGATCGGCTCGATGACATCGTGGCGCACGAGTTCAAAGCGACGATTGTCGAGCAGGTGGACGATGTTTTCGCGCCGTCCCGTAAAGAAATTGTCGAGGCAGATAACCTCATGCCCCGCCTCTAGAAGCCGCTCGCACAAATGCGAGCCGATAAAGCCCGCGCCGCCCGTCACCAATATTCTCATCTGTATCCTCTAAAGTTGATTCATCGGCTCATTGATTCACTTTTCACTGAACCGATGAGCCGATCTCCTCTAGGCTTGCGCCGCGTTCGTGTGGTCGGTTCCTTGCTGACTGCTGCGGCGTCGTCGCCGTCGCCGCCGCTGTTGGTCGTGCTGTTCAAGGTCTGGTTCTTCGGTGCGCCCGTTGATGGTGGCGAGCGCGGCGAGCAGAAGAAACAGCAGCGCGTTGGCCGTCGTGTGGAGCGTGAAATCGAAAAAGCTGTGGACGAGCACGGCGAAGCATCCGGCGAGCGCGCCACGCGCGACGCCGCTCCTGAACTTGTCGCGCGATGCGGCGCGCTTGAGCGCGACGCGAAACAGCGCGCCGACGAACAGCAGACCGAGCGCCGCGCCGACGATTCCGGCGTCCGACAAGAGTTGGAGATAATCGTTATGCGCCTGTTCGAGACGGAACACGCCGGGGCGCGTATCGTGGCGCGTGTAGGCGACGCTGAACGCGCCCAGCCCCACGCCGGTGAGCGGGCGCTCGCGGATAATTTCCAACGTGCCTTCCCAAAAATGGAGGCGTCCGGTCGTCGGGTCGTCCTGATTGACCGTTCCGACGAGACGGCTTAACGAACCCTCGCCGCCGAAGAACAGCACGCTCGTAAAAATGGCGACGACCAGCACGCTGCCGAGCGCCACGCGTCCGAGCATCGAGCGGATGCGAC
>JBGTHJ010000426.1:0-4226 GCA_041746175.1 Pyrinomonadaceae bacterium
GACCGTGTACGGCGTGCGACCCGACGCGGCGATACCGACCACCGCATCATTCGCCCCCACGCCCCGCGCCGCTGTCTCACGCGCGCCCGCCGCCGCGTCATCCTCCGAAGCCTCGACCGCTCGATAGCACGCCTCCCAACCGCCCGCGATGATGCCCTGCACCAACTCCGGCGAGACGCCGAACGTCGGCGGGCATTCCGAAGCGTCGAGCACGCCGAGCCGTCCCGATGTTCCCGTGCCGACGTAAAACAGACGCCCGCCCCGTTCCAACCGCGCGACGATTTCATCGACCGCCCGCGCCACCTCCGGCAGCACGCGCTCGACGGCTTCGGACACGCGCGCGTCTTCCTCGTTCATCAGACGCACGATGCCGAGCGTCGGCAGCGTCGCAATCTCTCGCGTGCGCGGGTTCTCCTGCTCTGTGATAGGAACCGGCTCGGACATGTGTATTGATATCTCGGCTGACAGATGGTGAACTGCTCAGCGCGTCGTGCATCGTGCGATTGTATCGTGGCTTGCCGGCGGCGAGGGGTTGATGGTCGATGGTTAATCGCCCATCTTTTGCCTCACACGGCCAGCGCGAGTTTCAAATGTTTGCACGCCATCCGCGCGGCGGCTTCGGCGGGCGGGAATTCGGGCGGCGCGACGAATGCTTGCGGAGCGACCCGCGCCACCTCTTCGCGCAGCGATGCGAGCAAGAAGTCGGCGGCGGCAAACACCCCGCCGACGTAACCCACTTGAAAAGACATCTGCTCCATCCGCAGCGCGCGAACCACCGTCGCGGCGGCCTGACCGAGTTCCTGCCCGGCAGCCGCGATAATGTGTCTCGCCACGGCGTCCCTTTTTTTCGCCGCCGCCGAAACCTCGCGCGCGAAACCCGCGATGCGGTCGTTGGTCATGTTGGGCGCGTAGATCGCCGTCGAGAGATCGTTGAACGAGGTGACATTGAAATACGCGCAGGCGGCTTTGACGAGTTGGGTCGGCGCGCCGCGTCCGTCCCAAGATTTGGTGGCCGCCTGCAATCCCCGCCGCGCAATCCACGACCCGCTGCCTTCGTCGCCCGCCACCGGCCCCCAACCGCCCGCGAACATGCGCTTGCCACGCGCATTCACGCCGCAGCATATCGAGCCGGTTCCGGCGATCAACACGACGCCCGCCGCGCCTCCGGTGACACCGAACAGAGCGATGTCGGCGTCGGTGACGATTTCGAGCGCGCCGAAGCCAAGTCCGCTCAGCATCTCGCGCATCCGCTCGCGGATATCTTCGCGCCGCACGCCCGCCAGACCGATTTCGGCAGCCTCAATATCCACTCTCCGCACCGCCGCTCCCGTGCACGCCATATCGACCGCCTCGCGTATGGCGCTCGCCGCATGGCCGATGCCGACGCGCAATGGATTCGACGGCCCGGCAATCCCTTCGCCCAAGACGCGCCCGCCCGCCACGGCGACGACCGCCCGCGTCTTCGTCCCGCCGCCATCGACGCCGAGCACAAGCTGTTGGGAGCGCAGCTTTGGTGAACTCATGAGGTTTGCAGGTTCGCGTCCGACCAGTATCAATCTGGCAGACATTTTAGTTTTCCGGGAGCGCCGCGCCGCACATGAAAATCAGTGCGCAATCTTAACCAGCCTTGATTTATAATGGAAACTAAAAGATTTTATTCATTCAATAATTTTCACTGATAGCGAGGCACTCATGGAAATCAGACAACTCAAGGCGTTCGCGGCCATCGCCGAGACGCAAACTTTCACCGCCGCAGCGCACCGCGTCCATGTCACACAGGCGGCCATCAGTATGCAGATACGCCAACTGGAAAACGAAATCGGACTACCACTTTTTCTCCGCACGCCCCGCCGCGTGGTGTTGACGGAGGCGGGCGACAAATTGCTCGTGCGCGCCCAACGCATCCTGCGCGAGCACGCCGCCGCGCTCGCCGAACTCGCCGAACTCGCCGGCGCCGAGCACGGACGTTTGCGCATCGGCAGTTCGTCGGCGATGGTCAGCGCGTCTTCATTGCCGCAGATTTTGACGCAACTACGCACGCGCCATCCACAGGCTGAAATCTCGGTCGCGTCGGGTACGAGCGAGACGCTGGTCAAACAAATTCTGGCGGGTGACCTGGATTTGGCGTTCGTGTCGCTGCCGGTTGCGGCGCCCGCCATCGAAACCGAAGTGTTGAGCCGCGATGAACTAATCGCTATCGCTTCGCCGCGTCATCGTCTGGCGAAGCAACGCGTCGTCAGCGCGTTCACGCTGGCGGGCGAGAGGTTGATTCTCGGCGAGCGGGGCGGCAACACGCGCCGTCTCATCGACGAGTTTTTTGCAAAGGCGGGGTTGCGCCCGACGGTGGCGATGGAGTTGAGCCGTCAGGAGGCGATCAAACGAATGGCTGAAGAAGGGATGGGAATCGGCATCGTCCCGGTCGGGGCGGCGCGTGAGGAAGTCGCTGCGGGGCGGCTCGTCAAATGGTGGATCGAAGGCGCGCAGGTCAACTGGGAACTCGGCCTCGCGCGTCTGAGCGGCGGCTACCTCTCGCCCGTCTGCCAGACGTTTCTCCAACTCTGCCGCGAGCACTACGCCGACGCCGGTCTAGCCACCGACGCACGCCTCCCGCACCCCAAACGATCCCGCACCGCCGCGAAGAAAACAGCCGCGAAGAAAAAGCGCTGATATAGCAAGTTGCAATTGCATGTAGCACATAAAAGAGCGGCATCGCCCGGGAGCGCGAGCGTCCCGCTCGCATTGAGCGTTCGGAGAACGCGAACCATTGAACGTGCTCCGAGCACGCTTGCCAGCGGGACGCTGGCGCTCCCAGCACTCACCCAATTGCAAACCGCTATAGATGTATGTGGACGATTGATGCCGGACGGAAAACTCGATGAAGCGTGGTCGGATTTACTTCTACCGCCAATCATCAACCGTCCGCGCTCACTGTGTCTGTTCGACGAGGGCGCGGACGAGCGTGCCGAGGCGCGGGGTATCTTCGGGTTTGCGCAGACACCCTTGTGCGCCCGCGCGCATGGCCTCGTCGTGGTCGAGCAGGTCGGCGAAGGCGGTGTAAAAAAGTATCGGCGTCGTCTGGTCGAAGACGCGAATCTCGCGGCAAACTTCAAGCCCGTCCTTGTCCGGCAACCCGATGTCCAAAAGTATCAGCGCGTATGAATTTTCGCGCGCGTGACGCAAGCCTTCGTCGGCGGTCTGCACGGTCGTCACGGCAAATCCCTCGTGCGACAAACTAAAATCTGCTAGCTCGCGCGTGTCCTGATTGTCTTCGATAAAAAGTATCCGCCGGACAGTCGAATCACTCATCCCTTGTTCTCCTCCTCTGCTCATAAGTCGGTGTATTTCCGCATCAGGTCTGACCAGTGCCCTTGCGCCTTGAGGATCAGTTCGCAAACTTCGCGGACGGCGCCGAAGCCGCCGGGAAGCGTGGTGACGACATGCGCGGCGGCGCGTGTTTCGCCGGTCGCGTCGGCGACGGCGACGGCCAGCCCGCAGCGGCGCATCAAGGGCATGTCGGTCACGTCGTCGCCGATGTACGCGGTTTCGTTCTCTTCGACACCGGCGGCGGCAATCACTTCTTCCCAATCCTTGATTTTGTCCCACGTCCCCTGCCGGACGTGCGTGATGCCGAGGTCGCGTGCGCGCCGCACGACCGCGCTCGACGTGCGCCCTGAGATGATGCCCGATTGGAGACCGGCGCGGTGCAGCAACACCAACCCGTGACCGTCGCGCGTGTGGAAACTCTTCTGCTCGTCGTCGTCGCCGATGAGCGTGATGCGCCCGTCGGTGAGCACGCCGTCGCAGTCCATCAGCAAAAGTTTGAGACGCGCCGCGCGGCGCTCAATCTCGATGATCTCCTGCATCATTATCAGCGCACCTCGAAGAGTTGGATGTCGGCGAGTTGCCAGCCCGCACCGGTGCGCGCGAGGATGAGCAGCGCCGTGCCGGACGTTGCTTGACCGAGCGTCTTGGCGTTTATCAAGACATCGACGGCCATGCGATTTGCGCCGTGGGATTCGGTGCGGAGCACGCGCGTCTGCCATAGTTCCGGCTGACTGCCGACGAGACCGCGCTCGAATGCCGTCAGTTCGCCGGGCACGATGACGCCTCTGATTTGCGCTTGTCGCCCGCTCTGAATCGACTGATCGAGTTGCGCGACGAAGGCTCGAACCGACTCTTCGGGAACGGGCGCGGCGCGCGGCGCGGCTTCGGCGGTGAGGCGTGCG
>JBGTHJ010000427.1:0-12733 GCA_041746175.1 Pyrinomonadaceae bacterium
TGCCGCGCGGCGTCGTGCTCGACGTGCCGGCGGGTGAGGGCGCGCTCGCCCGCCGTCTGCTCGACGCCGGGTTCGACGTGCGTTGCTGCGACCTCTATCCCGAAATATTTCGTCTCAAGCGGGTCGAAATCAGCGCGGGCGACCTGTCGGCGACGCTCCCTTACCCGGATGCGGCGTTCGATTACGTCGCGTGTGTCGAAGGACTCGAACACATCGAGAATCCGCATCAGGCGATTCGCGAGTTCGCACGCACCATCCGCGCGGGGGGGCATCTCATCGTCACCGTCCCGAATATTCTCAACATCGAGGAGCGTTTCAAGTGGCTCGTCAACGGCTACACTTCGCACTTCAAACCGCTCTCGCGCGAACACCTCGCGGGCTTGCGCGACGAGTTCGGCGCGATGGAGGAAATCGCGCTCCACGTCAATCCGATAGCTTATACCGAACTCCGCTACGCGCTCGAAAAGCACGGCTTCGAGATTCGACGCCTCTACCGCGACAAACCCAAAGCGCACCTCTGGGCTTACTGGCCTGTCGTCGCGCTCGTCCGTCTGCTCGCGCGCTTGACGCCCGCGCACAAACGCCGCGCGCGTTGGACGGACGAACTCCATTCCAACGAAATCCTGCTCGGCGGCAACACGCTCATCGTCCACGCCGTCAAAAGCTGACCGCTCGCGCCGGGTTTGGCGGCTGCGGCGCGCGTCTCTGCAAAATGGAAAAGGCGCTTCCGTCCGGTTGACGGAAGCGCCTTTTGGTTTTGTTGTGGACGAAAGAAAAACTATTCGGGAAGCACAACCGTGTCAACGACGTGGATGATGCCGTTCGACTGACGTACGTTGGCGATGGTCACCGTCGACGTTCCGCCCTTCTCATCCGTCAGGACGAGTTTGTTGCCCTGCATCGACGCCATCAACTTGTCGCCACTAACGGTCGTCAAAGTCGCGGTGCCTCTGCCCTTCTTGATAGCCTTCGCGATGGCTTTGGAGTCCAGGTTGCCCGCGACGACGTGGTAGGTCAGCACCTTGGTCAACGTCGCTTTGTTTTCCGGCATCAACAGCGTGTCAACCGTGCCCGCCGGAAGCTTCTCGAACGCCGAGTTTGTCGGTGCGAAAACCGTGAACGGTCCCTTGCTCTTGAGCGTATCGACCAGTCCGGCGGCCTTGACGGCGGCGACCAGTGTCGTGTGATCCTTGGAGTTCACCGCGTTGTCAACGATGTCCTTCGTTTTGTACATCGCCGCGCCGCCGACCATCGGATTATTCTGCGCGAAAGCCGACGCCGTGAACGCCAACGACGCCACCGCGATCAAACACATCATGAAAGTCTTCTTCATTTTTTACCCTCTCGATTCTGGAAATTATTTCAAAGTTGACCGATGCGGCGTGCCGCTCAAGCGCGCGACTTCGCGCCCGTCGTGATGGCTGCCCGCAAAACTTTTATGTTCGACGGACGCGCTCAAAATCGCGCACGACCTATTTTGCAAAACGCATCGACCCAATGCGCCCGAAACCGCTTCGCTGAATCAAACATCCAAAGCGCCCTGACGCGAGACAAAGCACGAGTTTCGATGAGTTGAAAGAACAGCAGAGCGTCGCTTTCGACAATCGCCCCGCGCGGCTAAAACTTATCTCGTGTCTCGGTGAACTTACGGATGGGCACGGACAATGGTTGTAGCATGTCGGATACTTTCCTGTGCCGACTCTTGCCAAACTCTCACGAATCGGTGTTTAGTTTGTCGGAATGCCAACAAGCGTCGCCGGTGCGCCGCGAGAAGCGGCTCCGTTCGACGCCGCGCCCACTTTTCGGCATCTAAGTTTTGACCCAAAACATGAGACAGGAGCGCGAGTGAAGAACAAGCTTACACATATCGACGAAGCGGGACGCGTGGCGATGGTTGACACGAGCGCGAAGCCCGCGACGGCACGACGCGCGGTCGCCTCGTCGCGCGTCTTGATGTCGGCGGAGACGGTTGCCGCCGTCCGCGCGCACCGGACGCCGAAAGGCGATCCTTTAGAGACGGCGCGGCTGGCCGGGATCATGGCCGCCAAACGCACCGCCGAACTCATCCCGCTCTGTCACACGCTCGCGCTCGCGCACGTCGATGTCCGTGCCGACATCGAAGACACGGGCGTCCGCATCGAAGCCGAAGCGACGACGACGGCGCAGACGGGCGTCGAGATGGAAGCCCTCACCGCCGCGACGGTCGCCGCGCTGACCGTCTACGATATGTGCAAAGCGTTAGACAAGTCGATGACCATCACCGACGTGCGGCTCGAATCCAAGACGGGCGGCAAGTCAGGATCGTACGAGAGGCAAAAGTAGTGCGGCGAAAGGCGAAAGCGTCGGCGGAAATTTGCCGCCGTCGCTTGTGGAACTTGCCGCCGTTGCTCGACGTTTATTCCAGCGTCGCCCGCTGTTTTCACTTTCACCTTTTTGGCTTTTTAACTTTTACCTTTCCGTGCGCTTCGTCGTACAATGTGCGGGCAGGTTCCGAAGAATTAGCCCGACCGGACAGAGCGGAGATTTTGATATGAGACTAAAAATTGCCCATGACGCACGCCCGCAGATTCGCACGTTGCTGATTGCCACCGCGCTCAGCGTCGTACTCTGGTACATCCCGTTTGCGGATGTTCTGACGTATCCGTTTCGCATCTTCGTGACGTTCATCCACGAGGGCGGGCACGCGCTCGCGGCGCTGTTGACCGGTAACAGCGTCCATAGCCTGAGCGTTGCGATGGACGGCAGCGGCGAGGTTTACTCCGCGACCGGCGGACTTTTTTCACGGATGCTGGTTTCGAGCGCGGGCTATCTCGGCGCAATGGCCTTCGGCGCGCTGCTGCTCGTGCTGATTCGCCGGACGGTCGCCGCGCGGTTCGTGCTCGTCGGTTCCGCCGCGCTGATTTTATTGTTGACGGTGGCTTACGGATTCTTCAGCCCGTTGCTGCACGGTTCGCTGCCGGGACTCTTTACGCTCTTCGCGGGCGTGCTGCTTCCGTTGGGGCTGATCGCCGTGGCGCGATTCGCCAGCGCGCGCGTCGCCACTTTTCTCGTCAGCTTTCTCGCCGTGCAGTGTGTCTTGAACGCGGTCTTCGATTTGCGGACGGTGCTGTTTTTGTCTTCGCCGCTCGCGGGCGGCGCGCAAACCGATGCCGCGAACATGGCGCTGGCGACCGGGATTCCGGCGATGATGTGGGCGTTCGTCTGGATCGGAATGGCGTTCCTGATTCTGTCGTTGGCCTTGCGCGCCTACGCCGTCAAAGGCGGCGCGCAGTCCTCGCAGCCCGATCTCCCGTTTGAAGACCCGATGGAAGTCTGACCACAATACAATCGTGAGCGCGCAAATTTCGAGGTCGCCGGAAACTGAAACCGCAGCAGCCGTTTCAGACGGCGACCTCGCTCCGTCTCTGCCATCCGAAAACACGCTCGCGCTCGGCTCGCTACAAGTCGGGGCGCACCTCGTCGTCCGTTGTCTCAAGGACTGGCGTGTCGCGACGGTCGTCGCCATCGGCGCTGACCGCATCACGCTCTCGGTCGGATCGCCGTCGGGACGCACCTATCGAATCCGCCGCCCGCCCGACTCGGTTCTCACGCTCGACGGCACGATTCCCATCCTCGGCGCGGGCGCGTGGCGCGCCGGACTCGCACGCTACGACGCGCGCTGGTAACCGCCTGTTTTCCGTCCAAAGTTTTCGCCCGCCGCTCGCCGTTTCGCTCTCACGCCGAATCGGGTTATCATCGGTGTTTCGCCGCCGGCTCCCGAAGTCCACCGTGTGCGGCGACGTGTATCAAGGGACATGACAGAACAAGCCATCACAGTGCGCCGGGCGCGCGTCAATAATCTTAAAAACGTAAGTTTCACCGTGCCCATCGAGAGTTTGACGGTGGTCACGGGCGTCAGCGGTTCGGGCAAGTCGTCGCTCGCCTTCGACACGGTTTACGCCGAAGGCCAGCGTCGCTACGTCGAATCGCTCTCGGCCTACGCGCGGCAGTTTCTCGAACGGATGGACAAGCCCGACGTTGACGAGGTGCGCGGCATCCCGCCCGCCATCGCCATCCGGCAAAAGAATTCGACGCGCAATCCGCGCTCGACCGTCGGGACGCAGACCGAAGTTTACGACTACCTGCGGCTTCTCTACGCGCGCGCGGGGACGACGTTTTGCCGCGTCTGCGGGCGCGAGGTGCACAACGACACGCCCGAATCCGCCGCTCAGGAAACGCTCGACACGCTCGCCGAAGGGACGCGCTTCTACGTCCTCTTTCCCGCCGAAGCGGGGATGCGGACGCCGGGCGCGGGAACCGAAGCCACGAACGGTGCGAAGAAGACGAACGGCGCGAAGCGCCAGACGAAACCGAAGTCGGCGGCAACCGACGCGCGCGTCGTGACGGCTCATGTGATGAGCCTGATGCAGCGCGGCTTCACGCGGTTTTTCGCCGACGGTGAAACCATCGAGTTGCGCTCGCCCGACGATTATCAACGCGCTGACTTCGCGGGCGTCTACATTCTGGTTGACCGCCTCGCGGCGCGCGCGGACGTGCGCGAGCGTCTCGTCGATTCGTTCGAGACGTGCTTCGTCGAAGGTCACGGGACGGCCATCGTCCAGACGGCGGAAGCCGAGCCGCGCACGCTGCGTTTCTCCGAACGCTTCGAGTGCAAATACGACGGCACGGTCTACGCGCAACCCGAACCGCGCCTGTTCAGTTTCAACAACCCGTTCGGCGCGTGCCCGACCTGTCAGGGCTTCGGCAACACCATCGGCCTCGACATCGATTTGGTCATCCCGAATCCGCTACTCTCGCTCGGCGAGGGCGCCATCGAGCCGTGGACGAAACCGCAGCACGATTGGGCGCGCACAGAGTTACGACGCTTCTGCAAAACCGAGGGCATCCCCATCGATGTGCCGTTCGGCGAACTCCCACGCGCGCAGCAACGCACCGTCATCGACGGCAAAAACGGCTGGACGGGGGTGCGCGGGTTCTTCGCGTGGCTTGAGACGAAGAAGTACAAACTACACGTCCGCGTTTTTCTGGCGAAGTATCGCGGCTACACGCTCTGTCCCGATTGCGGCGGCGGGCGACTACGGCAAGAGGCGCGCGACGTGCGCGTCGGGGGGCGGACGCTTTCGGAGGTCGCCGCGTTGTCGATCAAAGAGGCGGCGGCGTTCTTCGACACGCTCGAACTGACGCCGGAACAGACCGCCATCGCCGACAAGGTGCTGCTTGAGATTCGCAAGCGACTGCGTTTCCTGCTCGACGTTGGACTCGAATACCTGACGCTGGCGCGTCTCGCCTCGACCCTTTCGGGCGGCGAAGCCCAACGCATCCAACTCGCGACCAGTCTCGGCTCGTCGCTCGTCGGCGCGCTCTACGTCCTCGACGAGCCGTCGATCGGCCTCCACCCGCGCGATAGCGCGCGTCTCATCAAGTTGCTCCACAACCTCCGCGACATCGGCAACACGGTGCTCGTCGTCGAGCACGACGAAGAGATGATGCGCGCCGCCGACCACATTCTCGACATCGGCCCGGCGGCGGGCGAACTCGGCGGGCGCGTCGTCTACGAGGGTGACTTTGAAGGTCTGCTCAAAGATTCTTCGACGCTCACGGGTCGCTACCTGCGCGGCGAGGTCGAAATCAAAGAACCGAAGCAGCGTCGCACCGCCACGAAGAAGAAGCGGCTCGTCGTGCGCGGCGCGACCGAGCACAACCTGCAACAGGTTGACGTAGACATCCCGCTCGAAATGTTCACCTGCATTACGGGCGTCAGCGGTTCGGGCAAATCGACGCTCGTCCACGACATCATTTTTGCGGGTTTGAAGAAGCAGCGCGGCGAATGGCAGGGGCACGTCGGCGCGTTTCAAAAGCTCGACGGCGGGCAGTACATCGAAGACGTGATTCTCGTCGATCAATCGCCGATTGGCCGCACGCCGCGCTCGAATCCCGTCACCTATATCAAAGTTTACGACGCGGTTCGCGAACTCTTCGCCTCGACGCGCGACGCGCAGGCGCGCGGCTTCGACCCCTCGCACTTCTCCTTCAACGTCCCCGGCGGACGCTGCGACGTGTGCGAAGGCGACGGCACCGTGACGGTCGAAATGCAGTTTCTCGCCGATGTCGAACTCGTCTGCGAAGAGTGCAAGGGCACGCGCTTCAAGCCGCAGGTGCTCGACGTGCGTTACCGCGCCAAGAACATCAACGACGTGCTCGGCATGACCGTCCGCGAGGCGATGACCTTTTTCCGCGACGTGTCGAAAATCGCCAACCGCCTCCGCGTGCTCGACGATGTCGGACTCGGCTACCTGCGTCTCGGCCAGTCGGCGACGACGCTTTCGGGCGGCGAAGCCCAGCGCGTCAAACTCGCCGCGCACCTCTCCAAACGCACCGGCGCGAAGACGCTCTACATCTTCGACGAACCGACCACGGGACTCCACTTCGACGACATCAACAAACTGCTCGCCGCCTTCCGCACGCTCGTCGAAGCGGGCGGCTCGCTCCTCGTCATCGAACACAACCTCGATGTCATCAAGACCGCCGACTACATCATCGACCTCGGCCCCGAAGGCGGCGACATGGGCGGCCAGATCATCGCCCATGGCACGCCCGAAGCGATCATAGCGTCGCCGCACTCGTACACCGGACGCTTTCTCCACGCACACCTCGCGCGCTCGAACGGCCACGCCGGATAAGCGAACCCGCGACGCACGCCTACACCGCGAGCGCCCTCGCTGGGAGCGCGGTGTTGCAGATAGTGATCCAACCGCCCCTCGATTTCCGCCGTCAACACCCGCGCGTTCTGTTTCGTGTGCCACGTCAGATGCAGGTTGATTTCGGAATAGACGTTGCGCGGCATAACCGTGCGGCTCCGTACAGATTCAATGAGGTCGCCAGATTCAATGCGACCGCTTAGATTCCACAAGGCTGTTCAAGTTCTGCGAGGTCATCCAGATTCTGCGAGGTCGCACAGTTTTTAGCCGCGTTGACGCGGGTTGCCCGCGAGGGCCATTAGGCCAGCCGTTCCACGGCTGGTACACCGCCCGCGCCGACGTTTTCAGCGCGCTTCAGCGTGCTTGTTCCGGGTGGCTCTTAGCCGTCGAGATGGTAAACCGTCGGAGAAGGCCGTTCAAACGGCCTCGCGCCGATTTGTTATCGCCGTACGACCAACCGCCGCGTTGACCAGCCGTCAACGGCTGGCCGATGTGCCCTGACGGGCAACCCGCGTCAACGCGGCTCCGGCACACATAGCCATCATTCTGCCCGTTCAACTTCTTGATGAACTCCTGTGCGTCGTTCCATGATACTTGCTCCACCGGGCAGTCGTCGCACCCCTTGAAGTTTGACGGGTTGCTCCCCATCACCGCCGTCCATTGTGCCTGCGTCACCTCGTATTTGCCCATGTAGAAACCTTCGCTGATATACACTCGATGCACCGGCTTCTCGTTCCTGTCGCCGTTCTCCGCGCCCATCATAAAACTCCCCGCCGGCACGCACACCATCCCTTCGGGCGCGACAACCCCGCCTGTGCGCCGCCCGGCGTCTGCTCGCCTCCAACCCCCTCCGAAAAGCCACGCGGCGAAGCCCCCACGACGACAAGCGCGATGATGGCCGCGACGATCAGCACGCCTCGCCCCTTTGACGCTGGCTCCGCGATGTCCGTCGTCGCGGCTATTGCGGCGGGGCGTTCGCGCGTCTCCATTTCGTCTTTACGTTCGCGGCGCGCGGATCCTTCTACTTCGCGCCACTTCCGCTCCGACCCTTCAGCGCGCTGACGCCCCTCGGCCTCGCGCTGTTGCTCTTTACTCTTCACGCTCGCGCTGTTGCTTCGACGCCAACAGACGAGACTCTTCCTCCGCCCGCCGGAACTCCGCCTCCAGCGCCTGTTTGTGGCGCTCTGCCTCTTGCAGTTCGCGCCCGAAGGCCGCGGTGTCGGGCTGGCGTTCTTCGAGGTCTTTGGCGAGCGCGCGCATGATGACGGCTTCGACCGGGGCCGGAATGCCCAGCTTGGGCGCGAGCAGCGGCGGCGCGTCGAAGAGGTGCTTGGAATGGATCGAGGAGCACCGCGCCGGAGCTTGAAACCGGATGGTGATATGCATTGCGCGATTCCATTTATACCCGTCCTTGTTTATGCTTTGCGCATTCAGGAGCGAAAGGACAGGGACACCCTAATATGAGTTTGAAGGAACGCATCACAAACGACATGACCGCCGCGATGAAGGCGAAAGACGCGGCGCGGCTCTCGACGCTGCGGATGGTGAAGGCAGCTTTCATGAACCGTCAGATCGAGAAGGGAGACGAGTTGACCGACGACGAAATGTCGAAGATGCTCCGGTCGCTCGTCAAGCAGCGGCGCGATTCGGTCGAGCAGTACGAGAAGGCCGGGCGCGCGGAGCTGGCCGCGAAGGAGAGCGCGGAAATCGCGGTCATCGAAGGGTATCTGCCGCAAGCGGCGACGCGCGAAGAGATCGAAAAAGTTGTCGCGGAGGTCATCGCGGAAACCGGCGCGACCTCGATGAAGGAGATGGGCGCGGTGATGAAAGCCGTCCAAACCCGTCTCGCCGACCGCAACGCCGACGGGCGCACCGTCAGCGAAGTCGTCAAATCAAAGTTAAGTTGAGGCGTCAGGGTTGCGCCGCCGCTGTTGTCACTTTATCGCGTGCGCCGCCGCAGTTGACGGTGACGATGCGGCAGAGAAACCGCGCGCCTTCCGATTTGACGAGGTGGGTCGCGCCGGGATTGACGACGACCATGTCGCCCGCCGCGAGGGCGTAGTCATGCCCCTCGACTTCGATGGTCATGCGACCTTCGAGAACCATATAGATTTCGGTCGCTGCGTGGTGGCGATGACGATCTTGAGAGGCGTGCTGATTGAAAATCGCGACCTCGGTATCGTGGGTCATGAGAACGTGGCAGGGGTCGCCGCCGCCGTCGGGGGCGGGCGGCTGCCACGTCACGACGGTCGCGTCAGTTTCGCTTTCGGGGTAGATTTCGGTGACGAGGATTTTCCTCGCGCCGCGCCCGCCGGCAGCGAGCGCGGGGTCTGTCTTCGCCGCGTCGAGGGCGACGAAAAGCGCGGGCGGTTTGCTCATAAACATCCTTTCAAAAGGGCTTTGACTCAACGCCTGACGGACGCGCGCAAACGAGCGCAAACGTAGCATAGACGCTCGCTTGCTTCCCGCCAAACCTTCCCGTATAATCCGTCTCTTGCTCGGAGCGCGGCGATTTCGTCCGGTGGGTTCGCGCCCACTTTTTCTTTTGGGCAAGAGTATTTTTTCCGGGGAGCGTGGAGGCGTTTGGAGACGACTTCGATTGAAGAGCGCGTGCGCGGGGCGGCGGCGCGGGCGGCGGCGGAAAACGGGCTTGAACTCGTCCACGCGGAGGTCGCCAGCAGCGGTCACACGATGGTCGTCCGCATCTTCATCGACAAGCCGGAGGGCGTCACACACGAAGATTGCGCGGCGGTGAGTTTGCACGTCGGCACGATTCTCGACGTGGAGGACTTCATCCATTCGGCTTATACCCTTGAAGTGTCGTCGCCGGGGCTGGAGCGTGGTCTCTACAAACGCGCGGATTACGAACGCTTCGCCGGGCACGCCGCGCGTATCAAGACGCGCCGCGCCGTCAACGGGCAGCGCAATTTTCGCGGGCACATCGTCGGCGTCGAAGGCGACGCGGTGGTCTTCGAGGACAAAACCAACGGACGCGTCTCGGTCGCGCTCGAACAGATCGCAAAGGCCAATCTTGAGATAGATGTCGAAGAAGAATTTCGTCTCGCCGCCGAGCGCGAGAAGCAGTCAAAAGAGAAGGCGGCTCAATCCGCGCCGCCCGCCGACAACTGAATAGCAGACAGGTCGGACGCCGGACGTTAGCGTGAGCCGCCAGTTTCACAGGCCGGACAACAACCGCCGCCCTCCGATATCGAACATGTTGAAATTATGAGTGCATCCATCCCGCAAAGCATTGACGCTCTGTGCAAAGAGCATGGCATCGACCGCGAACTGGTTATCGAGGCGATGAAGGAAGCCGTGCGCGCGGCGGCGCGCAAGCAGTTCAAGTCGGGCGAAGAGGTTCAGGTCGAATGGAGTCCCGAAGCGGGTCTTGAACTTTTTTCGTCGAAAGTCATCGTTGACGAGGTGCTCAACCCCGGCAAGGAACTCTCGCTCGAAGAGGCGCGCGAACTCGCGGGCGATGAGGTCGAAGTCGGCGATGAACTCCAGCTTCCGATGCCGATGGAAGAGATGGGACGCATCGCCGCGCAAACCGCTAAACAGATTCTCTTTCAGAAGGTGCGCGATGCGGTGCGCGCCAACGTCTACGAACAATATATCGACAAGGTCGGCGACCTCGTCAACGGCTACATCAAGCGTTTCGAGCGCGGCGACATCATCGTCGATCTCGGCACGGTCGAAGCCATCCTGTCGCGCCAGCAGCAGTCGCGCGGCGAGCAGTGGGGACAGGGCGAGCGCATCCGCGTTGTCATCAACGATGTGGCGAAGGATGCCAAAGGCCCGCAGGTCGAAGTCTCGCGCACCAGCCCGGAGCTTTTGCGCCGCCTGTTCGAGATGGAAGTGCCGGAGATTTACGACGAGACGGTGATCATCAAATCGGCGGTGCGCGAACCCGGCGAGCGCGCCAAAATCGCGGTCGCATCGAACGAGCGCGACGTTGACCCGGTGGGCGCGTGCGTCTGCATGAAGGGTTCGCGCGTCCAGGCGATCATCCGCGAGTTGCGCGGCGAGAAAATCGACATCATCGAGTGGTCGGACGAGCCGTCGGTGTTCGCGGCCAACGCCCTCTCGCCCGCCAAGGTCAATCAGGTGCGCATCACCGATATCGAGCGGCGACAGATGGAAGTCATCGTCAACGAAGACCAGCTTTCACTCGCCATCGGCAAGCGCGGGCAGAATGTCCGGCTGGCGACCAAACTCGTCGGCTGGAACATCGACATCCGAAGCGAAGAAGAGATCAAGCGCGAAGTCGCCGAGCAGATGGGAGCGATGATTGCGTCGGGCGCGCCCGTCCCGCTCGATGCGCTCGAAGGCATCACGCCCGCGACCACCGCCGCGCTCGCCGAACGCGGCATCAACGACATCGACACGCTCGCCGCCACCTCCATCGACGATCTGACCGAGTATCTCGACATCAGTCTCGATGCCGCGCAGTCGATCCTCGTTTCCGCGCAAGCGGTGGTCGCCGCACGCGAGGCGAGCAAGCAGCAAGCGGAAGACGGCGGCGACGAGACTCCGGGTGGTGCGGACGGCGACGATGCGGACGCCGCCGATGCTTCGCCGGAAGCTACGGATGTGTCTGTCGCGGGCGGAGAGACGGAGGCGGGCGAGCCTCTGGAGCAGCACGCGGTTTCGGCGGAGTTTGACCCGGCGGCGGAAACCCGCGCGGTCGAGCCTTCCGACGCGATGACGGCTGAAGGCTACGACGAAGCCGTCCGCGAGCGTCCGCCGTTTATGGCCGAGCCGGAGATTCTCGCAACCAATTCAGCCGACCCGGTCGCCGTCACCGAAGCCGACCCGATGTCGGCGGATGAACTTTTGTTGCAGGGAGCGGGGCGCGATCTTCGTCCCGACACGATTACGCCCGCGCCCGATATCACGTCCGCCGAAGCGGCGGTGTTGGAATCGTCGGGCGCGACTTTCGATGATGAGCATCGAGTCGTCGAAGACGATTCGACTCTTTCGCCCGAAGCCGATTTTGCGTCGGAAGCAGCCGCGCCCGAAACGCAAATTTCGTCAGCCCCGACACCGGAGAGCGAGGAAGAATCCGCGCCGGTCGAAAACGCTGCTGACGGTGAGAAGCCGACCGATGCTTCCGGCAGCGAATAACCACACCGCGCGCGTCTCGACGAGAGACGCGCGCGACGACGGCGCGCCCTGAAGCCTTTCTCCGACCTTCAGTCGCTTTACAAACGGCTGTCGCAAGCGGCAAAAGGCGCTCAGGGGCGAAACGACCTTAACCTTTTGAAGCCTGCGACGGCGGTTTTATTTTCCGTAGCGTCGAAGCGAGGAGTGCACGTACTTGTCCAAGGTTCGCATCTACGATTTAGCCAAAGAGTTGAAGCAGGAGTCGAAGCGTATTCTCGAAGAGGTGCGCCGCGAGGGCGTCGATGTCAGTGTGCCTTCGAACACCATCTCGAAGGAACTGGCGGAGAAGATTCGCAACCGCTACTTCCCGAAAAAAGAGGTGGTCACGCAACGCACCGTGCGCGTCGTGAAGAAGGCGCAGCGCCACGTCGAGACCGATGAGCCAACAGGCGATGAGGCTTCGCTTGAGCTTCCGCCGGTCTCCGCCGCGACTGACGAGATGGCAGCCGTCGATGCGTTCAGCGAAACTCTCGACGCAGTCGCCGCGACGCCGGTCGAAGAAGAGCCCGCCGCGAAGCCGTTCGCCGCGCGACTCGTCAAAAGGCTCGCGCCCTCCGCCCGCGCCGAGCAACCCGCATCGCCCGCTTCAGCGGCCACCGCCGCCACCACTGCGACGCAGCCCGAACCCGCAACGGAACAAGTTTCGCCAGTCGCCCCTGAAACAGAGATTCCCGCACCCGCTCCCGAACCGGAGGGCGGCGTCGCCCCGAACCTAGATGCGCAGCAGCAGATGTCACAAGCCACTTCACCAACCATCGCTCCGGCGGAAGCCGCGCGTCCCGCCACCACCATGCCTCCGACCGGCAAACAGATCAAAGTTTTGCGTCCGACCACTGCCGCGCTCAACGCGGGCATTCGCCACGGCGACC
>JBGTHJ010000428.1:0-5358 GCA_041746175.1 Pyrinomonadaceae bacterium
CACAGCCCGCGCTCGCCAAAATCAAGGCCGCGCTCAATCACAGCGCGACTAATGACCTCGCCGCCGCGCTCGAATTCGAGGCCGTCAATCAGGATGCCTGTTTCCACTCGCCCGATTTCGCCGAAGGCGTCGCGGCCTTCATGCAGAAGCGCAAGCCCGTGTTTGGCAAGTGAACGGTGTGGTTTTCCATCGTCAGCATGGACGCCTGATTCGACGCCTCCGGGCACGGTTGCTTCCGGCGTTCGTCCGCCCGCAAACCAAAAACACGGCTAGCGCATCCAACCGTTTTATCGTAAAATCACGGCTGTAAGTTCACCGGATTGGTGAAAGCAATCATCGAGACACAAGGGAAAAAGTAATGGCTTTGTTGGACATTGTGAAGTACGGCGACCCGGTGCTGGAGATGCCGGGCGAGCCTGTGACCGAATTCGACGGCGAGCTGAAAAAGCTGGTCGCGGATATGTTTGAAACGATGTATGCCGCGCCGGGCGTCGGGTTGGCCGCGCCGCAGGTCGGCGAGTCGAAGCGTCTGTTTGTGATGGATTGTTCGGGCGGCAAAGACCCCGCACAGCGCATCGCGCTGATTAACCCGGTGGTGCTGCGCGTTGAGGGCGAGCAGAACGGCGAGGAAGGATGCCTGTCGTTTCCAGACATCTTTTTCGCGGTCAAGCGTTCGTTGCGCGCGGTCGTGCAGGCGCAGGACGTTGAAGGCAACGAGTTTGAAATCGACGGCCTTGAACTGACCGCGCGCTGCATGTTGCACGAGACAGACCACTGCGACGGCATCGTCTTTATCGACCGCACGACGCCGCTCAAGCGCGAACTCGTCAAACGCAAAATCAAGAAGCTGGCGAAATCGGGGCGGTGGGTATAAGTTGCCGCGAACATCAAACTGACTGCCACGCGCGCGGTCGTTCGCTGATCCCAGCGACGACCGCGCGTGTCGCGTGCGGGGTGTGATAGCATCTCCGGCACCTAAAAATTTCATTACGGGAGCGTGACATGGACAGCGAATTTCGGAACGAAGCATTTACGGATTTCAGCAAAGAAGAGAACGCGCAGGCGATGCGCGCCGCGCTCGAAAAGGTCAAGGGCGAACTCGGACGCGACTATCCGCTCGTCGTCGGCAACGAGCGCGTCACGACCGGAAGCACGCTCGATAGCATCAACCCGGCGAACAAAACCGAGGTCGTCGGGCGTTTTCAGAAGGCAACCGAAGAACTGGCGCGGCGGGCGGTCGAAACCGCCCACGAGACGTTTGCGACGTGGCGCCACGTCGCGCCCGCCGAGCGCGCCGACCTTGTGTTCCGCGTTGCCGCGATCTTGCGCGAACGCCGTCATGAGATGTCGGCGTGGATGATTTATGAGGTCGGCAAGACGTGGGCGGAGGCCGACGGCGACACCGCCGAAGCGATCGACTTCTGCGAGTTTTACGCGCGCGAGATGCTCCGGTACGCCGCGCCGCCGCCGCTCACGAAAATCGAGGGCGAGGAAAACCGGCTCGAATATATCCCGCTCGGCGTCGGCGTGGTGATTCCGCCGTGGAACTTTCCGCTCGCGATCATGGCGGGGATGACGGTGGCTTCGGTCGTCACGGGAAACACCGTCGTGCTCAAGCCTTCCTCCGACGCGCCGAATATCGCGTTCAAGTTTTTCGAGATTCTCGAAGAGGCCGGGATGCCCGCCGGAGTCGTCAACTTCTTGACGGGTTCGGGCGCGGAAGTCGGCGACATCATCGTCGATCATCCGAAGACGCGCTACGTCGCCTTCACCGGCTCGAAAGAGATCGGACTGCGCATCAACGAGCGCGCGGCCAAAGTCAACGACGGGCAAATCTGGATCAAGCGCGTCGTCGCGGAGATGGGCGGCAAGGATGCCATCGTCGTCGATGCCGGAGTCGATTTAGACGAGGCGGCAACCGGCGTCGTCCAGGCGGCGTTCGGCTTTCAGGGACAAAAGTGCTCGGCCTGTTCGCGCGCGATCATTCACGCCGACATCTACGAACCGATGCTCGAAAAAATCGTCGAGCGCACCGAAAAACTAAAAGTCGGTGACCCCGCTGACCCCGCGACGAGTTTGAGCGCGGTCATCAACCAGAAGGCTTTCAAGACCATCAACGAGTATATCGAAAAGGGCAAGGCCGAGGGCGGGCGCGTGCTCGCGGGCGGCGGCTCCGACGGCGAGCAGGGCTTTTTTATCGAGCCGACCGTCATCGCCGACGTAAAGCCCGGCGCGACCATCGAGCAGGAGGAAATCTTCGGCCCCGTGCTCGCCGTCATCAAGGCCGAGAGCTTCGACGATGCGCTCAAGATCGCCAACGACACCGAATACGGTTTGACCGGCGCGGTCTACACCAACGACGAAGAGAAGCTCGAACGCGCGCGGCGCGACTTTCACGTCGGCAATTTGTACTTGAATCGCAAGTGCACAGGCGCGCTCGTCGGCGTCCATCCGTTCGGCGGCTTCAACATGTCGGGCACCGACTCGAAGGCGGGCGGACCGGATTATCTCGGACTGTTTATGCAGGCCAAAGTCTCTTCGACAAAAATTCGCCCCGGCGCAAGCGGCAAAAAGTAACGCACGGCGAGATAAAAACGACAGACGCGGTGGAGGATGCACAATTATGAATCGTAGCAAAGCGACGCGCTCAAGCAAGTGTCGAAATGTTTTGCTCGCCGGGCTGTTGTTCGCGTTGGTTTGTGGCGCGGGCGTCGCGCCGCCGTCGAGTGCGCAACGCCGCAAGACGATCGCCGCCGCACCGGGCACGGTTGTTTTCGCCGTCACCAAGGGTGTCGACGCCGAGCACGCGCTGATCGACCCCATCGTCGTCATCAGCAGCGACGGGCGGTACGTAATGCCGGTTTCCGGCGAGTCGGGACAGTCCGATTTGACGCGCTTCGCCGCCGCACAATATTCCGCCGGACGCGCGTATCGCGTGCTATCCGGGGGCGGCGAAGCGGGTTCATTGACCATCAAGGAGGCGAGCGCGGGCGAATGTCAGCCCGCCGCCGCGACCGCCGTGCTTCAAACCACCGCCAAAATCGGCGGCAACGTAATGGCTCTCGCCACCGACTCCGCGACGCTTGGCCGCACGCCTTCTTCGCGTCGCGCGCCGGACTCCGAAGAGCGCGCGGCGGCCATCGCGCTGGCTGAGAAAATCTATAAACGCAAAGGCGTCGGCGCGGACGCGCTCCAACGCGACCTCACCGTCATCAATCTCACCGCGACCGATCTAGACCGCGACAACAAGTCGGAACTCATCGGCAGTTTCGTCGTCAAAACGGGGCGCGACACCCGCGACACGCTTTTTCTCATCGCCGAGAAGCAGGGGCGCGACTACGGCATCGGCCTTGAAAAGTACGAGCGCATCAAGGCGGGTGAGATGATGGACGGCTCCGCTATCGACAGCGTCGGCGCGTCGGGGTTGCTCACCGAGCTGTTTATCGACCAACTCGACGTTGACAACCGCGACACCGCCGAAGTCTTCACCGTCTCGATGTCCTTCGAGGGCACACACTACGCCATCTATCGCAAACAACTCGGACGCTGGCGCGGCGTCTACCAGTTTTATAGTTACCGTTGCGGATACTGACTCGGAAGAGGGCGAAAGGTTGAAAGGGGAAGCGTGAAGGACACTCATCCGGCGGCAGTGTTTCTTTCCCCTTTGCCTGTTCACCCTTTCCCCGTTTCTCCCCCTGGTTGATTTATGCGATTGGTTTTTATGGGGACGCCGGAGGCGGCTGTGCCGACGCTGCGGCGTTGCGTTGAAGATGGGCATCAAGTAGTTGCCGTCTGGACGCAGCCGGATCGACCCGCCGGTCGCGGTCACAAACTCACGTCAACGCCGGTAAAGGCGTGCGCGCTCTCGCACGCCCTGCCCGTTTATCAGCCGACAAAAATAAAGACCGACGAAGCGCGCGAGTTGTTCGCGTCGCACGCGGCGGACGCGGCGGTCGTCGTCGCTTACGGACGAATCCTGCCGTCCGGTTTGCTGTCTGCGCCGCGTCGCGGGTGTCTCAATGTTCACTTTTCGTTGCTGCCGAAATACAGGGGGGCGGCTCCGGTCAACTGGGCGGTCGTGCGCGGCGAACGCGAGACGGGCGTAACGACAATGCGGATGGATGATGGACTCGACACCGGCGCGATACTGTTGCAACGCGCGACACCGATTGAGAGCCGAGAGACCGCGCCGGAGTTGATGTCACGGCTGGCCGTGACGGGCGCGGAGTTGTTGAGCGAAACGCTGGCGCGGCTCGACGAGATCGAGCCGCGCCAACAACGCGACGCGGACGCGACGCTCGCGCCCATCCTCCGACGCGAGGACGGACGGATCGACTGGCAACACGATGCTTCGCAAATTGAACGGTACGTGCGCGGCTTTCAACCGTGGCCGACCGCGTACACGCAGCACGATGCGCGGCGGCTGATCGTGTGGCGCGCGGCGGTGGTCGAATCGGATGAAAGACGCGCTGTGGCCGGTGAGGTCGTCGAAGCGCAGGGCGATAACTTCGTCGTCGCGTGCGGCGGGCCGAGTGCGCTGCGGCTGGTGGAAGTGCAGCCCGAAGGCAAGCGGCGGATGAGCGCACGCGATTTTCTCAACGGGACGCACGCGCGTGCGGGTGAGAAACTTGGTTGAAGATGCGAGCCGGAAGCGTCGCGGGAAGAATGCGCGTTCGCGCCTTCCACCGGCAGACGGAGACGCGCGCCGGGTTTCGCCCGCGCGCCGCGTGGCGTTCGAGACGCTGCGGCGGGTCGAAGAGGATGGCGCGTATGCGTCTGTGTTGCTGGCGACATCGACGGAGGGGTTGCGCGCGGACGACCGGGCATTGTGCTACGAGTTGACGCTCGGCGTGCTGCGCCGGCAGTTGTGGCTCGACTGCGTGTTGGAGCACTACGCGCGGCGCGGCGCGGCGAGCCTCGATGCTCCGGTGCGGCGCGCGCTCCGGCTCGGTCTCTATCAGTTGCGGTTTCTGACGCGTGTCCCGCCGTCGGCGGCGGTCAATGAATCAGTCAATCTCGCGCACGCGGCGCGCGTGCGTGCGGCTGCCGGATTCATCAACGCCGTGCTGCGGCGCGCCACCCGCGAGCCGGATTTCGACCCGACGACGGGTATTGTCGATCCGGTTGAGAGGATCGCCGTCGAGACCTCGCATCCGGCGTGGCTGATCGCGCGTTGGACGGATGCGCTCGGCGCGAACGACGCGAGGGCTTTCGCGCTCGCCAACAACCGGACGCCGCCCGTCGCCTTTCGCGTCAACCCGTTGCGGGCGGAGTCAGCGAATGTAATTAGTGATTTGCGCGAGTCGGGGATCGAAGTAGAAGCCTCGCGGGTCGCGCCGGGGGCGTGGCGTGCGCGTG
>JBGTHJ010000429.1:0-2404 GCA_041746175.1 Pyrinomonadaceae bacterium
CGTTCGAGCGACGCGACGACCACCGCCGACGCGCCGTCGTTGACGCCCGGCGCGTTGCCCGCCGTGACCGTCCCGCCGTCCTTCTTGAACGCGGGTTTGAGTTTGCCGAGCGAGTCGATGGACGTGTCTTCGCGCACCGGCTCGTCGGTGTCGAAGAGCGTCGCCGCGCCCTTCTTCTGCGGAATCTCGACGGCCAGAATTTCGTCTTTGAACTTGCCCGCTTTGATGGCCGCCAGAGCTTTACGATGAGAGTTGAAAGCGTACTCGTCCTGTTCGGCGCGCGTCACGCCGTAGCGTTCGGCGACGACCTCGCCCGTGTTGCCCATGTGATAGTTCTCGAAGGCGCACCACAGCCCGTCGTTAATCATCGCATCGACGAGGACGGCGTTGCCGAGCCGGTAACCTTCGCGCGCCTTCGGCAGAATGTACGGCGCATTGGTCATCGACTCCATGCCGCCCGCGACGACGATTTCCGCGTCGCCGAGTTGGATGCCCTGCGCCGCCATCATCACCGACTTCAAACCCGACCCGCACACCTTGTTGATGGTCACCGCCGAGACGCCGAACGGGATGCCGCCGCCGAGCGCGGCCTGTCGCGCGGGGTTCTGGCCGAGTCCGGCCTGAATCACGTTGCCCATGATGACTTCGTCAACGTCTTCGGGCGCGACGCCCGCGCGTCGTACGCTCTCGCGCACCACCAACGCGCCGAGTTCGGTCGCCTTGAAGTCTTTCAACGCGCCCTGAAATTTGCCGGTCGGCGTCCGCACCGCGCTGATGATGACCGCCTCTCTGTTGTCTGCCATGATTTCACCCTCTAGAAAATTTTGGCCGCCGTTCGACCGTCAACCGCCAGCCAACGTGCCACCGACTCGCGCCGCGATCTCTGATTTGCATTTGACGTTCGACGTGATGCTTGGATTATACGTTGGCGAAAGGGGGTGTCAAGCACCCGTTCAGGACGTGGATGGAATTGAAAAGCCCGCTGTTCGGGTGTTAGACTCCGCAGGCTTTTCAAATCAATCTCGAGACAGTCCGGCACGCATCTGATCGGTCACGAACCACGATACAAATATGCAAGCTCTCATTCTCGCAGGCGGCAAAGGCACACGACTTCGACCTTTGACCGTCTACACGCCCAAGCCCATCGTCCCGATCTGCAACCGCGCGTTTCTGCTCTATCAAATCGACACCCTGCGGCGCGCGGGGATCACCAACATCACGCTGTCGCTCTCGTACCAACCGTTCAAAATCGAGCAGCAACTCGGCGACGGCTCGGACTTCGGCGTCAATCTCAATTACACGGTCGAGCCTCAGCCGATGGGCACGGCGGGGGCGTACAAGTTCGCCGAAGAACACATCCGCGAGCGCACCGTCGTCTTCAACGGCGACATCCTCACCGACCTCGACCTCGAACGCGTCATCCGCGAACACGATGCGCGCCAAGCGGCGGCGACCGTCGTGCTCGCCCCGGTCGATAATCCGAGCGCGTACGGTCTGGTCGAAACCGACGCGGACGGGCGCATCCGTCGCTTTCTCGAAAAGCCGAAGGGCGACCAAATCAGCGTCAACACGATCAACGCCGGAACCTACGTGCTCGAACCGCGCGTGCTCGATTTCATCCCGGCGGGCGAGAACTACTCTTTCGAGTACGGTCTTTTTCCAGACCTCTTGAAGCGCGGCGAAAATTTCTACGCGCACATCCCCGGCGAAACTTATTGGATCGACCTCGGCACGCCCGCGCGCTACCTGCAAGCGCACCACGACCTACTCGCCGGACGCGTGCGCAACGTCGAACTGCCGGACAAGCGCGGCAACTTCGACTCGGCAACGGCAGCCGAAATCGACTCGCTCTCGATGATCGCCGACGACTGCACCGTCAAACCCGGCGCGCAAATCATCAACTCGGTGCTCGGTCAAGGGTGCTACGTCGAGGAAAAAGCGCGCATCGAAAATTCGATCATCTGGCCGCACACGCGCATCGGGGCGGGGGCGCAAGTGTCGGGTGCGATTGTCGGACGCGGCTGCCACATCGGGTTGTCGGCGCAGGTCGGCGCGGGCGTGGTGCTCGGCGACAAATCAACGATCACCGACTACACGCTCGCCGGTGACGCGGCGTGAGCAAGAAACGCGACGAACAGACGCCCATCAGATTCGGCACTGACGGCTGGCGCGCCGTGATTGCCGACGGGTTCACCTTCGCCAACCTCGAACGCATCGCCCAAGCCTACGCCGATCATCTCCGCACCCAACACGACGCCGCCAGCAGCGACGACGACGACGCGGCAACGATGGCGTCGATGACGACCGGGAACCGCGCGCACGCCGACGCGCCGCTCGTCGTCGTCGGCCACGACCGGCGGTTTCTCTCCGCGCAGTTCGCCGCGCGCGTCGCCGAAATCCTCAC
>JBGTHJ010000430.1:0-2588 GCA_041746175.1 Pyrinomonadaceae bacterium
ACCGAAGCCGCCGACACCGGCGCTCCTTCGGTCGCACCAGATGCCACCAGCCCCGCATCTTCCGCCGCGACTCGTCCGCCTGATATTGACGAAGCGACGGCTGGCAGCAGCAGCGAAGCTGCCGATGACGCCGCCGCCGACGACGACATCAACGCGTTCGGCGAACTCGTGATGGCGCTGGCGCAACCGGCGGCGATGGCGCTCGGCATGATCGACCATCCCGCGATGGCCGGACGCGACCCCGACCCCGTACTCGCCAAACACTACATTGACCTGCTCGGCACGCTCCGGGATAAGACGCGCGGCAATGTTTCGCCGCAGGAAGAACAGTTGCTGATGGGGTTGCTGTCGGAACTGCGTATGCAGTATGTCGCGGTCGCCAAAGCGCGTCCGGGTGGTGGTGGCATCATCGGCGGCGCGCAGGGCTTCTCTGGCAGCGACATCACGGGGGGAAGATAAAGCCCCGCGTCGTGAATCGCTGAGGCCATGAACCGCGTGGCCGACCTTTTACGATCTACGATTCGCGGTTCGTCGCAATGAAAGTCACCCTCCTCGGCACAGGGACTTCGACGGGCGTCCCGTCCATCGGCTGCGAGTGCGAGACGTGCACGTCGGACGACCCGCGCGATAAACGTCTGCGCGTCTCGGCGCTCGTCGAGCACGACGGGCAGTCGGTGCTCGTCGATACGTCGTCGGATTTTCGCCAGCAAGCGCTGCGGCAAAATCTGCGACGCCTCGATGCGGTGCTCATCACGCATTGCCACGCCGACCACATCTTCGGACTCGACGACATCCGCCCGCTCAACTTCCGGCACGGCGCGCTCGGCGTCTATGCCAACGAACGCGCGTGGCGCGACATCCGCCGCATCTTTCAATACATCTTCGAGCCGACGCACTTCGGTGGCGGGTTGCCGCAGGTCATCGCGCACACGGTCGTCGCGGGCGCGCCGTTTTCGCTTGGCCCCGGTCTCGAAATCCTTCCGCTCGAAGTCATCCATGGGCGGCTGCCGGTGATCGCCTATCGCTTCAACGATTTCGCTTACGTCACGGACTTGAGCGAGATACCGCCCGCGTCGCTTGACGGCTTGCGCGACCTCGACGCGCTCGTCATCGACTGCCTGCGACTGCGCGCGCACCCGACGCATCTTTCGCTCGACCGCGCGCTCGCCTACGTCGAAGAACTCAAACCGCGTCGCGCCTTCCTGACGCACATCGCACACGACATCAAACACGAACGCGACTCCGCCCTGCTCCCGCCCGGCGTCGAGTTCGCTTACGATGGACTCGAAATCGTGACGGGTGACGGGTGACGGGATAAACCCCGTCCTATCTCTGTCACCCGTCACCTGTCACCGGTCACGGCTCTTATGCGCTTGTTTCACGGCACGGATAACGCGGAGATCGCGCGCCCGACGGTGTTGACGCTGGGCGTCTTCGATGGGCTGCATCTCGGTCACCAGTTGATAATGAGCACGGTCGTCGAACGCGCGCGGGCGGCGGGCGCCGTCCCGACCGTAATCACTTTCGACCCGCACCCGCGCGCCGTGCTCCATCCCGAATCCGCGCCGCCGCTGCTGCAAACCTTCGACCAGAAGATCGAAGCCTTCGGCGTGATGGGCATCGAGCAAACCATCGTCGTCCGCTTCACAAAGGAGTTCGCGCAAGTTTGCGCGGAAGATTTTTTGCGCGACGTGGTGTGTGAGCGCTTGCAGGCGCGCGAGATTTATCTGGGGCGCGGCTTCGCCTTCGGGCGCAACCGGGAGGGCGATATCGGGTTGCTGCGGCGCGTCAGCGAGCGGCTCGGCTTTCATGCCGATGAAGTCCCGGAGGTGCGGCTACGCGGGCAGCGCATCAGTTCGAGCCGGATACGCGAACTGCTCGCCGAGGGGCGCGTCGGGCTGGCGCGACGGATGCTCGGACGCCCGTACGGTGTCGAAGGTCGCGTCGTACGCGGGCAGGAGCGCGGGCGCGTGCTCGGCTTTCCGACGGCGAACCTCCACCCCGAAAATCGCGTCATACCACGTCACGGCGTCTACGTGACGGCGACTCTCATCGAAGGCGCGTGGCGACGCAGCGTCACCAACGTCGGCATCCGACCGACGTTCGCCGACAGCGTTGCGCCGTCGGTTGAAACTTACGTGATGAACTGGAGCGGCGACCTCTACGGCGACGTGGTGCGCGTCCGCTTTCTTTATCGTCTGCGCGCCGAGCGCAAGTTCGCGTCAATCGACGAACTCAAGCGGCAGATCGACATCGACGCAGAGCGCGCCCGCCGCTACTTCGAGCACCGGAGCGTGCGACGCTCGCTAGCGGTCGTTTGAAGCGACTTTTTCGGGGGCATCCGCGACTTCAAAAGGTTGGAATTTAGACTCATTATTGGGACACGTTTTTCGTATACCGTGCATGATGGAAGCGATCAAATCAAAAGCGAGCCTTGAACCGTCCGGCAGCGACGCGCATCGAACCGGCGCGAACGGCAACGGCGCGGAGGGCAACGGCGCAAACGGCAACGGGCCAGCCAAGACTGCGCTCGCGCTCGTTCGCCCGAACGGAAACGGCGCGGCGGCCTCGAAGGACGCCAAACCCGT
>JBGTHJ010000431.1:0-7939 GCA_041746175.1 Pyrinomonadaceae bacterium
AGGATGTCGCCCGCGCGCAGACGCAGACGCTCTTCCGGCGTTTCGCGGTCGAGCAGCGTCGCGCGCGTCGCGCCTGCCGGTAGACAGCACTCGCGCTCGCCCCATGTGTAGAAAAAGATTTCGTTGTGCGGGCGATAGAGCGGCGCATCGTGCATCGTCTCGAAGAATTCGGGCTGCGCGGTGCGCGCTTCGCTGTAGTCGTTCGACGCGGGCGCGATGCGCGACGCCAAACGCGGGACGTGCGTGAAGAGTTGCGCGCCGCGCGCGAGCGTCACGTCTTGTCCGACCTCGAAACGCACCCAGACGCGCGCGTTGCTGCCGTCGTGCATGACGTAATCGACGAGTCGCGCATGACGACGCACAGACGCGCGCCGCCGCGCCGTGCCGAGATAAGCCTCGGTCGCAACCGCATCCTGACGATAACTGAGATGGTCGCCCACGTAGGCCAGCATCTCGACCAGCGCGACGCCCACGTCAGCCGTGTTGCGCTCCGTCCACCGGGGCATCAGCGCCGCGAAGCGGTCGAGCATCAACCGGCGAAAGCTCGCGTAATCTTTGGCGAGATAATCAATCTCCGGCTCGTCGAAGGGTTCGGGCGGGCACTCGTTGGCGGGTTCGCAATCGTAGTCGTTGGGACATTCGACTTTGAAAGAAAAATCAATCGCTGAAAGTAGCGGGTCGAAATCCGCCGGCGGGCTGCCACCCGCCCCCGCGAGCCGCAGCGTGTAGGTCGAGAAGTCGCCCGGACGGTCAACTTCAACGACGAGAAGATTCGATTGCGGCGGCGGCGGGTTCACGTCTCCGAGCGCGACACTGACGACTTTGATGTCGCGCGTGCGCTCGCCGCCTTCGATGCGCACGTTGTCGCGTTCGAGGCGTCCCGCCGCGACGGGTTTGATGAGATAGACGCGGAGGATGCGCTGGCGTTCGCTTTTGGTTTCGGCCTCCGCATCGACCACTTCGAGGTAGTCGATGCCGTTGTAGTCGCGGACGAAATCGCGCGCGGCGGCGTCGGTCGTCGGGTGCGGCTCGACGCGCGGCTCGCTTGAAAATTCGACGCGCGCGAGGCGACGGCGAAACCCGTCAAACGGCGTCGGGTCTGGTGCGCCGCTCGCGCTCGAACCGACGAGCGTGAGCGCGAATTCACTCGCGGCAGACAGCGCGCCGGGCGGCGTGACGACGTAGAAATAAAACTCCGGGTCGGCGATGCCGAAGTCTGGCTGACCGGGCAGCGCATCGAGCGCGGGCTTGAGCGGCGCGGCGTTGTAAACTTCGACGCGGCTGCCGCTGATGTCTTCGATAGCCACGTTGTCGCGCACGAGCGTCGGCGGCACGAGATGGAGGCAGCGGACGAGCAAGAGGTCGTGATCGAGCGGCGCGAGCGCAACGGTCACCGCCGACGCGGGCTTGGGGATAATCAGCCGGTCGATACCGTTGATGAGACGCACCGCACTGCGGCGGCGTTCGTCGCAGCAGAAGTAAATCATCTCACAAGCCTCCTCGCTGGAACTGCGCGACCTGTCGCTGCTGGGTGCGGCGAACGACGTATTGCACCGTCACTTCGAGCATCGAATCTTCGCTCACGACCTCGACCGCTTCGACCTGAATCACTTCGCCGAGCCACTGTTGGAGCGCGCCCTGCACGGTCAGTTGCGTGGCGGCGGCGAGCGCGCCGCTGTTGGGCGCGAAGATTAGTTGGAGGATGCCGCTGCCGAAGGTCGGGCGGTTGACGCGCTCGCCCGGCGACGTGAACAACACCTGCTCGATGAGGTCGCGGATGTGCTCGTCTTCGCTCGTCTCGGCGGTGCGCTTGCGGCCATCGAAATGAAACGGGTAATCGACCTGCATCGCCTTCAAGCTCCTTTGACTCTGACCTGCGTGACGATGATGTTGAGCGGCGTGCCCGTCGGGACGCAGATCGCCTGACTGTCCTGCAACAACACGGGCTGCCCCATCGACTTCACACGCACCGCCGCGACAACCCAGTTCGCCGTCACGCACGGGCCGTTGCCCCCCGGCGGCACGAACGGGCAACCCGCCACCACCCACGGCGCGGGCTGCATCACGATGGGCTGTCCGCCGACCTTGACGCGCGGGTTCGGCACGGTCGCCTGCGCCTGCCCGCCGTGCGCGCACATCACCGTCGCCCCGACATGTAGAAAAAATCCCGGCATCGCTTCATCACCTCGTTTGTCAAATGACATCTATCGCGCCGTTGTTGATCGAGACCTGCGGCCCGGTGAACTTGATGACCGCGCCCTGCCCGTCGTTGATCTCAATGCCGAGCGCGTTCATAACGATTTTTTGACCGCCGGAAGTTTCGAGCGTGATGCCGCCGATGCCGGGGGTGTCGTCGATCAGGATGCTGTGACCGCCTTCGGTTTTAATCATCACTTTTTTCGAGGGCGGCGGCGGGGCGAGCAGTAACGGCGGGACTTCCGCGACCGAACCCCACCAGCAACCCGCCCAGATCGGATAGTCGGGGTCGCCGTGCTCGAACTCGATCCAGACGCCCGCGCCGACTTTAGGGACGGCGAAAAAACCCATCCCGTCGCCGCCGAACGGGGCGCACGGCATCGCCCAACCGCTCGGAATGTCGCCCAACACGTCGGGGACTTTGGCCTGCACGCGCCCGATCATCAGCGGGTCGAGATTGTCGGTCACGATGCCTCTGTATTTGCCGAAAAAACTATTGTTCATGTTGGGAGTACCGGAAGCAGCGAGCCTGTGCCCTCTCTGCTGAGTGTGAAACTTTGCGTGTAGGTTCCGCGCCGGATGCGATGCGTGACGCGGCGCACGAAATAGAGGCCGTTGTAATTAAAGCCCGCCCCGCGCACGCCCACCAGTTTGCGCGCGCGCAGCACCTTGCCGTAGCGCACGGCGTCGAGTTCGCCCGTGCCGCTCACCGCATCGGGCGAGTTGGTCGCGGCGGCAACCGCCGTCGTCGCCGCCGTCGCGGGATTTTGATTCGCGGTGCTGCGCGTCAGCGTGATCCGTCGCGGCGCGGTCGGCGAGACCGCGAGCGGCGGAATCTTCAGCGACGGAAGCGGCGGAATCGGGAGCGCGGTCTTGGTGATGGGTTCGACAAACGTGCCTTCGGTCGCGGTCGGCGCGAGCGCGTCGTTCGAGAAGTTCAAGCTCTTGACGTTGGTGTAGTGTCCCATGTCCAGCGTCAGCGCGGACTGCGGCAAACTCAGCCGGTTCTCCGGCCCCCAGTAAGCCGTGTTGACGCCGAAGGTGACCGGCTCGATGTAGAAGACGAAGCCGTTTTTGGTCGCGAGCCGTTTGATGAAATCAAGGTCGGTTTCGTGCTGGCGCGGGATGCGGTCGATCATGATGGGCACGTCGGTAGTCGGCGTCGGTTGTGGAATCAAACCGTACTGCGCGTAGGCGGCGAGCAGTTGCGTGACGATCAGAAAGTCGGGTTGGTTCTCGTAGCTTTCGTTCTTCTCTTCGAGACTGAGCATGACGCTTACGTCCTTGCCCGTGACGGTCAGCGTCGTCTGGCCGGGTTCGTTGCTCGGAGCCACTTGATGATGCGTGATGATGCCGTCGATCAAGACTTCGGGAATCGCCCCCATCAAGACGCCGACGACCACGCGGTTGAAGGGGTCGAGCGCGCCGCTCTTGAGCAGGTTGTAGTCGAGCGCGGTCTCTTTGCTCATCGTGAAGACCATCTGAAAGCCGTCGCCCTGCTCCGCGTCGTTGGTCACTTCGACGCTTTGCAGCGCCATGCTGAGTTCGTACGACGCGGGGAGCGGGATGGTCTTGCCGACCATCAAAATGAGACGGATGCCGAGAATGCTGGCGAGCATCTTGTTCCTTTCAGAGTTTCCACGCGGAGTTGAGTTTCACAGTTGCGGCATCGCGATGCGGATGATGCGCCCGACCTCATCGGTCAGTTCATCGGGGCGCAGGACGTTGTTGGCATCGCAGACGCGCCAGAACTGCAACGGGTCGCCGAGGTAGCGCGCCGTGATGTTGTCGAGCCGCTCGCCCTGCGTGACGGTGTGTTCGAGCAGCGTCAGCGTGCCCGCACCCGACGGCACGAAGCGTCGCCGCTTGTAAGCGATGACGCGCGGCTGCCCGTCGGCGTCGGTCACGGTCAGCTTGGCGGTCTCGATGTTGTAGTAACGACTGGTCGTTTCAAACACGTTTTTGGAACCTCCTACCAGAATCGATTCAACGGCTCGTATGCTTCGGTGTCTCAATGACTGTCCGCTTTATCGGGACACGGCGCGGATGAACCGACGGGTAAATTTTGTTTCAGCCGATGCTCGCGCTGGCCGAGAACGACCCCGAAGCGCCGCCCGAAGCGGCGGAGGCAGCCGTACCCGCCACCGTCGAAACGCCGTTGATGGTCGCCATCACCTCCTTGATGATCTGGTGCGCCATGAAGAGCGCGCCGCCGACGCTGAGAAGTCCGAGGTCTTGATAGGTCAAGACGCGCAGTCCGAGATTGACGCTCGCGCGGATCGGGTTGAGGTTCGGGTCGTACGCCTCTTCGGTAATGCTGAAGGTCGTCAGGCGGACGGGCAGAATGCGCTTGACGCCCCAGACGAAGAGCGTCAGCGGAGCTTCGGGCGGAATCACTTCGATGACGCCCACCGCCGCCAGCACCTCGTTGGCGATGGTCAACACCGACTTCGGATAAATCAACATCTCAAGCGACGCGAGCACCGGGTAAATCCCCATCGTCCCGGCGATCACCTGCCCCTGCTCCAATTGGTCGGCGGCGTCGATTTCAACCTTGAGTGTGATGTTTTCCTCGGGCGGCCCCTTCAGCCGCAGGGCTTCGCCCCGATCGGCATCGCCGCCCGTCGTTCGCGCCGCGAGCGTCCGCGTCATCGTTTCCGGGTTGTACTGGAAGACGATCACGCTCGCCAGCGGGTTGAACGGATCAAGCCCGATAATCGCGCCCTTAAACAAACGCGGTGAGCCGGGAAATGTCGTCATGTGCGTCTACCTCGTGCTGCCGTCGGCGGCGCGCTGAACTTTGAGACTTCTGGCGTCTTACTGAGCTTTCTCCGGTTCGGGTGTGGGCGTGTCCGGTTTGTTCTTCTTTTTCTCGAATTGACCGAAGCTGAACCCGTAAGGCCCTTTATCGGTAAACTGGATGGGGCGGTCGCCCTCCGTCGAACGAATGACGTGCGAGGGCGGGCTGTACTCATACGCGCCCGTCCAGACCTGTCCCACGGCGGTCGTCGCCTGACTTTTCAGTTTCAGGTTTATCGGGAATTCATAAACCAGCGCGGCGTCGCCCGCCGGAATCGTCCAAACGGCTTTGACGATAACTTTCTTGAGTGGTTTGGCGCTGCCCTTGCCGAGGTCGATGTTCGGGAAAGTAAGCTGACCGTAAATCTTCGCATACTCCACCGACCGAACAGTCTGAATGTTTTTCATTCTCTTCGACACCCCCGCGCCGGTGTCTTTATCGCTGGCTTCGTCGCCGCCCTTGCCCTCACCTTTTCCTTTGTCGCCGGGCTTGTCCCCCGCTTTGTCGGTGGACTTGTCGGCGGGTTTGGGTTCATCCTGCGTGCTTGGTTTGCCCGACATGGCCTTGTCGAGTTCCTTCTGCAACTTGTCTTCTTCGGCCAGCAGGATTTGTTCGAGCGGCTCGATGACTTGCTTGAGGGGGTCTGTGACTTCTGCCCCCGGCTGGTCGCTTTCCAGAGCTTTCTTGAGGGCTTCCTGGTGACGCTCAAGGTACGGCTTGAGCGCGACGAAGCGACGGAGCGTTTCATCTGTCGCCGTCGCACCTTTCTCGCCGAGCAGACGCTCGAAGAGGGCGAACAGTTCCTTGTCGCTTTTGATCTCCTTCAAGAGCGCTTTGCGATCCTTCGTGGACGGCACGCCCGGCCCTGTGCCCTTCCCAAGTTCGTCCGTGCCCTTCCCGTTACCCTTGCCCTCGCCCTGCTTCTCGCCACCGCCGCCACCTTTCGCGACGCTCGTCACCTTCATCTTCGCGCCCTTGACCGTGATGGGCTTATCGGGGGTCGGCGGTTGCGTAACCGCGCCGGGCGGGAGATCGATTTCAATCACGGAGTCGGAAATATCCGCCGCCACGTCGAAGACCACGCCGTTGCCCTTGATCGTTCCTTCATGCTTGATGACAATGGTCGTGTTCTGCATCTTGGCCTTGATGTTGATTGAGACGGGGTCGCCGTCGTTCCAACTCTTGCCGGTGATGGTGACGTTCTTGGCTTCAAAGTCAGCCGTCCCGCTGAAGTTGGGCACGCCCTCGACCTCGATGTCGATCTTCGTGTCGGTGAGTTTGGTGTCGCCGGAGACATCCGGCTTCGGCTTGCCCTCAGTGCCCTTGATGTCAACATTGGTGTCGCCCTTGAGTTCGGTGTCATCGAGGTTGAACCCGATCTCCAATTCCGCGCCCTTGCTGATTTGGTCGGCCATCGCGTAAGCGTCGGCGGCGGTCATCACGATGCCGATGACGATGAAGAGACGCGCGCCGCCCTTGGCGAAAGCTTTGGCGGCTTTGGGGCCGAGTTTTTTGGCGAGCCGTCCCGCCGGGACTTTCTTGGCAACGTCGTCGACGTGCGTCGCGGCTTTTTCAAGCTGGCTTTGATAACCCTTCTGACCCAGTTTGCCGAGGTTGACGCTGTTGAGGGCTTTGGCGACCTGCGGCGCGCCGCGCCGGTAAATCTCTTTGGTGACTTTCCCGGCGGCTTCGATGGCGACTTTGCGCTCTTTGCCTTTCAGACGCTTGGCCGCCTCGTGCAACAGGGCGACGGTGGCGAGCGCGCCGGTCGTGAAGACGATGACATCAACCTCGTCGATGCCTTCGGGCGGCGGGTAGATCGGCTCTTTCTCGTACGGGTCGTCTCTCTCTTCGACGGCTTCAAATCTCACCTTTGGTTCTTCCTTCGGCAATTCTTTTTCTTTCTCCTTTTCTCTGTCTTCCTGATCCTCGCAACGGTCTTCGCAACCGTAGCTGACGCCGCCCTTCTTATTGACCATGAACTTCAACTGGCGCAGCCCCATCAAATTCTTGCCCTTGCTCTTGCGTTTCGAGCACTTGATGATGACGGGCGGCCCGGCATCGTAGGCCTTGCCCACCACGCCGGTGTCGTTGGTCGAAACAGTCATATCGGAGAAGCCGGTGATGAAGGTCGTGTCGAGACGATTTTGCAGGCTGTTGTAGAAGAGCCATGCGTTGAGGGAGGCCGGGTCGTCGAAATTGACGCCCGCCTGCGTGAGGACTCCCTTTTGGGCGGCGTTGGGTCGCTTGTCGGAGGGAATCCGCAAGCCGCCGGTGGTCGCCAGCCGGTTTGAAATGGCGACGACGTTGGGCGCGATGGCCTTTAGTTCGACGACGTACGCATTGGCTTCCCGCGTCGCTTTGGCGCACCCGCCGCCCTCGTCGCTGCGTCCTTTGATTTCGACGACCTCGGCATTCAACACGCCCGACGTGCTGACCTTCATGCCATCGACGAAGCCGCGATCAACGCCCTGCTTGACCGGGTTGGGCGGCGTCTGCACCTGCGTCACCCACGTCCCGCCGAAAGCCGGGACGATCCCATGATCGACGATGATCTGGTCGAGCGAAAACCATGTGGAAATTGCTTCCGGACCCGAGTCGTCGATCAACTTCCAGCGTCCGGCGCTCGCCCCGCACGCCGTCCCTTTGCCGTCGTGACCGCACGCTTGGCGCAATAGCATGTGCGACGAATCCGGCTGACGACTTTGCTGGACGACGTGCGCGAGTTCGTGCGCGAGCAGACGGTTGCCCGCGCTCGTTCCCGGCGCGTACCGTCCGGCTCCGAAAACCACGTCGCGCCCGACCGTGTAAGCCTGCGCTCGCACCGCGCTTGCCGATTCGGCGGCGCGCGCGTCGGTGTGAATCCGCACGCGGCTGAAGTCGTGCCCGAAGCGCGGCTCGAAGAAGGCCCTGACCGGCAACGGCAAAGGCTCGCCGCTCAAA
>JBGTHJ010000432.1:0-7149 GCA_041746175.1 Pyrinomonadaceae bacterium
TCGCCGCCGCGCGTGCGCCCGTCGCCGCCGGAGCCTCGCCGCACCGCGTACGAACGCACGCGCAACGGATAAGCGTATTCAAGAGCTTCGGCGGGCGTGTTGAGACTGTTGGTCATGTGCGTGTGGACGGCGCTCAGCCCGTCGGAGCCGGGACGCGCTCCCATCCCGCCCGCGACCGTCTCGTAGTAAGCGAACTCGCGCGGCGACGTGGCGGTGCGCGAATCGATGCCGCCGATGGTCAGGTTGTTCATCGTCCCCTGACTCGCCGCCGGGATTCGCGCGGGCAGCGCGGAGGCCAACGCCCTGAACAACACATCGACGATGCGTTGCGACGTTTCGACGTTGCCGCCCGCGACCGACGCCGGATGCGTTGCGTTAACCACCGTCCCGACCGGCGCGACGACTTCGACCGGCTCCATCAACCCCGCGCTCGCCGGTACGTCCTCCGCGCCGACGAGACATCGGAAGACGTACGACACGGCGGACACCGTGATCGCTTCGACCGCATTGACCGGCCCGGCAACCTGCGGCGCGCTGCCCTCGAAATCAACCCTCGCACGCTCGCCGCGGATCTCGATACGCACGCGCAACGCAACACTTTTACCAATCGTCAGGCCATCGTCGTCGAGCGCGTCAGCGGCTTCGTAAACGCCGTCGGGGATGGCGGCGATGGTCGCGCGCATGACACGCGATGAGTATTCGATGAGGTGCGCGGCATACTCCGCCGGTTCGTCCGCGCCCGCGCGTTCGATGATTTCCAACAGACGCCGCGCGCCCGTCTGCAACGAACCAATCTGCGCCTCAAAATCCGCGCGCCGCTCGTCCGGGGCGCGCACGTTGGCAAACAACAGGCGCATCACGTCTTCGTTCGTCGCGCCGCCCCGGACAAGATGCACGGGCGGAATCCGCAAGCCTTCGCCGTAAACGTCGGTCGCCATGCCCATCGAACCCGGCGTCGCTCCGCCGATGTCGGCATGGTGTGCGCGGTTGGCAACGTAGAATAGCGGACGCCGGAGCGCAGTAGGCGGTACACGGTTTTCATCCCTCCGCGAACCAACAACTTTCTTGACCCGCCCGCTACCTTCCGGCTTCCGCGTTCCGGCTTCCGCCGACTCTTGAAAGACGCCCATCACCAACGTCACGTCCGGCAGGTGCGTGCCGCCCGCGAACGGGTCGTTCAGGGCGACGACATCGCCGGGCGCGATGCGCGTCTGGCCGAGCGCCGCCGCCACCGCCAACGGCATCGAGCCGAGATGGACGGGCATGTGGTCGCCCTGCGCGACGACGCGCCCACGCGCATCGAACACCGCGCACGAGTAATCACGCCGCTCTTTGATGTTCGGCGAAAATGCCGTCCGCCTGAGCGCGACGCCCATCTCCTCGGCCACCGAAGTGTAGAGAGCGCGATAGATTTCCAGCGTCGTCGGGTCGAACCTCGTCTGGTATTTCATAGACTAAAACCTGGAACAATTCACACGATAGACCGGATAAGAAAACAAGGGGAATTATGCACTTGACAAACCCAACTTGGGACGGGGGCGGCACAACGATAATCGGGTCTGAACTGACTTGCAGATATAGCGCGGGGGCTGCAAGTAAAAGGGCGCTGATGGAAATAATCGTTGAAGCTATCGGCGTGACAATATCAATCCAACGCTTCCAATAGCTAAAGCGCGCGTCAATGATTCGGTTCTTAACAACTGCCCGCCCCTTTTCTGTTAAGAAGCTACGGTCATCACGGGTCTTATCCCAAAACTTCGCCAGTGCTAAAGAGTCACTATCTTGTGGGGAAATACTGATTCCGAATAATTCGGCCTGCTCTTTTAGTTCTAGCGTTTCAAACACGTCCAAGTCTTCTTCAAGAAACCACCGTTCATAGAGTTCAGCAGCGTTAATCTCTTGATGCTCTTCTAAAGATGCCGCGTCACGCATACCCCTATCTAGTTCTTCAATTTCGCGCCGCAGCCCTTTAATCTTCTTCTTGTGGAATTTAGACACTATCGCACTTTCTTTGGTGCGGGCTTCTTTTTGGTAGGCTTAGGTGGCGGGGATGTATTAAGCATAGCGGCAAGCGCGTCTTCAAACTCCATCGGGTGAAGGCTCAGCTTGTCCGTTCGCCTAGATTTCTTCGCCTTTTCTGGCTTCTTCAAGTTCGTCGTCGCTAAGACTGAATTTCCGTCGCGGCGGTTCGTACTTCGTGTCATCTTTCTTCTCCGGCGTGTCGCCATCAACTACTCGACCTTCAAGTAGTCCGGCATGAGCATCGTCTAACGCACCCCGAAATAGCGGGTGCTTCTCCGGCGGCAGTGGCAGCTCCCATGTCCGCACAACCTTGATGCCGTTACGCTCCGCAAACTTTCCCAACCCATCGTCATCAGAATAGAGCGCAGTTACATTGTTCACCTTTGCAATGGCAACTATCTGCCGGTCAAAAACAACTTTGGCATACGTCCCTTCCTGCTCGCCCCTTCTATCGCCGCCCGCCGCTCTAATACTCAGATGCATGGCCGCGAGTTCGACGGCTGCCCGTTGATCGAAGTCCTCTACGCTGTAATTGCGGTTGCTGTTTATCTCGGTCAAATAGAGGGGGCCATCATTCCCTGCTAGAACTAGGAACTCAGTCAGAACAGGCGTGGGTATGATAATCGTTTCGCGGTCTTTTTCTAGCGTTTCGAGCAGCAAATCAACCCGCTCAGAGACACGTTCAACCGGGCGCGACGTAGAGGGGTCGAGCGGCGGTCGCTTCATCGTGGGATGAAGCACAAGCGTGAGGAATGAATTATCGAACAGTACAATCATTAACCGTCCGTACCGTGTCGAATTTTCTCCAATTCACCTAGCGGGTCTTCCGTTTCCTTCCATGCCGCCGGGACTGCGCGCAGCTTTTGAACGGCCTCCCGTAGCGGCATATCTTCTAACGGCTTGACGTGTTGAATGGTGAACTTAATCATTTCCCATTCGCCAGATGGTCGTCTTACCCACCTTCCCACGCCGTCGGCTCTAATGGCTATCGTAAACAAATAGGGGGCAATTTCTCTTGCTATACCACGCCTAGCCCAACAGTCGTACACCTCGCCGTCTCGCCCTTCAAGGTGGACGGGAACGGGGTCGTTCTTACCACCTACCAAAATCGGCACGCCGACGATGGCCCCCTTTTGGTTAAGCGGCCCATATGTCACCGCCTCTACACGCTCCCGACCCGGAAACGTAATTAAGCTGCCGCCCGCCGGGTCAACAACCCCACCTACGGCATTATCCTTCCGCAACTTCTCGTCAATATTTGCAGCCGCGCGCATACGCTCAGGGGGGGCTTCTTTGCGCGCTACAGCGTCTATGTTCTCTAGGATTTTCGGTTCGGCCTCCCGCTCTACAAGCAACGCGGCGACGGTGCTGCCTTCCTCGATTTCGATTAAATGAACGCTCTTGTCCTCCCCGAACAACACGGCTACCTCAGCCAAATACTCAGCGAGCCGTCCGAGCGGCATTGTCTCAGGGGAATATGCGTCTATCTTAAAACGGTATTTGCGTAAATCGCTTCTACGTTTCTTTGCCATGATGTGACCCTCGACTTTCTTTAGAGAGCCTTCCCCTATGAGTCCCGATACATCAACCGCTTACCTTCAAAGCCCTTGATTGCTTCAACCGTGCGCTCGCCGTCTTTAATTTTTCGGTTGTTAAATCTGAAATCAAACTCGGTCAAATAGCGATGTAGATGCAACTTGCTAACGTGATGATATGTGCCGATGATACCACGCTTCAACAGCGCGTGAACAGACTCAGACGTATTAACGTGAGCATCGCCCCGCACGTATTCGCCCGCTCCGTGATTGACGCTTTCATGCGTCGCAAACTCATTTTGCGCGAAAGAATAGGACGGGCTTTCGTCTGTCATAATTTGCGCCGTCGGAACGATACAATCCTTCATTGCGGCTTTCAGGTTATCGCCCGTGACGCTTTCCATGTAGATAGACTTGACGCGCCCCGCGCGTTCAACGAGTGTGACAACGGGGGCTTTCCCGACCGCGCCGCGACCTTGTACCTTCTCTTTGCGAACGCTCGCGTGCATGTTCTTCGCCTTACCGCCAACATACGTTTCGTCAACTTCAACGATGCCGTCTAGCTTATTCGCAAAAGACCGCTGCTCCATCGCGTAGCGAATACGGTGCGCCATAAACCACGCGGATTTATAAGACTTGAGGTCGAGCATACGCATCAGTTGATGCGCGCTCATGCCTTTCTTAGAGGAACAGAGAAGATGAATCGCCAGTAGCCACTTGCTTAGAGGAATGTGGCTGTCTTCAAAGATTGTGCCGACGGTAACAGTGAATTGCTTTCGACAATCCTTGCACTTTAAGACACCCTTGCGGACGGGACGCTTGGATTCTACTCTAGGTGTGAGGCGATAGGCTACAGTAGATTTACAACGCGGGCAGACGGGGCCGTTGGGCCAGCGCATGCACTCTAAAAACTCGCGTGCTGCGTCTTCATCGCTGAAGTGTTTGGCTAAGGTTGTAAGGGTTAACGTCTCGCTCATCTTTGCTACCGCCCGTTTTAAGGATTATACAACGTCTCGACTACGGTACAAAGATAGCAAAAAGGTTTGGGTTTGTCAAGTGCATAATTCCCAAAACAAGATACGCACGACGAATCGGGGCAAGGTTTTTTTCGTAGGACTTGAACGGATTTGCAGAAACCCGCACTTCGTCAAGGGTGTCAGTGGTGGCGAGAGGACTTGCGCCCTTGACGAAGTGCGGGCTTCTGCACCCGAACATCTGCGTGAGTCCTGTTTCGTTCATCATTCCGCACGCATCATCATCATCATCAATCATGGCCGTCCAACGTGAACATCCCGCTTCCCGTCCCGTCTATCCCGTGAATCGATTTCGTGTCTCGACTCAACGCGACGCGTAGGCTTTGACGAGACGATACAAAAAATCTTGTCCGTCGTAGAGAGCCTGTACGCCCATGCGCTCGTCTCTGCCGTGCGCGCGGTTGTCGTCGATGTCGGAGAAGATGCCGGAGACGCCGTAGACCGGAATCCCGGCCTGTCGAAAATAGAGGCTATCGGTCGCGCCCGTCCCCATGAGGGGAACGACCGGGACGCCGCGCCACATCGTTTCGGTCAAACTCTCGATAGGCCGCATCACTTCGGGCGTGAGCGGGGACGGCGGCGACGGCTTCGGCGTTTTGATGTACGTGATTTTGATCTGGTCGTTGGCTAAAACCCCGGCGAGCGTGCGCTCGACATCCTGCGCCGACTCTTGCGGCAGGATGCGACAGTTGACGGTGGCGCGTGCGGTCTGCGGCAGCGCGTTATCGGCGTGACCGGCTTCGAGCCGCGTCGCGACGCAGGTGGTGCGCAACAGCGCGTTGTTATACGGCGACTCGGAGAGACGCGCGACGGCTGCCGGGTCGGGCGTTGTGCCCGCCGCAACCGCGCGCATGTCGGCGGCGGTCTGCCCTGATTCGAGCGCGGCCATGCGTTTGAAATACTCGCGCGTGACTTCGTTTAAGTTGACGGGAAAGTCGAACCGCGCGAGCCGTTCGATGCCGCCCGTGAGATGATAGATAGCGTTGTCTTTAACCGGCAGCGAACTATGCCCGCCCTTGTTCTTCGCTTCGAGCATGAAGCTTTGATAAACCTTCTCGCTCGCCTGTACGCCGTTGAACAGCTTCACGTCTTTGCGGTAACGCCCGCCGCCACCCTCGTTGATGCCGAATTCGGCGTCGACCAGTTCACGATGATTCTTGATTAAAAAATCAACGCCGTTGAAATCGCCGCCCTCTTCATCAGCCGTCAGCGCGATGATGAGGTCGCGTTCCGGCTTGAAGCCTTCCTGCTTGTAGCGGATGAGATTGGCAACGAAAATAGCGGCCATCGCTTTGTCGTCGCTCGTGCCGCGCCCGTAGAAAAAGCCGTCGCGCTCGGTCAGCTTGAACGGGTCGAGTCCATTCGACCAATCCTCTTTCCGCGCCTCGACCACGTCGATGTGCGCGAGCATCAGCAGCGGACGCCGCGCCCCCGTCCCGCGCAGCCGCGCGACGAGATTGCCCTTCTTCGCGTTACCCGGATGGACGACGACGCGCACGTCTTCCGCCGCAAAGCCCGCCGCACGCAGCCGCGCAGCCATCGCTTCGGCGGCGCGCGTGTTGTCGCCGACCGAATCGGTCGTGTTGATTTCGACGAGTTCCTTGTAAATCTCGCGCAGCATTTGCTGATGCGGCGTGCGCTTCGCCGTCTCGTCTCCGGCACCTTGCGATAGTGCGCCGGGTGCGACGAGCAACCCGACGCCGAACAACAACCCGACGAACAATAGGCCGACCGACCGAACAAAAGTTTTCTTCATCAGTTCTCCTTCAAAACAAAATTAAAATGGGCGAACAGGATAGCCGAGAGGGTAAGGAGAGTGGTAACGCCGGGAAGTTGGAAAGCCACCATAGGTCGAGGCCAATCCTCATTTCGCCCGGTTGTCTCGCGCTTCCCCTCTCCGCCTTTTCACTTCTCTCTTCGTTCACACCGTCCAGCCTCTCCATCCGGCTCTGTGTTTCTTTATAGCGTGATGACGAGATTTCCGTGCGCGTCAACGACGGCTTGCGCGCCGGTGTGGATGAGCGTGGTCGAAGAATATTCGGTGACGATCGAGGGCGAACGCAGACGCGCCCCCGCCGCGAGTTCTTCGCGCGCGTAGACCGCGAGACGCGTCTTGAGCGGGGTCAAATAGACGTGCGCGGTCGCGTGCGGTTTGACGAAACTTGCGGCGGCGTTGTCGTCATCGTCGCGGCGGCGGTGGATACGTTCGGGCCGCAACTTTTCGACGATGCCCGCCGCGCGCAGACGCGCGCTGACAATCTCGACCGCGTTCGACTCTTGCGCGTAACCGTAGCGGGCGCGATGCGCGCGATGAAACGACCCGGCGAGCGATGCGCCCCGCGTCCATTTGATCTCCAACTCGAACGACTGACCCTTGTAACGCGCCGCGACGAGCCGCGTGTGACGCTGCCGCGCATCCTCGAATCCTTCGCGTCGGAGCGCGCGCCGCGCCTCGCGTTCCAATGCGTCGAACACGCTCTCCAGCGAAGCGCGCCGCTCATCCGTCGCCTCCAGCATGACGGTGCGGCTCGTGTCTTTGACCACGTCCGAGGCGAGCG
>JBGTHJ010000433.1:0-7628 GCA_041746175.1 Pyrinomonadaceae bacterium
TTCGATCCAGTAGCGCGCGGCGGGCGATCCGGCGTCGCGGTCGATCCAGGTGTAGGCGTTCCCGGCGGTGAGCGCGGTTTTCGACCCGACGAGCAGCGCCGAACCCGCGACGAGCGACGGCGTGATGAGCGTGCGTTTGCCGCCCTGTTCGCGATAGACGTTGAAGCCGAGGTTGTCCAACTCGTAGCGCGTGCGCCATTCGAGCACGGTCACGCCGCCGTAGTTGGTCGCGGTGAACGAGCGGAGTTTGGCGACGGTCGGCGCGAGCGGATTGGCCGAGAGCGTCCACGGCGAAAACTGCGTGACGAGGCTCGATTCGATCCAGTTGCCGGTGATGGGGTCGGCGAGGTTTTTAGGCACGCGTCCCCAGTTCGCGCCGTTGAACCGCCAGAGGTCGAGCGCGGCTTCTTCGCCGACGGGCGTGCCGCTCAAATCGGAATCGTTGTAGTGGAGCCGCAGCGTCGCGGTAAAGGTCGCGCTGCCGCCCGTCGGCGTGATGGTGTAGGTGCGGTTGACGGCGGTCGGGAAACCAAAGCCCGCGCCGGTCGGTCGGGATTTGACGAGATTGACGGTCATCTCGGTCGGCGCGGTGCCGGTCTGGAAACTGATCTGATTATTCGGATTGCCGAACGAGCGCGCCGTGCCTCCGAGGTCGGTGCGGCGGACGTTGCCGACGACATCGGTCGTGCCCGTCGAAGCCCCGTTCTGCGTGAGCGCGAAGGCTCCGGTGGTGATGATGTCTCCGGCGATGAGGTTGAGCGCGGCTTGCACCGTCAGGTTCGAGCCGAGCGTCGCCGACCCCGCCGCGCCGGTACGGTTGATCGAGAGGTTGTTGAGCAGTTGCCCGCCGCTCGCGAAGACGAGCGTGCCCAGCGCACCCGGCGTCCCGCCATCCTCCAGAGAGAGGTTGGCGTTGATGTCGCCGATTATCCCTGACCCGGGGGCGGCGGCGGCGCCGACGGTCGAGCCGAGCGTGAGCGTGCGAGCGTTGAGCGTCAGGGTGCTGGTCGCGCCGGTAAACTCCAGAGAGTTGCCGCCGTTGGGGCCGAGCGTGGTGAGATTCGAGTTGAGCGTGAGCGTGCCGCCGCTCTTGTCGATGCGGACGTAGGGCAAGGTCAGCGTGCCGCTCGCATCGAGCGCGGTTTGCGTCGCGCCGCCCTCGAAGAAGACCGCGCGGTTACTGGTGACGAAGCTTCCGTTGTTGGTGAAGTTGCCCTGCAAGCGGAGGTCGCCGCCGCTCGCGGTCGAGAGACGAAGCCCCCCGCCGCTATTGATGAGCACATTTTGTATGACGGTCAGCGGTGCGGTCATCGGCGACGCCGGATGATCCATCAGGAAGTTGCCGCCGCTCATCGCGGTGAGGCTTCCGGCGATCTGCCGCGCGACGCCCGGGGTCGTGCTGCCGATGTTGAGGTCCGTCGCGGAATTGACCTGTACGTTGTGCGGGTAGCCGGGGCCGCTCGTCGCGCTCCATTCCGTGCTGCGCCCGTAGACGCAGGCGCAATCGTAGATGAGCGTCGAAGTGTTGCCGTAGGTCGGCGGGTTGGTGTTGACCGAGCCGCCGTTGGCGACGGTCAGCGTGCCGTTGACGGTGGTCAGAGACGCGCCGAAGTTGACCGCCGCATTGAGGAAGACGTTCGCCGCGCCGTCGAAGACGAGCGTGCCGCCGCCCGCCTGCGCGACGGTCTTCGAGCCGGTGAAGGAGAGGTTTCCGCCCCCCCCGTTGATGGTGTGGACGCCGCCGCTCGCGAGCAGATTGCCGCCGTTGTTCTGCATCGTCAGCGATTGCCCGTTCAAATTGAGATTCGACGCGCTCAAGAGTTGCAGCACATCGCCCGCCGTCGCGTTGACGAGCACGCTGGTCGCGGGGCTGTTGCTGAGCGTCGTCGTGCCGGTGAGTTTGTCGATGATGAGGTAGTTGAAGGTTTCGCTTCCGGCGGGGTTGACGGTGATGGTTTGCGCGCCCGCGCCGTTGAAGAAGACCGCGCGACCGTTCGGCGTAAACGTGCCGGTGGCGGACATCCGCGTCCAACCGCCGCCGACTCGGATGTCGCCGCCGCCCGCAGTCGAAAGAACCAGACCGCCGCTGTTGACGACGCCGCCGAGCACGCTGACGGGCTGCGTCATCGCGTTCGCACCGGCCATCTGGAACGTCGAGCCGGAATCAATCGTCAGCGTCCCGGCCATCTGCCGCGCGGTCGCCGTCCCGCCGTTCGCGCCCATGTTGAGCATCGTGTTGTTGCTCAGTTGGACATTGTTCGGATAGCCCACACCGCTCGTCGCGCTCCATTCAAGGCCGCGCCCGTAAGTCCCGCCCGTGTTGTAGCGGAGCGTCGAAGCCGCGCCGTAAATGGGCGCAGTTCCGCTAATGAATCCGCCCGTGTTTATCTGAAGCGTGCCGTTGACGTTGAACGCGCCGGAGTTGGTAATGCCGACTGTGGTTGCCAGCGTGCCGCCGGAAGCAACGGTCATCGAACGGGAAGCCGCGATGGTGAAAAGACTATTGAGGGTTGCCGTCTTAGCGCTGGCAATCTGCCAGTTGATATTCGTGGCCGTGAGAGTGCCGGCAGACATCGTGAAAGTTACCGAGGCAATGCCGCCGGTAAAGTTCACGGTTGGGTTTGAGGCCGTGTTTGTACTGGTAACCGTCCCGCCTGTTTGATTGTAGTTGCCGCCGATGTTGACGTTATACGTAATTCCGGCAGTAGTGCCGTTGGTTAAGTCAGTAGAGCCGCCGGAGACGACGAAGTCACCACCGATATTTAAGTTGTATGCGGTTGCGCCACTGAGACGCACTTGACCTGTGCCTGTTGATGCAACGGTAAAATTACCATTAACAGTCGTGAGATTTCCCGTGAGGTTATAATTCCCAGTCTGACTTGGAGAGTTAAATGTAAGGTTAGAGAAAGACTGGCCTAATCCGCCGGGCGTACTGGAGTTTGTAGTGTATCCGACAATCTCACAAGTAGAGCCTGCGTTCCATGTTGCAGTAGGAATAGTTCCGGCTGTAGTCGTGAAGTTGTGCTGATACCGCCCGCCGGATTGAAATGTCAGACTGCCGGTGGTTGTCACAGTTCCGGCATTCCTTAGAATCGCCCCGCTCCCAACAACGAAATTGATTCCCGAACCGATAGTAAAAGTCCCCGACGTGATGATGAGGAGATTGCTACCGATGTTTAGGCTCGCGCCGGTGTTAATACTCAATGCGCTGGTAAAGGCCAGCGGGCTGGAAGCGGTTAAGGAAGTACCCGCGCCGGTAACAGTGAGGTTCGCGCGGTTAAAGACCGAACCAGTTGCGCCCGAAGTTACTGACGTAAAGAGGTTGCTCTCATTTAATAATGTCCTGACAGTACCGGCAACCGTTGTGCTACCAAAGACAGTAACATTGTCTAAGCGCATCGTGCCGTTAACCGAATTATCTGAGAAGTATCCATATACTCTGATAACAACATTACTATTATTATCCGCAGCGCCCGGAAGATTGGCCGCTCTGACTGACCATGTGCTTAGGCCGGGATCAAATCCGGCAATAAGTGGTGAGAAACTGCTCCCGCCGTTAGTGCTTATGTTTGCGCCGACATATGGGTAGCTTATTCCTGTAGTTCCGGCAAACACATTAAAAGACAATGATGTGCCTGTAAACCCGCTTGTGTTAATCGTGAACTGATAATAATTTGTGGCTGCTGTGCCGGGGTCGGTTGAGCCGCTCGGCCAAGTGGTGCTATCTATAGCCGAACCCGTCACCGCTCCACCGTGAAGCGTTGCTGCCGCTCCTGTATTTCCGGTTATTACATTGTTCAAGCCGACTCTGGAAAAAACTGAGTTGCCGCTATTGATTTGCTGCTCTACGGTACTCTCAAAAGCATTGCGGGTCGCGTTGTTCTCAAAGTCGTAATAAGTGAGAGGGACTTGTGCGCTGGTCGTCGTGCTCATCAACGCGATACAGAACGCCGCCGTGACAAATAAGCCTGCTCGTTTCATATTGCCTCCACCGTCTCTCGTCGTGTGCATGTCGGTTGATACTTGCGGCTCACTCATTTCGAGTAATGCTACGCCGTCGTGCGTTTGCGAGGATAGGCGCGCGTCGGGTGCGGCGTATCACCTGCGGGAATTTTCTGCTGTCGTTTGCGTGTGGCGACGAAGCCCCCGCCGGACGCGGATGGCGGTCTTGCTCTAGCGCGATGCGGTGCGCCGGCGGGGCGCGAAAAGCCCCGCCGCGCGTGTCAGACAGTTTGCCAGTTGAAAAGGCCAGCGCGGCAGGTCGTTGAACGCGCCGCCGACTCTGATGGTCGCCTCTATCGGATTCGGCCAGCGGTTGCGCAAGTCCGCCAGCGCGCCCGCCGGACGCCGTAGATATGCGCGCATCGGGGCGCGGTAACGCATCGGGGCTTGCCGCGTCGCGTAGGGCGCGTCCCATTGCTTCAACACTTCGGGGACGAGCCAGCGCGGGAGTTGACCCGCCGCGCCCGCGAGCGGCGTGTTTGCGATGCGCGCTCCGAGAAGTTTGTGCGCCAGCCCGACCGCGCAGGTCACCCACCGCGCGCGTCGCTCGTTTCGTCCCAACAGATGCTCCCAATCGAAGCCCGCCCCGCGTCCCTCAAGCATCGCCGCCACGTCGCACAACCACAGCGGTCGCCACGCCCCGTGCTTCAACAGATGGACGCACAAGATGCGCAAGTGGTCTTCGGCTCCGGGCACACGCACATCGGTTGCGCCCACACGCAACGTCTCGGCGCGGGCGAACAACTCTGCAAAGTCGCGGTCGTCGAGCGTCGCGAACCCGTCGTGGAGGTCAACCCACAAACGCGCCTCGCTCTGTTCAATCGCGGCGGCAGCGCGTGCGACCTGACCGGGACGCACACACACGTCGATGTCGCCGAAAGGCCGCAAACCCTCCGCCGGATAAGCACGCGCCGCCGCCCAACCCTTGACCAACAACGCCTCGACGCCCGCCTCTCGCAACCGTCCGAAAACATCCTCGATTTCGCGTTCGCGCACCGCGTTCTGCAATACCTGCGAGCGATACGCCGCACGCAACCCGGACGCCGCCGCATCGTCTTCCCCCTCACTCAAATGCGTCGCGCGCACCTTCCACCATCCCAACGGAGCCGCCCCCGACCCCAACAACAACGGCGCGACCGCCGCCAACTCTTCAGAAGTACACGTCAACGCCGGAGGCTCTGCGCGCCACGCTCCGCTAAGGATCGCCGCCACCAATTTGCCCCGCGTTTTCGTCATGCGCTCGTCCATGCGATTCGTCTGTTTACAAACAGGTGTTCGACCCGCCCGTGTCGCACGAACCCGAACAACACTGCGCGCCGGTCGTGCACGCCGCGCCCGGCGGCAAACAACTCGAAGCCTGCGCCGCCGTCGGCGCGACTATCGAAGAGACCACCGGCAACGCGACCGCCGCCGCGATTCCCGCGCGCCTCATCAACTCTCGACGCGACATCCCCGCCAACTCGACGGGTTGCGCCGCCCGCTCGCGCAACAGGTTGTCACGACCGAGTTGATCCAACGCCAGCCACACCACATCTTCCGCAACCGTCTGCCCCAACTCTTTCCCCACACGCCGCGCGATGCCCGCCGCATCCGTCCGCCCGTCGCAGTGCTTCCAGACGACCGCCGCAGTCCGGTTCAGGCAGATGGCTTTGTGCCGCTCAAGGTCATAGACCAGCACTTCGCCGGGCAGCTCCCGAACCACCAGCCCCTCGGAACGTGCGTGAGGATCGCGTCGTCTGATTTTGTCGTCCATAAAAACTCCATTACCGTAAGGCAAAAGCGTAAAGACAAAAGCCGCTACCCGCTATCCGCTATCCGCTATCCGCGCGCGTTCGACGCCGCTCGACATCACTCCGGGCTTTTTACTTTTTGACTTCCACCCTTCCTGCTCGTGTCAGGTCAAAGAATTCAGAATCGAAGCCGCGACTCCGACGGCTTCGCCCCGCTTGCTCTTGAGGATTCGCGCCCGCGCAACCGCCTCGCGCAGCGCGCCGAGCGATGCTTCCGGCTGTCGCCTGACCGCGACCGTGTTGGACAGCAACGCGAGCAAACCCTGTCCGGGGGTCAGCGTTCGCGGACGCCAACGCGCTCCCGCGCGATACTCGGAAACGACGACCAACCCCACCGGCAAGGGTTTACCCCCCGCCACCCCGCCCAACGCTTCGACCGTCAGCCGCCGTTGTCGCTGCGTGCTCTCAACCCTCACCGCCAGCGGCTTCGCGTACGGATGGACGCGCCCGCGCGCATCAAGCACTGCATACTCGTCCGAGTAAAAGCTCGCCCCCGCCCGCACCAGTTCCGCGACCAGCGAGGTCTTGCCGCTAAAACTGCGCCCCGGTATCAAGATCGCCCGCCCGCGCCAACCAACCACCCCCGCGTGCACGAACACACGATGCCGCGCCGCTTCCGCCACATAAAGTTTCAAGTCGGCCTCGAACGCTTCAAGAATCTCCTCCGCGTCGGTCGAGCGCGCCAGCCGCAGGATGTCGCCGTAGAGCAGACCGAGCCGCCGCACCCCGCCCCGCGCGCCAACGCTCCCCCCGACGACCAACGAGTAGAGACGCTCGACGACCGGCGACGCCGAAGCAGAGAACTCCCTCCATCCCGGCGGAAGGCGTTCGGGCAGACGCTCAAGGATACGCGCATCCGTCGCGCGTACCCCGATGCGGACGCCGTAGCTGCTAAACGAAAATCCTGCCGTCCATCCAAGACGGTCAAGCTTCTGCGTTCAAGTCGAAGCCGTTTTGAGCCGTGGCAGAGTCAATTCGGGCATTAATCAATTTGTCGGATTTGAATGTCAGTGACGCGCGGTCGGTAGAAACATCTCAGCCATACGATGTGGCGGACGCGCTACCCTCTCAAAAGCATCCCTCTGGCCGAATAAGACCGCACGCTCTATGAATTTTGGAAACTATCACCGATACGCCGTTCGCGTCAATTCTGTACGGTCTCCGGCAAATGACGCGACGGCTTCGCTCACTGCCCCGGTCGCGTCACCGAAACCCGAACCCATCACCCGGCTCGCTCTCAACCACACGACCAAACCGGACGCATCCTCATCAATCCTGCGCTCCCCTCGTCAGAACCAGCGTCCGACACTTCCCCGCCCGACCGCCTCACAAAAAATCTTAATCGTCTGCTTGACCTCCGCACAGAAGGTCGCTCGATTGTCCTGTCATGAAAATTGAAACCTTAAAATCTCTTCTTGACAAACCCTCGGCTTGAGCATAATCTCTCGCTGCCTTTGAAAACGATTTTCAATTTCATCACCAAGTCCTCCCATCTCGTCGCCGGAGGATTTACCGAAAGGTCATCATGTGCAAATCGATTCTCCTAATGTGCGCTCTCATTTTCACGGGCATCTCGACGCCCGCACAGACGAACCCTCCGCGCAACGTTCGCCGCGAAACATCGTCGCGGGGCTTGTCTGTGTCTGGACGCGTGGTTGACGAGAACGACGCGGCGGTCGCGGGCGCGTCGGTCACGCTCACGCGCCGGGAGACGCACGACGAGCGTACGGCGACCACCGATGCCACAGGCGCTTTCGTCTTCGACGACCTCACGCGCGGCGTCTATCTGCTCGCCGCGCGTGGCACGGGCTTCGTGCCCGCCACGCAGGAACTCGC
>JBGTHJ010000434.1:0-24727 GCA_041746175.1 Pyrinomonadaceae bacterium
GCCCGCCGCTTCAGCAGTCGCGGCGGAGACCATGCACCGCGCGCTCGAAGAGGCGATTGCCGAAAGCCAACGTGCAACGATCACAGGCCGCGAACTGACGCCCTTTCTCCTCTCGCGGATGAGCGAGACGAGCGACGGTGCGACGCTCTCCGCCAACATCGCCCTCCTCGATAACAACGCGCGCGTCGCCGCCGAAGTCGCGCTCGCGTGGCGTCGCGCGTGAGAATGGTTTCGCGCGGGCGAAGGTCAAGAAGTTCGCTGCATCAACCCGGAAAACCAAACGGAGAGAGCGAAAGTTTATCCCCTTCAGAAAGCTGTGCCCGCCGTGAGTGTCACGGTCGAACAACCCGCTCCGGCAATCGCCCACGCCGGGTTCGCCTGCCGTCGAGATTCTCTTGTCATGCCGGCTTCAGGACGTGTTAAGATGCGCTCCCTTGTCAGGGTCGGTCGAGCCAACTCTTTTTTTCAAGTCCTGATTTTTAAGTCCTGAATAGCCGAGCCGCGCATGAGCTTCTGGAACAACGTCCAATTTGCGATGGGGTTGGGGAGAGCTTTTTACTGGCTCTTGTTCGGATTCATCTTCGTGTCGGCGGCGCTCTTTGTTTACGTGCCCGCCGAGCGGGGACGTATCCGCAATGCGCTGCTGTTGTTTGCGGTCGGGTTCGCCGGGTTGCTGGCCGCCGCGACGCTGCTCTCGTTCGGGATGGCCGAGACGACCGCCTATCGCTGGACGCGCTGGGCGGCGTTGTTTGTTGAGAGCATCGCGATCATCAATTTGATGGGCGTGGTGGTCTTCGATGTCGCGCTCGACGCGGTGCGGCTGAAGCCGCCGCGCATCATGCGCGACCTGTTGATTGCGCTCGCCTACATCGTCGTCGCGATCAATCTGCTGTCACGCAGTCAAGTCGATCTGACGGGTATCGTCGCCACGTCGGCGGTGATTACGGCGATCATCGGGTTCTCGCTGGCCGACACGCTCGGCAACATCATGGGCGGGATGGCCTTGCAGATGGAACGCGTCATCAGCGTCGGCGACTGGGTGCGAATCGACCGCGTCGAAGGTCAGGTGAAGGAGATTAGCTGGCGGCAAACTTCGATCGAGACGCGCGAATGGGACACGGTCGTGATTCCGAACAGCGTCTTGATGAAGGGACAGGTGACGCTGCTCGGACGCCGCCTCGGTGCGCCGCGACAGAATCGCCGCTGGGTTTACTTCAACGTCGATTTTCGCTACTCGCCGACCGACGTAATCGAAGCGGTCGAGGTCGCGCTCAACGCCGAGCCGATTCCGAACGTCGCCCCGCAACCCGCGCCGCATTGCATCCTCGTCGATTTCAAAGACAGTTACGGTCTGTACGCCGCGCGCTACTGGCTGACCGATATGGCCGTCCCCGACCCGACCGACTCGGTCGTGCGTGCGCGCGTCTATTTTGCGTTGCGGCGGGCGAGCATTCCGCTATCGATTCCGGCGCAGGCTCTTTTCGTCAACGAGGAGAGCGAGTCGCGGCGCGAGCACAAACAGCAGCGCGAGGTCGGTCGGCGCGTGGACACGCTCGAACACGTCGAACTTTTCAACACGCTGACCGAAGATGAGCGGCGCGAAATGGCCGGGCAATTGCGCGTCGCACCGTTCGTGCGCGGCGAAGCCATCACGCGACAGGGCGCGGAGGCGCACTGGCTCTACATCATCACGAAGGGCGAGGCGGAGGTGCGCGTCGCGATCAACGGCGTCAGCGAAAAAGTCTCGACGCTCGACGCCGGGAACTTCTTCGGCGAGATGGGGATGATGACGGGCGAGCCGCGCACGGCTACGGTGGTCGCCGCGACCGATGTTGAATGCTACCGTTTAGATAAGCACAGCTTTCACGATATCCTGCGGCGGCGTCCGGAAATCGCCGAAGACATCTCGCACATCCTCGCCCGCCGTCGCATCGAACTCGAAGCCATCCGCGAGGGATTGAACGAAGACGCGATGCGCCAGCGGATGCGCAACACGCAGGGCGATCTGCTCGCGCGCATCCGCAACTTTTTCAAACTCGCCGACAATTAAGCCGAACCTCGTCGCGCGTTTCCTCGTTACCCCTTGTGAACGAGCGGGCGGCAATTAATCTCAAAACCTATTTTTCAACGAACGCGCCGAGGCCGCGACACGCGGCAGCTTACCGGGGGCGCGACGAAAGGCGATTGAATCACATGAAACGTCGGATCGTATTTGTCATCTTTCTGGTCGGGGCGGCATGGGTGGCCGGACGCATGTTGACCAACTCCGGAGTCGAAGTCAGCCAGAGCAGCCACAGCGGTCAGGAGGAGATCAACGAGAGTTATCAACTCTCGCCGGGCGCGCACATCGAGGTCAAGGGCATCAACGGGCCGGTCACATTCGAGACGACCGATTCCGATGTCGCCGAAGTTCACATCGTCCGCACCGCGACGCACAGTGATGACCTTGCGCGCGTCAAAATCGTCATCGACCAGTCGCCGGAGAATCTCTCGATACGTAGCGAGCAGCGCGGCGGGTCGAGCCTGTGGAAGCGTTTGTGGAGCGGGGGTGGTCGCGGCGAAATCAAAACGGACGTGAGGTTGAAAATCCCGCGTCGCTCGGAAGTGTCGGGCAAGGGCATCAACGGAGCCGTCACGTTGACGGGCGCGCTCGACGGCGGCGCGCACATCAAGGGCGTCAACGGGCGCGTCGAGTTGGGCGAGGTCGCCGGTTATACAGAACTGAAGGGCATCAATGGCAGCGTCTCGCTCGCGCTCGCCGGCATCAGCAACGACGGCGTCCGACTCAAAGGCATCAACGGCAGCATCACCCTGCGACTCTCCGAAAACTTAAATGCCGATTTTGAGGCCAACGGTCTTAACGGCAAGGTCGTGATCGACGAAGGCCCGAACGTCCAGGTCACGCGGAAGCTCGAACACTCGAAGATGAGAGCGCGCATTGGCGCGGGCGGCCCCGCCATCGAACTCTCCGGCATCAACGGCGGCCTCCGCTTCGAGACCATCCGATAAATCACCGCCCGGAAAATCCAAACGAGAGCGGGTCGGTTAGCAGCGAGCACACGCTGCTGGCCGACCCGCTTTTTTTGACGCCCGCGCGGCGCGCCCGGCAGTCGATTGACCGGCGGTCTGCCATCCTTTAGCCGACGGAGTAATCGTCGTCGTCTTCGCCAACCACTTCCGGCCAGTCCTCACGGTTGCGTCGCGCGAGTTCGTGGCGTAGTCGAGTTTCGGTTGCATCGAGCGCGCTTGAGAGTTTGCCCGCCTCGCGTTCGAGTTCGGCGATGCGGCGTTTGTGTTGACGGCCAGCGGCTTGAAGAAAGAGCAAGTAGTAAAACTCGACCGCCGCGACGCAGGCGAGCGTGAGCGCGATGATGATGAGGAACAGCAGCAGATAATCCATCGACGCCATTTTACACCTATTGTGCTTTGCAATTGGGTGAATCCTGAGAGCGCCCGCGTCTCGGCTGGCCTGCGTGATCCAGCACGCTCAAAGCGAGCCGGAGGCTCGCGCTCCCATGGGGCGACTCTCTTTTAGGTGCTACATGCTATGGCAACTCGCTATAAACGGCGGCGACACGACTCTCCACGAAAGCGGCGTCCGCAATCTCGTACCGCACGCGCGCCAGACCGACCCGCCTCCGCGAAATCTTTATCCAAAACTCGAAAGCCGGATTCAATTTCGGCAAGTTTTCGCCGCTGCGCCGGACGTTGCGGCGCGGCGGCACGGGCGCGCGAACCAGTCAAACAAGCGACGACCCATGCGCGGCACGATGCTTGCGCTTATCAAACCGCGAGGAAGCGGCAGCGTGCCGCTTCCTTTCGCGTTTGAGAAAAGGTTTCCGAAATTTCGGATGGGACAAGCAAGCGTCCTGCACGAGAAGCAGGGCAGAGGAGTATCGGAGCAATGAAGAAGAGAATTACACAGGCGCTCAAGGCCGTTCTTCGACAAGCATTGTTATTGGTCGTCGCGGGCGCGCTCGTCGCACACGCGCAACAGACCACGGGAAACGTGCGCGGCATCGTCGCCGACCAGACGGGGGCGGTCGTGCCCGGCGCGCGTGTCACGATTACCAGCGTCGCCACCAACACTTCACAGTCGACGCAGACCAGCGACGGCGGCGAGTATCAATTCAACAACCTCCAAGTCGGCGAGTACACGCTGAAGGTTGAGGGAACCAACTTCAAGACGCTGACGCTCAGCGACGTGCAGGTCGAACTGAACCAGACCACCGACGTTCCCACCCAACTGCAAGTCGGACTCGCAGGCGAAGTGGTCGAGGTTTCGGCGGGCGGCGCCGAACTCGTCGATACGACGACGACCAACCTGTCCAAGAGTTTTGGCGAGCGGCAGGTCGTCGAACTCGCGCAGACCAACGTCGGCGGCGCGTTCGGCGGCGGCGTCAACAATCTCGCGTTGATCGCCCCGAACGTCTCATCGTCGGGCGGCGTCGGCGTCGGCACGGGCGGCTCGGTCGGCGGCCAGCGTCCGCGCAACAACAACTTCATCGTCGACGGCGTGGACAACAACGACAAGTCGGTGACCGGCCCGCAGGTTTATATCTCGCCGGAAGAAGTCGCGGAGTTCTCGCTGTTGCAGAACCAGTTCTCCGCCGAGTTTGTCCGCTCGAACGGCGGGCAGTTCATCACGGTCACCAAGACGGGCACGAACGAGTATCACGGTTCGGCTTACGGATTTTTCCGCAACCGTTATCTGAACGCGCTCGACACCTTGCAGAAGAACGCGGGCATCACGCGCGACCCGGCGGACGGCGACCAGTTCATGCCCCGCTCGGACTTCTTCCGTGGCGGCGCGAACTTGGGCGGCCCGCTTCATCTGCCGCGCTTCGGTCAGGGCGGCCCGTCGCTCATCAACGGCAAAGACCGTCTGTTCTTCTTCGGATCGTACGAACGCTTGCAGACCGGCAACGCGGCCTCGCCGGGCGGCATCACGACCCCGACCGCGCAGGGCTTTGGTCTCATCAACACCCTGCCCGGACTGTCGGCCACTAATCTTTCAGTTTTCAACCAGTTCGTGCCGGTCGCGCCGGTCGCCACCGGGTTGATCGAATTCTGTCGCGTCGCGCGCACGGGCGGCATCTGCCCCGCCGGACAAACCATCGACGTGCCGGTCGGCAACGTCAGCTTCGTCGCGCCGAACTTCGGCAAGCAAAATCACGTCGTCGCTAATGTTGATTGGACGCAAAGCGAGGCGACGCAGCATCGCTTCCGGTTCAATATGACGAACAATTCGACCATCGACAATCGCGCCAACCTCCCCATCTTCTTCGTTACGCTGCCGGTCAAAAACCGCCTGTTCTCGTACACGCTGCTCCACAACTTTACGAACAATCTGATCAACGAAACGCGGCTCGCGTATCGTCGTTCGGAATCCGCCTTCCCCGTGCCCGACGGCATCACCTTCCCCGGTCTCGGTGGCGTGTTCCCGAACATCCAACTGCTCGACCTCGGCATCGACATCGGCCCGTTCCAGAACGCGCCGCAGTTCAACGTCGAGAACAATTATCAGGTCGTCAACAACCTGAGCTATTTCACCGGCAACCACTCTCTCAAGTTTGGCGGTGACTTTCGCCGCATCATCTCGCCGCAGACCTTCGTCCAACGCCAGCGCGGCGACTACGGTTACAACACCGCCGACCTCTTCCTGCAAGACATCAGCCCAGACAACATCGCCGAACGCAACGTCGGCACGTCGCCCTACTCCGGCGACCAGCATTTGCTCTACGCCTTCGTGCAGGACGATTGGCGCGTGCGCCCGAACGTGACGCTCAATCTCGGCGTCAATTATTCGTACCAGCAAGTTCCGAAGGGCGCGAACACGCAGGCGCTCAACACCATCTCGACCGTCCCCGGCCTGATCGAATTCCGCGAGCCGACGGCACAGAAGTACAACTTCGCGCCCAAGGTCGGCGTCGCCTATTCGCCCAACTTCGCGTCCGGCCTGCTCGGTCGCGTCTTCGGCGAAAGCGGCAAGAGTTCGCTCCGCGCCGGGTTCTCGATGGGTTACGACTATATCTTCGATAACCTCTACATCCTGTCGTCGCCGCCGCAGGCGCAACAGACGGTGACGATTGAACCGACCGCCGGAATCACCAACTTCCTCGGCAACGGCGGCATCCCCGACCTCCCGACGCCGATCACCGACCCGAACACGGCACGCGCCGCGACGGGATCGTTCATCGCCGATCAGGAAGTGCCCTACTCGCTGACGTGGACGCTCAGCTTCCAGCGTCAGTTCCTGAAAGACTACTCGATAGAGATGCGTTATCTCGGCACGCGCGGCGTCCATCTGCTGACGCAGAATCGCATCAACCGACAGCCCAAAGCTTCGCCGGAGATCGGCGGGCTGCCGACGTTTTTAACCGCCCCTTCGCAAACGCAACTCGACGCGCTGCCGTTGACCTTGACGCAGATCAACGCGCGTTCGAGCTTTGTGCCCGCCTACGAACGCGCCAACTTCCTGAACAACCTTGTGGCATTCGTCTCCAACGGCAACTCGACGTATCACGGCGCGTCGGCGTCGCTCACGCGTCGTTTCTCCGATGGCTTCCAGATGACGGCGGCTTATACGTGGAGTCACTTGATCGACGACACGACGGCGGAAGTGTTCTCAACCGTGCTCAGCCCGCGCCGCGTACAGGACTTCCAGAACCTCCGTGCGGAGCGCGCCGACTCGGCGCTCGACCGCCGCCACCGTTTCGTCACCTCGTTGATTTACGAACTCCCGCTGTTCCGCAACAGCGAGAACTCGTTCGTCCGCACCGTGCTCGGCGGCTTCAACTTCGCCGGAACCTACACGGCTGAGTCGGGACAGAGAGCGACGGTGCTCTCCGGCATCGACGCCAACATCAACGGCGACGGCGCGCCCGACCGCACCATCCGCAACCCGGCGGGCGTGCGCAACACGGGCAGCACGGTGACGGCGTTGCGCAACAGCGGCGGCGCAATCGTCGGCTACGTCGCGGATAACCCGAACGCTGAGTACATTCGTGCGGGTCTCGGAGCCATCACCAACTCGGCGCGCAACACGCTGCAACTGCCGGGCATCAATAACGTCGATCTCTCGGTCTTCAAGAACTTCCGCTTCGGTGAGAATCGACGCATCCAGCTTCGCGCCGACTTTTTCAACGCCCTCAATCACCCGCAGTACGTGCCGGGTTCGGTCAACGACGTGTCGCCGATTGACACCTCCGGCGTCGCGCAGTTGAACACCATCTTCGCGGGCAACACGGATTTTAACCGCCCCGATCAGGTGTTCAGCAGCAATCCGCGCGTGATCCAGATGGCGCTGCGTTTCGACTTTTAACCGCTGACCGTTTCTTCTTTTGCGCTCGCGTGCGCTTGATGGGAGACGACCCGCATGGTGGTCGTCTCCCAAAATTTTGCACGCATGAACATTGCGGGCGCGCTTGTTCAAGACTCCGGGTATGCTCGCGAGATTTCATCACGCCGTGCGCCCCGTTCATCATCCCCACCTCCCGACTCATCACATTTTGATTCGCGGCGGGCGCGATGCTTATTAAAATCCGTGTCAGCTTTAACCTACGGGAAGAGTCTGCACTGTCGGAGCCGCAACCGGCGGCGAGCACACGAAAACTGATCCGAGGGGATAAGGAAAGGGCAAAAGAAATGGCTCTAACGCAACACAAACTGCAACTGCTCGACGGCCAACCCGTCTACCCACACACCCCTGAGAATAATCTGCGCGAAGCGGTCAACTTGAATAAAAGTATCGAGGTGTTCAAGGAGATGGCCGACACGTTATTGCACGAGGTTGAGTTGCTGAACCACCAGCCTCCACCCGACATCAAGCGCGGCATTGATTTCTACGAAGAGGTGCAACGCTTTGAAGTCAATCTTATTCGACGCGCGCTCGAATTCACCGGCGGTCACCAGCGCCGCGCCGCGCGTCTGCTCGGGCTGAAAGTCACCACGCTCAACACCATGATTAAACGCTACGGCGTCGGGACGGACGAAGCCGTCCAAGCCGACTAAGACGCCGCCGCCGCCGCCGCCACCACGACCGGGCAATGCGAAGTCTCCCCACATTGCTTGCGTCGCCCGCCGCCCGGCTGTTCGTCGTTTATCCCGCCCCGCATTCCGTCTCTCGTCGCACGTCCTACCGGCCAACCCGTCGCCCCGAAGCAAGCATGTTCGAGCCTGCGCGACCCTCGATGTAGAGTTCGCTTCCGGCGGAGACCGCGCCGCACGGCGCTCATACCAAACGCCCGTTCCGGGTCGTTGACGCCGCCGGGACTGCCCGACTTGACGCGCCCCCCGCCGGCCAGCACACTGTTCGGGCTTGGCGCCACGTTCCGCGCGCGGCGCGATGCCGAAACATAACGGCGGAGCGGTTCCACGACCGCGAGAAAAAGAGACAGCCGAACATCAAGCACATGATTTTGCACAACCACGACCTCGCACAACTCGACCGCATCAAGCGCCTGAACTTGATCAACTCGGTGACGGGCATCAAACCCGCCAACTTGATCGGCACCGTCTCGAACGCCGGGCAGACGAACCTGGCGATTTTCAGTTCGGTCGTACATCTCGGCAGCAACCCCGCGCTGCTCGGCTTCGTCGTCCGCCCTTCGAGCCATGTCCGCCGTCACACGTTCGAGAACATCATCGAGAACAAACTGTATACGATCAACCACGTCCACCCACACTTCGTCGAGCGAGCGCATTACACCTCGGCCAAATTCGCCAAAGAGGTCTCCGAGTTCGACGCGTGCCGCCTGACGGCGGAATACATCGACGGTTTCAAGGCTCCGTTCGTCAAGCAGAGCCGGATCAAACTCGGCATGGAATTGGTGGAGCAAGCGCCGCTCGAAATAAACGGCACGGTGCTCGTCATCGGCGTCGTCCGACTGCTCGTCGCGCCTGATGAGGTGGTTGACGCGCAGGGACACATCGATCTCGCGCGGGCTGACGATGTAGGAATCTCCGGTCTCAACAGCTACTACCGGCTCGATAAGATCGCCGATTACCCCTACGCCCGTCCCGAAGACTTGCCGGACTTTTCAGAGTCATCGACAACCGATGAAGAAAACTGACCTGCCGACAAAACCGTGCGCGGTTTGCGGGCGACCCTTCGCATGGCGAAAGAAATGGGGTAGTGGCACAGCGGCAAAGACTCGGACGCTTCGTCAGAAAGAGCTTGTCTTTCTCCAAGTCCGATACGCTGCACGACGTTTGCTTGCGCCTTTTTCTGGATGATTATAATCCTTCACTGGCTCTCTTCCGCGAGTGAGCCATTACCGATTAAAGAACATGACCGAATCGTATTAACGACGCCCGTGCCCGTCGAAGGGTTGGAGGCGGGCGATGTCGGCACAGTGGTTCACGTTTACAAAGACGGTCAAGCCTACGAGGTGGAATTCGTCACGCTCGACGGTCATACGGCGGCGGTGGTGACAGTAGAAGCGTCGCAAGTCCGCCCCGTCAGCCGCCGCGACATAGCCCACGTGCGTGAACTGTCCGCCGCATGAATACGTCCAACACGAGTTTGACCGGCTCGTGTACCAACTCTACGACCTCACGCCCGCATCGAAGCCGGCGACTTCGCGTGGCTCACGAGCGAAGTCGTTGATTACGAAATCGCCCAAAACCCGGACGCCGAACGCGCGCTCAAAGCCAAATTATTAGCCGCTCACGCCGGGGTAAAAGTCGGCGTCGGCGCAAGGCGAAGTCGCCCGCGCCGACGACCTCGAACGGCTCGGCTTGACCGGCTTTGAGTCCGGCATCCGGCCTACGCCGAAAGCGGCGGCGCGGATGTCTCTCTCACGACGGACGAGTTTCGGCTCCCCACTCGCAGCAGCGGCCAAACCTAAAAGTTTAGCTTGAGACCAAATTGGAAACAGTTTGGCTCAGTTCAAAGGCGATCTCACCCTTGAGTTTTCATTAAATCAAAAGTGAATTTTATAGGCACGGGCCAACGGGATTGCTTTCAAGTGCCAGCACACGGAAGAAGCGTTCTGCTTGCGGCGCATTGGCTGACGCGCCAAGCACATTACCCTCTCTTTTACCTCTTTTCAAGGGTACTATCTCTTTTCCGCCACGGCGCTTCCGGCCCTCGCCCTAAAGACTCAACCTTCCCGGCCTTCTTTAAGCGGCGTACTCTCAGATGTCGCCAAGACGACACTCACGAAACTTGCCCTCTGCGCATCACATGAAGTAGCGGCTGTTGACGGCCATGCTAAATCTGGCATAATCCCTCTTATGAGTAGCCAGCCCGATGACAAGCCGCTCTTCTGGGTCGGCTCCTCGCTGAAAGAGCTGCGGGGCTTCCCGGAAGAGGTGAAGGACGAGATCGGCTTCGCTCTCTACCAGGCACAGAGGGGATTGACGCCCCGATCCGCGAAACCGTTGAAGGGTTTCGCGGGTGCCAGTGTCTTGGAGATAGTGGATGACTTTCAGACCGACACTTACCGGGCGGTTTACACGGTGCAGTTCGCGGACGCCGTTTACGTGCTACACGCCTTTCAGAAGAAGTCGAAGAGGGGCGTCGAGACGCCCAAAGGCGAGATTGAGCTTGTTAAAGCTCGGCTGAAGCTGGCTAGAGAACACCATCAGGAATGGCGACATAGCAGGGAGGAGAAAGATGAGTAAGAGAGTTAAGGTCACCCGCAGTGGCGGAAACGTGTTCGCCGATTTGGGGCTGCCCGACCCGGAAGACCGGATGCTCAAAGCGCAGCTCGCCCTCAAGATTCAGCAGCTCATTGAGCGGAAGGGGGTGACGCAGTCGGAGATTGCTCCCCTGCTCGGACTCGATCAGCCGAAGGTTTCATATCTTATGCGCGGGCGGCTGTCAAACTTCTCTGTCGAGCGCCTTTTCGATATTCTGAACCGGTTAGGGCATAACATCGAGGTACATATCTCTGAGGAAGAGTATGCGCCCGACGAGACATACACAGTCGTAGCATAACTTTACTGAATGACTGTTTTCGGCCCGTTCGATAATCCGGCGGCGCAACTAAGGCCGTAAATGTTACAAAACTCTTGACGAAGCTTTGCAGGCTTTAGAGAAAGGTCTCGCACAGTGGATGATACAAAGTGAGTAGATTGAGCGCTTCGTTAAGTCGCCGCCGCTGAGCCTACAACCTCGCTAATTGAGCTTGCAACGCGGGGCGTCGCTTGTATTGCTCTTTCAATTCCCGCAAATACTTTTGCCACTCGCTCGTTCGCCCTAACTTCGCGTAAGCGGCTTTGGCGCGCTTGAGCCAGTCGGCGGCAGCCGGATAGAGATTGCTTTTCGTCTGCACGATCAATTCTTCAGCCTGTCTGATGCTGGCGCGAATCACCCATTCCGGGCGGTGCGGGATGAGCGCCGCCGCCACCGTCTCCACGACCGTATGGTAAGCGCCTTTTTGATCGGCGACTTTAATTGCCGCGTCCCATTCCTGCTCGAACAGCAGCACTTCGGCAAGCGGCTGTTTGTCGTAAGACTTCTCCAAAGTCGCCATCACCCCGGATTTCAGTTTGCCCCAGCGCGCCCCCGCCAGCCGCTTGATCGTTTGATAGGTGGCGAGTGACGGACGCTCGGAAAATGCCGCCCGCCACGCTTCGAGCGCCTGCGGCCCGCGCCCCTGCGTTTCTTCGACAGGGCCGAGCCACTGGCCGAGCGTGGCTTTCCGTCCGGCGAGTTTGAGACCGCGTTCGCCGACCTTGATCGCTTCGTCGAGGTGACCCGATTCGCGTAAACGTTGCGCCAACAGCAAAGCCTCGTCGGCAACCATCAGATGTTTAAGCCCATGCGAGACGGCTTCAGACACACGACTCAGCTCACACAGCTTCAGCGCATAGCGCAGGTGCTCGCCCTCCTTCACACACAAGGCAAGGTATTCTTCGGTGCGTCCCTGCCGCTCCAAAACGTTGAGCTTAGCGCGCGTCAAAGCTTGCTCAGGGTCGTCGTGCGCCCAAGACGCGCCGAACTGATCGGAGTAATCATCCTCAAACTCCGACTCGTCCTCACTCTCTAATTCGTCCTCATCATCCCACTCGCCCTCGTCTTCATCCTCTTCAACAGCGCGCCCCGCAGACTTATCGCGCGACGCTTCATCCCAGCCATGTTCAGCGGCAGCAATGGCAACGCTCAGCCCCTCAACCCCGTAGTCACTAAGCTTGTCGTGCAACTCATCCAGATCGCTGGCGAGGTCTTCGCGTTCCTCCTCGTTCAAATCGAGACTCAGAATCACTTCGGCCAGAGTTTCACCGACGCCCGAAAGAAAATCGCCCAACTCGCCGTTTGAATCGTCAATGTAGTCGAAACCGTCGTGACTCTCTTTGATCAACGTCAGCAAGATTTGTAAGGCGGATTCGGCATCGCCGGCGTTAAGGAACTCTATCGCGCTTTGCCGCACACCGTTCAGCTCGCCGACCAGACCGCCGACGTGCCAGTAAGCCTCAGACATACGCATGTGAGCGAGGCTGTGCATGATGCCGCGCACGCGTCGCTGATAGACTGCCGTATCCACTCGTTTGCGTTTGGCAGTTTTAGACTTTCCCTTGCTCGACGCGGCCAGCGAAGCAAGCGCCGCTTCGACCCACTCGTACAAGTCTGGCTGTTCACGCAGCAGTTTCGTCACGAGCGCCAGCAATTGCTCGCGTGTGAGGTCGGCCAGAAGTTCGGTCGGTTCTTGTCGGACGGAGAACTGCTTCGGCTTCTGCGCATAGGCGAGAAGCAAGGCGACGATATGTTTGCAGTAGCCGCCAAAATCATACGGGCAAGTACACGTGGCGGAGCGGATACCGCCGTCGTCCAACTCGGCGCGCACTTTATAAAAAGGCGACCCGCTGCCTTCGCACTCGCCGCTTAAAGTGCGGCCCTGAATGGAAGCGTTCGAGATCGCGCCGCCGCGATAAAGCTCCCGCCCGCGCTGAAAGCTCTTGTCAGTCGCACCCGCGCGAATCACGGCTTCCGTCAGTTTAGGAACGGTCATGGCATCCACTCCTCACGCCCGCGCCAGTTCTCAGTCTCCTGCCGGAGGTCGGGATTGACATCCGAAAGTAAGTTTCAAAGAATCCAGACGGCTCTATCCTAATGCTTTCAGATTCGCCCTGCTATACAAGAAGCCATGGCCGACCATTCAGCCTTATCGCCTGTCCACCAGCGTATTCTTCACCACCGGGCCATCAGCGAGCATGAACCGGGAGCGGTGTTGCGGGATTTAGCGGCGCTGCTGGACTTTGTCGAGGGACGTGAGATCGTCGTGAGCGGCAAGCATCAGTTGTTGCCGATGTCGCTTTTAGCCGAGTTGAATTCGCGTCTGTCGAGAACCAATCAAGTCAGTCTCAGACGACCGCAGCAGAAGTCATACCCGTACATCAACGGTCTTTATCTTCTGCTGCGCGCGAGCGGGCTTTCGCTGGTGGAGCAACGCGGAAACAAACAGTTCCTGCTGCTCGACGAGGATGCTCTGCGGTCGTGGCACGGGCTGAACCTGACGGAGCGATATTTCACGCTGCTCGGCGCATGGTTGATTCGCGGGCGCGGGGAGATTCTGGGCGAAGACCGCTATTCCTTCAGCGAACTCAGCCGGTGCCGGGATTTCGTGCAGCGTATACCGAAGGCGGGATTGATAGTGGCCGGGGATAAACAGACCGAGTCAATGATTCCCTTTCAGCCGGGGCTGCGCAACATCGCGCTGTTGGACTTGTTCGGACTCGTCTCCGTGTGGCACGGAGAGCCGGAGCCAGGCAAAGCGTGGAGCATCAGTCGCATCTTCCGCGCGCCTTTCGGAGACGCCCTCTTTCGTTTGTTGTCGGATATTTCAAGCGATGAAATAGAACTGTGGTGGCCGGTGAAAAACCGGCGCGATGAGGCGGCGATGTTTCGCGAAGTTCAATCGAGACTTCAGCCGTTCTTCCCTGAATGGCGCGAGACGCTGACGCTGCCGGACACCGCGATGCGAGACAGTCTATACATCTTTAAAGTTTCACTGGGAAAGGCGTGGAGGCGAATTGCGATTCCCGGAAAGACGACGTTGGAGGCATTGAGCGAAGCTATCCTGGAGGCATTTGATTTTGACAACGATCACCTGCATCTCTTCAGGTACAGAAACCGTTTCGGCGTCTTTGAAGAGGTCAAGCACCCTTACACGGAGGAGTCTCCATCCACGGATGAGGTCAGAGTCGGGGAACTGCCGCTCAGGCCCGGCACAATGCTGGAGTATCTTTTCGACTTCGGAGACAACTGGCTTTTTGAGGTGCGGCTGGAAAAACTTGAGCCAGCGAATCCGAAACTCAGAAAGCCGATGGTGATTGACGAGCGCGGTCAGGCCCCGCCACAGTATCCGAACTTTGATGACGACGAAGACTGGGATGAGGAGTAGTGTGCTTCAAGCGCGTCGCTTGCTTAGAGGGCGGTGAGTGTGCGGGTTGCGTCGGGGCTGAAATTCCAATCGGCAATATTTTTATTGTAGACGGCCATATCCACACGCGGCATCTCCGAGGTGCCGCCCATCCGTTTTTTCTGTTTCTTCCTTCAGCAAATTACCAAGTATAAGCGCGACAGGCACCGTCGTAGACTCGCTCCTCTTACCTCAAGCAGGGAAAGGAGTAGGCGAGCGCGCCTCTGTCCGTGTACTCGGTAATACACCAGCCGACCCTCCCTTGTAGGGCTATGAGGGACAAATGGAGGAGAAGGAGAACTTACGCTTTGAAACACTCAAGACGCCTCTCACTACAGGGATAAAGGAGCGTGGAAACGAGCCCGCCGATAATGTTGAGGCAGCAGGAGCAGCGCCCCGTGCCGCGCCTGCTCACAACGCTTCTAAGAAACATTTGCAGGCCGAGATCATCCGGGAGGTCGAGATTGAGGTAGAAATTACAGACGACAGACCGACAACGGCGGAGAGAAAAGCTGTCGAGGATTTCTTTGACTGGCTGCTCGCGGAGGCGCTCGGGTCTGCCGGAGAAGTTGACAAGGCGGCCTAACTGTCCCGGCAGATGAAAAGAAGTCTTGAACGGGGAAGCCTCCCTCGTGTAGGTTGCCTGCCGACCAGTTCGTCTAAAGTCACGCGCTCTCAATCTGTTTTTCCGAAAGGGCAGAAAACTATGCTACAGACAGCTTTGACCCGCAACACAGCCGCCGCGACCGCACTGGCGATACTTTACGCGCGCGAGTCTGACCCCTACGGGGATCGGAAAGAGCGCAAGCACAGCGAAGCCGGCACGACCATCGAAGCTTCTCTCAAGCAGCAGGTCGCGGAGGAGATGGAACTGGCTAAAAGCTTGGGCGCGACCGTGTGCGAGGAGGACATACACGCCGAGCGCTACACGGGCGTTGACTCCATCTTTGAGCGCCCCGAAATCGGCGCGATACGCGAGAAGATTAAGACGGGCCGATACCGCTACCTCATCTGCTACGACACGGATCGGCTCGCGCGTGACCCGATCCACACGGGACTGATCATGCAGGAGTGCATGAAGCACGACTGCGAGCTTCAGTTCGTGAAGATGCCGCTCGAAAACTCCGACACGGGGATGGTGCTCCTGTTCGTGCGCGGCATCGGCGACAAGATGGAGGCCGTGAAGTTTAAGGATCGCAGCCGGAGGGGACGGAAATCGGTCATCTCGGCAGGCCGCATCCCGACTACCGGCAAGCCCCCTTACGGCTACAGCTTCGACAAGAAAAAGCACGTCAGAGTCATCAACGAACCGGAAGCCGAGAATGTGAAGCTAATCTTTGGGTGGTCGCGCGAGGGGCTGTCGGCTCGCTCCATCGCCCAACGACTTAATACCCGCGCCGTCCCATCACCCGCCGTTAACTCAGACCGTTACTACCGAGACGAGACACGTGGTGCGTCGAAGTGGGGATCGTCTCAGGTTCAGCGCATCCTCAACTGCGAGGAGTACACCGGCGTCACATACTACGACAAGCACAGGATGACGGAGAGGCGGCGCGCGAAAGGGAAGTACGAGTCCGAACAAAAACCGAAGTCGGAGTGGAAGGTGCTGGAGTCCGACGTGACGGTCACGCCTCAGATCATCCCCAAAGAGCTTTTCGACGAGGTGCAGTCGCTATTGAGGGGGCGGGCGAGGGGGCGCAATCAGGCGGACGGACGCCGCAACAACCTGCTCCCAGTGCTGCTGCGCGGCCTCATTCGCTGCTCTGAGTGCGGACTAAAGATGTATCACATGACGGAAACCCGCCGCCATGCGGGCGGGTGCGAAGAGAGGTTAAGGGTCTACCGCTGTTCCGCGCGCTTAGGCGGTCGCATGACGGAGTCCGTCGAGTGCTCGTGCGGTCGTGTGATGGCGGAAGAGGTAGAGAATCTGGTCTGGAACAAGGTCACTTCTTTCTTCCGACTTCCTGAAGTCATTGAGGCGGAAGTGCGCCGCATCATGGAAGACTGGCCGACCGACACGATCACGGATGACCTCACCAGCGTAGGAAAAGAGCTTGAGAAGAATCGGAAGCTCTACGAGAAAATGTACGGGAAGTACAGGGCTGCGCTCGCTGACGATGACGACATGCTGGCAGAGCGGCTGGAGGGTGATTGCAAGGCGCTGTCGGAGGAGATTAAAGCTTACGAGGGCGTGGCCGACCAGCTACGCTCGAAGCTCGCGGCTAAGGAGCGCACCAGAGAGATCGCGCATCAGTTCGCGGACTATTGCCGGAAGTTGGATGGCGCGTTCGAGACGGTGAGCATCCCTTTCGAGAAGAAAAGGGAGATGCTCACCGTCCTGCGCGTGAATGTGCTCGCTCACTCGAACGGCACGTTGAAATTGCAAACAAATCTCGGGGCGATTCTTGCTATCTGCCCTGAAATCAAAAGTTTAGTTTTAAGCCAAACTGGAACTGGCGCGGGTCGAAGGCGGCGGTCGCGCGACCGAAGTAGCGGCCACCCCCGTCGCGGCGGTTGACCGCGTTGACATCGGTGAAGAGCGGCGAGGCGGCGGCCTGATTGAACCGGTTGAAGAGGTTGAAGCCCTCGGCGATGATGTCGAGATTGACGCGCTCGCCGAAGCGAACCTTGCGCGTCACGCGCATGTCGAGCGACGAGTAGCTTTCCGTGATGCCGCGATTGCGTCCGAGACTGCCCGACGTGAACGCGGTGGGCAGCACGAGTGTGCCGTCGCCGGCGACGCTCGGACGGTCGGTCTGTCCGGTCTGGTCGTTGTTGGTATCCTGATTGGTCAGGATGTTGAAGGGACGCCCGGACGAGATTTCAAAGATCGGCGCGACGCTGAAATCGGCGAGCACGCGGCGGAAACCGTCGGCGGAACGCCATGCGTCGGGTGCGGCGAGCACGCCGCTGAAGACGAAGCGATGCCGTTGGTCGAAGAGCGAGTCGGCGCGTTCGGCGCGGAGATTGACGGCATCCTGCGGCAGCAGAAGCGTCTGCAAATCGCTCGAATCGTCAATCGCGTGCGACCACGTATAAGAGACGAGAAACTGGAAGTTGTTCGTAAAACGCTTCTTCAATTCTGTATTGAGCGCGTTGTAGTTCGAGTTGCCGTCGGAAACCTGCGCGTTGATGTCGCCGTAGGTCGAGACGATGCCGGGACGACGCAGCGCGCCGGTCGATGTCAACGCGGTATTGAAGGCCGCCGGGGTGACCGCGCCGCGCGTCAGCGACTGGACGAAGAAATAGTTCGGTCCCGACGGGCGGAACAGATTCGCCGCAAACGGATTGACGAACGCGCCGCGCGGCCCGACCGCGAGCACACCGGGAATCACGACCGTCACGCCGCCGCCGCTCGCTACTGGGACGCTCAGGCCGAGCACGTCGGTCGTCGTGGTTGGCTGTCTGCCGGTCGCGCGGACGAAGTTTTGAATCAGCAGCGCGTTGTTGGGCGGGTTGAAGTTGGTCGGGTGCGGCAGGTGGTGCGCGCCGACGAAGAGATAACTCGCCGAGAGCGAGATGTCGTTGGTCAAGGCGTGTTCGACGCCGACGTTGGCCTGATTCGCGTAGGCATATTCAAAGTCGCGCGAGACGGGCAGCGGGAACGGCAGGACGGGACCGAAGCCGGGGAAGGTCTGGTCGTCGAAACGCTGGCGACCAGTTTGATAGTTGGTGCCGGGGGCGACGCCGGGCGTCAGGCCGGGAACCACCGTGCCTTGAAAAATCTGCGCGGCGTTCAGAATCGAAGTCGGGTTCGGACTGCCCGGCGTCGCAACGAACTGCTGTTGCTGGACGTTGTCGGCGATGTCGGAGTTGAAGGCGATGCCGAGCAGCGGGTGGTCGTAGAACAACCCGTACGAGGCGCGCACGACCGTCTTGCCGTTGCCCTGCAAATCCCACGCGACGCCGACGCGCGGCGCGATGTTGTTTTTGTCGCGCGGGAAGCCCTGCTGGATGTTGAGCGCGGCTTCGATGTTGGCGTTGTCCTGCGCGGTCAGCGTGATGCCGGAGAGCGGGTCGCGGAAGCTGCTGGTCGGAATCTGGTCGGTCACTTCGTAGTCGTAGCGGACGCCATAGTTGAACGTCAGATTCTGACGAATCTTCCAAGAGTCTTGCGCGAAGACCGCGAGCGGGCGGTTGCCCAAATTGCTCACCGGATTGCCGAAGCCCTGCACGAAGTTGCCGGGGACGCCGATGCCGTACTGCTGGACGGGCGTGAAATCGGGCGGCGCGGGCAAGCCCGGCGTCGTGCACAAAGCCGAGACGAGATTGCACGCGCCGAGTCCGCCGAAGTTGAAGAGACCCGCAAAGTTCAGTTCAAAGATCGCGCTGACGCTGATGAAGTTCGCGTCGCCGCCGAACTTGAAAGTATGGTTGCCCGCGATGACGTTGACGTAATCGGTGAACTGGTAGCGGTTCTCGGTGCGGATGACGGGCGAAAAAAGTTCGCGCCCGAAGAAGGCCGTGCCGGAGACGTTGACCGCCACCGCATCGCCGTTCTGCGACGTGAACGTCGCGCGGCGCGAACCGAAGTTGAAACGCGCTTCGTTGACCACAGTGTTCGAGAGCGTCGAGGTCAAAGACGTGACGAACGACGTGTCGCGCAGCGTCTGAATCCCGGTGCGCGAAAAGTCGTTCTGGCCGAGCGCCTGATTCTGCGATTCAACCTGAATGCCCGTGATGTCGCTCGGGTTGTAGCTGAAGCGAAGTTGAATCTGGTTCGCTTCGTTGATTTTGTGATCGAGCCGCACCGATGAGAAGGTCGTGGCTTCGCGAATCGGAAACACGCTCTGCAACTGCCGCAACGGGCGGAATGCAATCGGTTCGCCGTCGGCGTTGAACGTCAGCGGGATCGGTTGACCGGAGAGCAGGAAACGACTGCCGATCAGCGTGCCCGCCGGAAACGGCGTCAGCGTGCCGGTCAAACCCGGAAAGACGACGAGCGGATTCGTCCCGTTGAGCGCGGTCGAACCACCGCCCGACGCCAGAAACGCATACGGTACCGCGAGGGCGGCGGCGCCCGCGCCGAGCAGCGTGTTGATGTAGGTGACCTGCGGCGCGGTCAGGTTGCGAAAAGTCTGGCCGCTGATCGTGACCTGCCCGCCGAGTCCCTGCCCGACATCGCTCGTAAAGAAGCCCGACTCTTGTCTCCGGCGCTGCTCGAAGGCGAAGAAGCCGAACGTCCGGTCCTGGCGAAACGGGCCGCCGAGCGTGACGCCGTACTGCCCGCGCGTGAAGGGCGGTTTCTCGTTCGGGTCGTTGTTGATGACGGGCGCGAAAGCGTTGCGCGCCTGGATGCTCTTGTGCCGGATGAAGCCGAAGACGTTGCCGCGCACTTCGTTCGTCCCGCTCTTGGTGACGACGTTGACGACGCCGCCCGACGTGCGCCCGTACTCCGCCGCGTAAGAGTTGGTGACGACCTGAAACTCTTGCACGGCTTCCTGCGAGACGGTCGAGCGCGAGGCGTTGACCGAATTGTCGGTGTAGTCCGCGCCGTCAACCTGCACGAGATTCGAGCGACCGCGCTGGCCGCCGAAGTTCAACCCCGATGTCGGGGCGGGGCCGATGGGTCGCCCGTTGTCGCGCGTGACGGTCGAAGTCGTCAAAGAGAAGTTGATGTAGTCGCGCTGGTTGATCGGAAGATTGTCGATGCGCACCTGTTCGATGGTGTTCGAGAAGGCGGTGCGCGAGGTTTCGACCAGTTCGGTCGTCGCGCCCGTGACGGTCACGGTTTCGCCAATCGCGCCGAGTTCCAACGGCACATCCAGATCGGCGCGCTGGCCGACCGTCAGCGTCACCGTCGGAATCACGGCGCGTTTGAAGTTGGTCGCTTCGACCGCCACCTCGTAGTTGCCCGGCGGCAGATTGACGAGTTGATAAAAGCCTTCGTCGTTGGTCGTCGCGGTGCGCGAATCGTTGGTTGCGGCGTTGCGCGCCGTCACGGTCGCGCCCGGCACGACCGCCTGCTGCGGGTCGCGCACGTAGCCGCGCAAGTCCGCCGCGTTTGACTGCGCTTGAGCGAAAGCGGCGACCGCGCAACTCAAAACCACCGCGCTCGTGAGCGCAAATCTGACGGCAGACGAAACCCACCGTTGAGGGAACGCACGCATATCTTTTTCTCCTTCAAACGAAAAAATGGACGCTGAGACGGCTACGCGGTTGCGCGGCGCACGACACGGAAAACGAACGCCCGGTTGCCTTGCGACGGCACACGGCGCGCGCGCGAGGCGCAGTCCTGCGCCCGCGAAAAATAGATTCTTATCACACGCAAATGAAAGGTCATGAGTTCGAGAGTTCAAGACCGGCGCAACCCCGGCGATGCCTCGACGTTGTACCCCAAAACGTCGCAACTCGCAAGCTAATTATCATCAAGCCGCTAACCCCTTCTGACAATTCTATTGACACCGCTGCGTAAGCAATACAGTATGCACGCAATCCCCCACTCAACCATTGACGCAACTCGCAACCCAGCCTGTTTTATGTCAATATCGGCACCGAGTTTTATGCGTCCTTTTCCTCCCGTGACAGGCTTTTCACCCGAAGAAGCCCTGACTGTCCGGCGCATAAATCTGTTCCTCACAAGTAACATGGGAAGAACATGTCGTGTGCATCAACGTCCAAACACCTTTCTCCTAAAGGAATCTCTCAAGGAAGATGGAATAGGTTGAATGATAGTTGGTACAAAAATAAGTTTGCCGTGAGCGGAATGCGTGTTCTGGCGCGCGCGATGCGAGAATCACAACGCCAGAGTCAGAGCTGCGTTTCAACCGAGCATATCGCTCAAGCATTAAGGAGACTCCGCATCTACGCGCTTTGAATGATGAACGTGAGCAATTACCGGTCGGGATGGTACGTATTATAGCGAGTTGCAATAGCATGTAGCACCTAAAAGAGAGTCGCCCCCTGGGAGCGCGAGCCTCCGGCTCGCTTTGAGCGTGCTTGATCACGCAGGCCAGCCGAGACGCTGGCGCTCCCAGGATTCACCCAATTGCAAAGCACAATAAGTCCGGGTCATTTGCTTCTTCACGGGCAGGATAATAGAGATCGACGAGCAGAGGGCGACGCTTAAAGTTCAGGTCACGGTATTTGGAAATGTGAAAGTAATCGAGCTAAAGATGCTCGATGTTGAAAATCTGACGTTCACCCAAGGATAAACATAAAAACCTTCTAAACTAATCACATTACTGGATTCCCAGTCTTGCTTTACCCGTCCGGTTAAGTTACGGCATTGCGTCCTGCACCGCGTGTGTTGCGCGCCAGCCTGCGCCGTCGCCGTGCGCCGGGAGAGCATCGTCGAGACATGCTGTTTTGGCATCGACGGGGTGCGGCGTTTGGCGTCGTCGAAATATTTGGTGGTGGTATCGCGGGGGGCGGTTGAATATAATGCGTCCGCATCTCTCGGACGCGGTGCGTTGAAACTACTTGCTTTTACGACCGACGCATTCCGCCCGCTGGAGGCACGCCCGGTATCCTCGCGCGCTTTGTTTTCACTCTCTCATCCCGGTGCAGAAAGGTCGGATCATGGAGCCGCATGTTTTCGTGGTGATGCCCTTCAACGTCAAAGAAGTGCAGCCCAAAACCGATGCCGATGCCGATGCCGATGCGCCTGCGAAACCGGCGGTCAACGTCGATTTCAATGAGGTTTACAAACTGCTCATCGCGCCCGCGCTAACCAAAGCCGGATGCGTGCCGTTTCGCGCGGATCAAGAGGCGGGCGCGGGCGACATCCGAACCGACATGTACTTCGAGTTGGTGACCGCCGATGTCATCGTCGCCGACATCTCGATTCTCAACGCCAACGTCTTCTACGAACTCGGCATGCGTCACGGCGTCGCCCCGCGCGGCGTCCTGATGATTCACGGCGGTTGGAGCACACGACCGTTCGATGTCGCGCCGGATCGCACGTTCGACTACGACGGCAAGCTGTTCGTCACGCCCGAAGAACAGCGCGACGAAACATGGCGGAAGAGTTTGGCGGCGGCGGTCGAAACTCTGGCGACGATGTTTCGCAACGCGCTCGCGGTTGACGGGCAAACCATCAGCAGTCCGGTTTATGAGGAACTCGTCGGGCTGAAACCGGCTGACTGGCGCGGGATTCAAACGGCGCGGGCGAAGTACTTCGGTCAGCTTGCCGTCGATTGGAAGACGCGCATCGAGGTGGCGAAGGCCAACGGCTGGCCCGGAGACATCATGACGCTCGCGGGCGACGCCCCGACCCGCTTTCATCGCGGCAAGCTTCTCTGGGAGGCCGCCTCCGCTCTCATCGGGATGCATCGTTTCGACGTTGCCCTGATGGTGCTCGACGAGTTGCTGGTAGCGGTCGCGCCCGTCCGGGCCGTGCTTGAGCAGCGCGCGAAAGTTCTTGAGCAAAAAAGCGGCGGCATCAAAAACTCGGAGCCGTGCTTTAAGAAAGTGCTCGTCTTCAGCGGACACATGATCGACAAACCGGATCGCCCCGCGCCGCGCTTTCCGTCGTCGAAGGAAGCGGCGGTGCGCGAACGACTCGCGCACCAGTTGAGGGTTACGGGCGTGGGTGCGGGCGACCTCGCGATCTGCGGCGGGGCGCGCGGCGGCGACATTCTCTTCGCGGAACTCTGCGCCGAGAGCGGGGCCGAAGTGTGGATATTTCGCGCGCTTCCCGAAGCGGAGTTTTTGGAGGCCTCGGTGCGTTTGCCCGGCGGCGATTGGGAGGCGCGCTATTTCGCTCTGCGCGACCGCGAAGGGGTTAAGGTGTTCGATCAGCACGACCGTCTGGGGTCGCCGCCGAAGGGCGCGTCCGTCTACGCGCGTAACAATCTGTGGATGCTCAACACGGCGCGGGTTGAAGCCGACGACCCGAAGAACCTCCACGCGCTACTGGTCTGGGACGAACAACCGACCGGCGACGGAACCGGCGGCACATCCGACTTCGCCGCGCGCGTCAAAAAAATTGGCGGACGACTGGCGCCCGTCGTCAACCCGACGACGCTGTAACTCACGCGATTCTAACAAGGAGAAAAGTTGTATGTCTGTTGCTGACAAGAAAGCTAAATCCGGCCCGCGCAAACTGCTCGCGCTCGACGGCGGCGGCATCCGGGGCATCATGACGGTCGAAGTGCTCGCGCGTATCGAGTCCGAGTTGCAGCAGCGGCTTGGTCGTGACGACACCTTCGTGCTCGCGGAATACTTCGACTATATCGCCGGAACCAGCACCGGAGCCATCATCGCCACGTGTCTGTCGCTGGGTATGCGCACGAGCGACATCCGCGCTTTTTACGTCGAGAGCGGCCCCGCGATGTTCGACAAGGCGAGGCTGGTGCGTCGTTACCTGCACAACAAGTTTCAAGACAAGAAGCTCGCCGCGAAGTTGAAAGAAGTCATCGGCAAAGATACGCCCGAGCTTGATGCGACGCTCGGCAGCGACAAACTCAAAACCTATCTGCTGCTCATCCTCCGCAACGCCACGACCGATTCCCCGTGGCCGATATCCAATAACCCCGACGCCAAATACAACGACCGTTCGCGCCCCGACTGCAACCTCAACCTTCCGCTCTGGCAACTGGTTCGCGCCAGCACCGCCGCTCCAACCTTCTTTCCGCCGGAGGTGGTAAAGGTCGGAGAACACGAGTTTATCTTCGTCGATGGCGGCGTCACGATGTACAACAATCCCGCCTTTCACCTGTTCTTGATGGCGACCGTTGACCAGTACAAACTGAAATGGCCGGTGGGTGAAGATCGGATGCTGATTGTTTCGGTCGGCACCGGTTTTGCCCCCGACGCCAACGACAAACTCAGTCCGGACGAAATGAACATCGTCTATAACGCGGGTTCGCTCCCCTCCGCGTTCATGTTCGCGGCGGCCAACGAGCAGGACTTTTTGTGTCGCGTGTTCGGCAAGTGTTTGAACGGCGGGCAGCTTGATCGTGAAGTGTGGGACATGATGGGCGAGCGCGGAGGCGGCCCCGTCAAACCGAAACTTTTCACCTACATGCGCTACAACGCCGAGCTATCACGCGCCGGGCTTAACAGCCTCGGACTCCCGCACATCGTTCCCAAGAACGTCCAACAACTCGATTCGATTGCGCACATCGGCGAACTTCAAGAGGTCGGTCAAGCCGTTTCCCAACAGGTCAAGATCGAACATTTCGCAGGCTTCCTGCAATAGCCTCGAACGTCGCCGTTTGCGACGCGCACGACCCATCCTCGTCAACACACCAGCGACGGCGCGTTGTTTGCGAAACAACGCGCCGTCGCTGATCTCAGTCGCGTCTCAATCCCCCGGTTCGCCGTCCGTCAAACTTCAGTCCAGCGTCAATCCGACACGGGACTTGCTGCCACCACCGCGCGTCGCACGCGCCACCGCACGCCGCACCCGCCCG